>JBJMQX010000011.1:0-25141 GCA_045802455.1 Phenylobacterium sp. | reverse complement strand
GACCAGCCCCACGCTCGCGCGCAGTTCGCTCACCAGCTCGGCGTCGGGCCAGCAGCGAGCCGGGTCGCGCTTCAGCATGAGCAGCAGTTCCAGAGCCCAGACCGAGCGGATATGTTCGCGCACGAAGGCCAGAAGATCCGGGTCGTCGGCCAAACACGCTCCCCCTACGGCAGGCGAGGCCAACCTAGATTCCGTGGCCGCGGGAGCAACCTTGGGCTTGGCGAGAGGGCCTTCCCCGGTCCAAACTTGTCGTGAACGATTTGGGGATAACGCACATGAAGCTTCTGCTCGCCGCCACCGCGGCCACACTCACACTCGCCTGCGGCGCCGCGCACGCCGCCGACTTCGTCACCGTGCCGCTGGAGACCACGATCAACGCTCCCGCGGACAAGGCGTGGCCGAAGATCAACGGCTATTGCCAGATCGGCGCCTGGTTCAAGACCACCTGCACCGAGGCCGGCCCCGCGGGCCAGGTGGGCTCCGTGCGCACCATCGCCGGCCGCGTCGAGGAGCTGCTCGTCGCCAAGACCGCCTGGTCCTACACCTACTCGCAGCCGAAGAGCCCGATCGACTACCACGGCACCGTGGAGATCCAGCCGATCGACAAGAAGACCTCCAAGCTGCTCTACACCCTCGTCTACGACGCCGACGCCCTGCCGAAGCACGAGGCCGCCGACAAGGCCGCCGACAAGGCCCGCCGCACCACCCAGTTCACCGGCCTGGTCGCCACCATGAAAGCCGCCGCCGAGGCCAAGTAGCAGGTCCCAGTTCCTCCCTCGCTCGCGCAGGGGAGGAACGATCTCAGTGCGGGCGGAACGTCGCGAAGACGTAGATCGCCACCAGCGCCAGCAGGCCGAGCACCATCGCGCGACCGATCAGCTTGCGCCGGGCGCTCTCGCGTGGGTCCGGATCGGGCGCGCCGCTCACTCGGTCACCACCACCGGGCCGGGCAGGGTGACGTGGATCACCACCTCGGTCTCGGCGTGCAGGGTGTGGCCCTCGCCGGGCGGGGTCCAGATGAAGTCCCCGGCGGCGATCGGCAGGTCGTCGAGCCGCCCCTTGCCCGAGACGACATAGATCTCCTCGCCGTCCGGGTGGGTGTGGGTGGGCGAGCGCGAGCCGGGCTCGTAGCGCATCAGGAAGGTGCCGGCGCCGGCCTCCATGCGTAAGGGCGCGAGCGTCACCCCTTCGCGCACGGGCCGCCAGCGGACCTCGGTCCCGGTGGCGGTCTTCTGCATCGGCATGTCACGCGCCTTCCATTCCAAGGGACGGAGTGCTTCCGTCAGGATGCTTCCCGTCTCAAGTCTCGTAGTCAGATGCCAGCCTGTGGGTCTCGGCCTGTCAAGGACGCGCCCCGCACGCGAACTGGCCGCCATGAGAACTATGGCGCAGTCTGGCCGCGTCTGTTCCAGCTCGGGGGAGCCTTTCATGCACGCCGCTCTAGTCGCCGCCCTTGCGCTGGGCCTCGCCGCGCCGGCCGCCGCGCAGGACCTGGGGACCAGCGGCGCGGCCCAGCCCACCGCTGCGGGCGCCGGCCAGACCCAGGCGCTCAGTTTCGCCGGCGGGCGGATCTTCCAGGCCACCGGCTTCGGCAACACCTTCATGGTCACGACCAAGGCTGGCAACGTGATCATCGACACCTCCCTGCCGATGAACGCCCAGCGCCACCGCGCCCTCCTGCGCGCGGTCTCGACCGCGCCGGTCCGCGACATCGTCCTCACCCACGGCCACGGCGACCACACCGGCGGCGTGCCGGCCTGGAAGGAGCCCGGGACCCACGTCGTCGGCCAGGCGAACGAGGTCGAGTTCCGCAACTACCAGGCCCGGCTCGAGGGCTTCTTCGTCCGCCGCAACGCCGCCCAGTACAACGCCGCCCCCGGCGCGCTGGGCGCCCGCCCGGGCGCGGCCAGCGCCAGTCCGGGGAACTACGCCGCCCCGCCGCTGGCCGACGTGCTGTTCGAGAAGGAATACAAATTCCGGCTGGGCGACCTCACCTTCGACTGCCTGGCCATGCCGGGCGAGACCCCGGACATGCTCAACGTCTGGATCCCGGAGCTGAAGGCGCTGTTCATCGGCGACAACTACTACGCCTCGTTCCCGAACCTCTACACGCTGCGCGGGACCGAGCCGCGGCCGGCCCTGAACTACGTCGAGTCCATCGACCGCGTGCTGGCGCTGAAGCCCGAGATCGTGCTGCCCAGCCATGGGACGCCCATCGTCGGGGCCGCCAACGTCCAGCGGGTGCTGAAGCAGTACCGCGACGCCATCCTCTACGTGCACGACGCCACCGTGCGCGGCATGAACCAGGGGCAGGACGTCTATTCGCTGATGGCCTCGATCCGGCTGCCGCCGGAGCTCTACGTCGGCGAGGGGTACGGCGCGATCTCGTGGTCGGTGCGCGGCATCTACGAGGGCTACGCCGGCTGGTTCGACACCGATCCGGCGACCATGTACGCCGTCTCGCCGAAAGCGGCCGAGGCCGAGGTCGTCAGGCTTGGCGGCGGCGCCGCGGCCGTGGCCGCCCGCGCCGAGGCGCTGGTCGCCGCCGACCCGGCCCTGGCGCTGCGCCTCACCAGCGCGGCGCTGGCCGCCGAGCCCGCCAACCGCGCCGCCCTGGAGGCGCGCCGCCATGCGCTGACCGCGCTGCTGGCCGCCTCGAAGAACTCCAACGAGAGCGGCTGGCTGCACGCCGGCCTGAACCAGGTCGAAGCGGCTCTCAAGCGGGCCCCTTAACCTAGGATAGGCGCTCAGGAACCTAGCTTCGCTGGGCCCATTGTGGCTGCCGAACCTCCAAGGGAGAGCCAGCCATGAAACACGCCATCGCCATGACCGCCGCCGCCGTCGCCGCGCTGTCGCTCGCCGCCTGCAACAAGCCGGCGAACAACCCCAATGCTTCCGAAGGCGCCCAGACCGGCAACCCCGGCCAGACCCAGCCCGTCAACGAGGCCCAGGACAAGGTCGGCGCCGCGGTCGGCGAAGCCTCGGCCAACACCGCCGGCGCGATGAGCACCGACGCCTTCGTCTCGAACGCCTCGCAGAGCGACATGTATGAGATCCAGGCCGGCCAGATGGCCCAGCAGCGCTCGAAGAACCCCGACGTGAAGGCCTTCGGCAAGATGATGGTCACCGACCACACGGCGATGTCGAACGAGATGAAGCCGCTGATCGCGGCGGCCAACCAGAAGCCCTCGCCCGACCTCGACCAGCGCCGCAAGGGCTTCCTGGACAACCTGAAGGCCGCGCCCGCCGCCGACTTCGACAAGACCTACATCGACCAGCAGGTCGCCGGCCACCAGGAGGCGCTGGACCTGATGAAGGGCTATGCCGACCACGGCTCGGACGCGGGCCTGAAGGGCGGCGCCGCCAAGGCGGTGCCCAAGATCCAGGCCCACCTCGACCGGGCCAAGGAGATCCAGGCGAAGCTGTCGAACGCCGGCGGCGCGGCGCCGCCCGCCAAGAAGTAGCGGTCCGCCCGAAGCCGAAGCGCCGTCCGGGCCCTCTACTCGGCCGGCGCCTTGGCCTTCTTCTTGGCCGGCTTCTTCTTGGGCGCGGGCTCGGCCGCCGCCGCCGCGGGCGGAGCTTCGCCGTCCCCGCGGTCCAGGGTCGAGAGCGTCACCCCGCCCTGCTCGACGCGGACGCCCAGGTAGCGCATCGCCCCGCCGCCGAAGCTGATGTCGGCCAGCGCCACGCTCGGGTCGCGCTTCAGCTCGGAGGCGTCGCGCAGCGTCATGCGCAGGATCATCTGGCCGCGGTCGATCCCGTCCTGCTCGGCCTTCTCGATCGCCCCGCGCGCCATCTCGGCCGCGGAGACGCGGCGCACCGGCTTGCGCGCCTGTGGGTTGTTGAGCTCAGGCATCTGCGAAATAGCCATGCTCGCCGGTCACCCGCACCTGGCAGGGACGGCCGGCGTCCTGCAGCTCGCGGGCCCGCTTGTTGGCGGCGGCCTTGGCCTCCTCGCGGTCGCTGGTGTGGTCGGAGAACACGCCCTGGTGTTCGACGGCCCAGCGGCCATCGTCGCGCGCTACGGTCAGGGTCTCGCGCTCAGCCGCGCCTCGGATGGCCATGGTCGGTATTCCTCTCAAGCGGACGCCCCCACCGGGTCGGGCAGGGGGCCGCGCATGGATAATCGAACGTTAACGTGGGAAGATTTCTATAGGTAAATCAGCGCCGCGTCTCGCCCGATCGGGGAAACGGGGGCAAATTTCCTTGCTTTTGACATCGGGGCGTGAGAAGTGTCGGCTATCGAAAATCGTTTTGGCTCGCCCGCTCTCCACTCCCGATGTCTCATCGGGCCCCGGAACCGCCCTCGACCCTCTCCGACATTTTGATCTCGCTGCTCATCGTGGGCGCGTGAATACCTGAGACCCGGAAGGGAATACTAATATGGCGACTGGTGTCGTGAAATGGTTCAACAGTCAAAAGGGCTTCGGCTTCATCCAGCCGGACGCCGGCGGCCAGGACGTGTTCGTGCACATCTCGGCGGTTGAACGCGCGAACCTGGGCACCCTCCACGAGGGCCAGAAGATCAGCTTCGAAGTCGAGAAGGACCCGCGCAGCGGCAAGAGCTCGGCCGGTCAGCTGCAGAGCGTCTAAGGCTTCAGGCCGGCTCCGGAAGGAGCCCGCCCGCGAACCTCGAAGGGCCGGCGCGTAAGCGCCGGCCCTTTTGCTTGGGCGCTATCCCTGGGGGCCTACTGCGGGACGGGCTTCTGCTCCTTCGGCCCGTCGGCGACGTGGGCCAGGGCCTGGCTGGAGGTCTCGCCGGCCTGGGCCGCCGCCACCGCCTTGTGGCGCTGGGTCTCCTCGAGGACCACGGCGTCCACCGACTTCTTGGCCGCCGACGGCGACTGGCTGGCGCAGGCCGCCATGAGGGGCAGCAGGACAAGGACGAGCGGCGGGCGGGGCATGGCGAAGGCTCCTTCGGCCCGGCAAACGCGTTCGCGCGCCCTTCCGCTCCCGCGCGCCGGGATTATACGTCTCGGCATGCACCCGATCCTGCCCGCCCTCGCCGCCGCCCTCGGCCTTTCCACCCTCGCCTATGCCGCCACGCCCGACAGCGGACCGATCTCGGCCGAACGGATGAGCCGCGACGTCAAGGTCCTGGCCGACAGCGCCCTGGCCGGCCGCGCGCCCGGCGGCCCGGGCGAGGCCAAGACGATCGCCTACCTCACCGCCCAGTTCAAAGCCGCGGGCCTGCAGCCGGGCGGCGAAAACGGCGGCTGGACCCAAGCCGTGCCGCTGGTCCGCTTCCAGGTCGGCGAAGCGCCGAAGTTCACCCTGGCCGCCGCCGGCCCGCCCCAGGACCTCGCCGAGACCCGCGACGTGATGATCTGGACCCAGCGGCCGGTAGACCGGGTCGCCGTCAAGGACGCGCCGCTGGTGTTCGTCGGCTACGGCGTCACCGCGCCCGAGCGCGGCTGGGATGACTTCAAGGGCTATGACCTGAAGGGCAAGATCGCGGTCGTCCTGATCAACGACCCGGACTTCGAGGCCAGGCCCGGCGAGCCGGTGGCCGGCAAATTCGGCGGCCAGGCGGCCACCTACTACGGCCGCTGGATCTACAAATTCGAGGAGGCCGCCCGCCAGGGCGCGGTGGGCTGCATCCTCGTCCACGAGACCGCCGGCGCGGCCTATCCGTGGTCCACCGTCGTGGCCTCCAACGGCGACAGCTACGACGTCGTCCGCGCCGACCCCGCCAAGGTCCACCCGCTCTTCCAGGGCTGGATGCAGCTCGACCTCGCCCGCCGGCTCTTCAAGCAGTCGGGCCTCGACTTCGACGCGCTCAAGGTCCGGGCCCGCCAGGCGGACTTCAGGCCCGTGCCGCTGAAAGCCACCTTCTCCGCCGACTTCGCGGTGAAGACCTCGAAGATCATGAGCCACAACGTGTTGGCCAAGATCCCCGGCGCCGTGCGCCCGGCCGAGAGCGTGATGTTCGCCGCCCACTGGGACGCCTTCGGGATCGGTCCGCCCGACGCCAAGGGCGATCCCGTCCGCCACGGCGCCATCGACGACGGCATGGGCGTGGCCGGCGTGCTGGAGCTGGCGCGCGCCTTCGCCAAGGCGCCCAAGCCGCAGCGCACGATGGTATTCGCCCTCTGGACCGCCGAGGAGCGCGGCCTGCTGGGCAGCGAGTACTACGCCGGCCACCCGCTATATCCGCTGGCCAAGACCGCCGCCAACTTCACCATCGACGTGCTGCAGACCGCCGGACCCGCCCACGACCTGGTCCTGGTCGGCGCCGGCCAGGACTCCCTGGAGGCCGATCTCGCCAGGGCCGCGGCCGGCCAGGGCCGCACCGTCACCCCCGACCCGCATCCGGAGAAGGCGCTGTTCTACCGCGCCGATCATTTCAGCGTCGCCAAGCGCGGCGTGCCGACCCTGCTGCTCATGGAGATGGCGGCCGGCCCGGACCTGGTCTCAGGCGGCCGCGCGGCGGGCGACCGCTGGGTCAGCGACTACACCGGCCGCTGTTACCACCAGGTCTGCGACGACTGGAGCCCGGACTGGGACCTGCGCGGCGCCGCCCAGGACGTGGCCCTGTTCTACGCCGTCGGCCGCGACCTCGCGAACTCGGCGCGCTGGCCGCAGTGGAACGCCGCCTCGGAGTTCAAGCCGATCCGCGACGCCACCGCGGCGGCGCGATCTGGCGCGGCGGCGCCGAAACGTCCGTCGCACTGACGGTGCTTCGTCTGCTCATCCTGGCGGTCATCTCGCTGGCGGCCTCTGCCCACGCCGCGCCCGCCCGCCTGACCGAGCCCGCGGTCCGCGCGTTCGTGGCGAAGCAGGAGCAGGCCTGGAACGCCAAGGACCTTCGCGGCTACTTCGCGGGCTTCACGGCCGACGCCCGCTTCGCCGACCGGGCGCGCGCCTCGGACAACAGTATCGTGCCCAACGGGACCGCGACGCTCGCCCAGGCGCAGGCCCAGGCGCGGCGCTTCTTCGCCGGCTCGCGCTTCCACGAGACCGCCACCGTCGACCGGGTCGAGATCGCGCCGGACGGACGCCAGGCCCGCGTCCTCGGCCACGAGATCAGCCGCATCGAAACGCCCGGCCGCCCGGCCCGCACGCTCTGCGCCGAAACCGAACAGATCATCGTCCTCGACGCCGGCCGCCTCCGCTCCAAGGGCCAGACCGACACCGCCATCCGCTGCCCCCACGGCTGACAACTGGCGCATCAGCCAGCTCAGAGACGCCCTGCGCGCCGCAGGCGCTGTCTTTTTCGAACCACGAACCCACCGCTACAGGAACCAGCTCGCCACCAGCCCGGCGCTGGCCAGGAAGATCACCGCCGTCGTCGTCCAGCCCAGGACGTTGGTGCCGAGGCTGTTGACCCGCTCGCCCATGATCCGCCGGCTGTTGGTCATCAGCATCAGCAGCAGCAGCAGCGGCGGCGTCGAAAAGCCCTGCACGATCCCGGACAGCACCAGCGCCCGCATCGGGTTGAAGCCCAGGAAGTTCATCGCCACCGCGACCGCCGTGACCACCCCGATCGCCACGTAGAACCGCGGCGCCTGGCGCGCGGTCGAGTGCAGCGTCGCCTTCCAGCCCAGCGCCTGGGCGAGATCGTAGGCCGCCCCCGTGGTCATCACCGGCACGGCCAGGAAGCCGACGCCGATCAGTCCCAGCGTGAAGAGCCCGCTGGCGGCCGGTCCGGCCAGCGGCCGCAGCGCCTCGGCGGCCTGGGCGGCGGTGTCGATGTCGTGCTGGCCCGCGGCGTACAAGGTGGCGCCCGTCGACAGGATGATGAAATACATCACCACATTGGAGAAGATCATCCCGATCAGGATGTCGCGCCGGCTCTGCGCCAGCTCCTGGTCGGTGGCGCCGATCCGGTCGATCAGCCGGGTGCGGCCCTCGGCGATCTCCTCCTCGACCTCCTGGTTCGACTGCCAGGTGAAGAGGTAGGCCGAGAGCGTCGTGCCGATCACCGCCACCACGATGCCCAGGAACTGCTTGTCGAAGGCGATCTTCGGAACCACCGTGCCGGCCAGCACCTGCGCCGCGTCGGGCTTGGCCAGCAGCGCCGCGCCGACGTAGGCCAGCAGCGCCAGCGCCAGCCAGCGGAAGACATTGCGGATCAGGTTGTAGGACCCGAACACCTGCAGGGCGAAGATCACCGCGCCGACGCCTGCCGCCAGCAGCGGGATCGGGACGGCCACGAACAGGTTCAGCGCCGCGGCCATGCCGCCCAGGTCCGCCGCCGCCTCGATGGTGTTGCCGATCATCACGCCGACCAGCACCGCCCACAGCAGCCAGCGCGGGTAGAAGTCGCGAATCACGTGGAAGAGGCCGCGCCCCGAGACCTGCCCCAGCTTCGAGGACAGGTACACGACCGCGTACATCATCGGCATGGTGACGGGCGCCATCCAGAGCACCCCCAGGCCGAAGCGCGCGCCGGCGCTGGCGTAGGTGCCGATCGCCGAAGGATCGTCGTCGGCTGCGCCGGTGATCAGGCCCAGGCCCAGCGCCCGGCCGATGCTGCCGCCCGGCCGCCGCGTCTCAGCCTTGCCGCCGCGCCCGGCGTTCACCGGCCGGATCTTCCGTCGTGCATCCCATCGCCCTTTTGGCCGTCGGGGGACAACGGCGCTGTTCAGGCCGGGTTTCTAAGGCTCGGCTTCGATCCGGAGGCGAACTCGGCGCGTGCGCCGTTGACCGCTACGGCGGCGCTTCCTATCTGGCCCGTGAACGGCGTTCGCTCCAGAAGGCGCCGCGCCCTCTCGCCGCCGCAAAGGAAACGCCCATGATCCGCAACCTCACCATCGCGCTGGCTCTCGCCGCCGTCGCCGCGCCGGCCCTCGCCCAGGCGCCCGCCACACCGCCCGCGCCCACCGTGGTGCGCGGAACCGTCACCGCCATGACCGACACCCAGCTCACCCTGAAGACCGACAAGGGCCCTCAGGTCGTGAACCTCACGCCGACCTGGAGCGTGGCCGTGATGAAGCCCGTCGCTATCGACGCGATCCAGCCGGGCAGCTTCATCGGCACCACCGAGATGCCCAGCAAGGACGGCTCGACCGGCAAGTCGCTCGAGGTCCACGTCTTCCCGCCCGGCGTGAAGATGGGCGCCGGCCACTATGGCTGGGACCTCAAGCCCGGCTCGATGATGACCAATGGCGACGTCGCGACCGTGGTCTCCGGAAAGAAGGGCTCGCGGGAACTGGATGTCTCCTATCCGACCGGCACGCGCCACATCACCGTCCCGGCCAAGGTGCCGGTGGTGCAGATCACGCCCGGCAAGCGCGAGATGCTGAAGGTCGGCACGCCGGTGTTCATGGTCGTCGGCAAGGGCCCCAACGGCCTCACCGCCGGCTCCGTCTCCATCGGCGAAAACGGCGCCAAGCCGCCGATGTAGGGGTCCTTCCCCCTAGCCTCATAAAGCTCCATCATCCCGGCCGCACCCCGGCGAAAGCCCGGGGGAAGAGCCGGGACCCAGGCGATCGGCGACTACCGAAACGAGCGGTTTGGAAGTTCCGAGCAGCGGACGACGCGAAGTTCTGAGATGGGCGGTTAGCAGCCCTTCAGGGCCTTGATACTCGCAATGTAGTTCCTGCCGCTTCTCGCGACGGTCGTCACCAAGCCTTGGCCGTCGCAGACCGATTTTGCGGTCGCGTATGTGTAGTGAGCAATAAAGGTGTCAGGACCGCTCTGATCGATCCGCACGAGACGGATCGGCTCCTTGAGGTGGCCATAGAAGCGAGTGAGACTTTCAGGAGAGAATGGCCCCTTGGCCCGCTTCTCAGGGACAACCATCGTCGAGGCCACGTCACCCTGACCGCTGCCAAGTGTCTCGTAAAAGGCGCGGATCGTGGTTGCCGCACTCCCGTATTCATCTACGAAGGCCATCTTCCTCGCCGATGGCATGACGCTTATTACCCAAGCCACCAAGGGTTCGTGGTGGTGGCCAGTTTCCGCCGCCATCTGGTCCTTCAACGTGACGCGCACACGCTGCCTAACGTTGGCCCTCAGCATGGGCCACGTTTCCTTGTTTCCGACGAGTTGGACCTGTTCGAACATCTTTCCGGGGTCAGCGAACTCGTCCCCCTTTAGGCAGATCTCGTGGTCTAGCTTCAGCACGTAAGTGGGTTCTGGCGTGTCCCCTTTCTGCACGTCCTCGAAGTTGGGAGGGCCTGCAAACAGGATGTATTGAAGTTCTCCGCTGAGAGCTTTCGGCTCGCCCTTGCTCAGGTCGTAGCACTGGGCGGCCTGGACGGAACCGGCGGACACGAACGCCGCCGTCGCAAGCGAACAAGCCAACGGTCGTTTAGGCGCGAAATGCATTCTGCCCCACTCACCGCGATCTGAAAGGCAGTGTCCCACAAGGCCCGCGAATGTCAGCAACGGGTCGAAAGCGGTCGCTTGGGTCGGTGCGCAGAGCGGGCTGGGCGAACATCGGTCGCTGGCCCTCCGCCACGGACTGTGCGCCTATCGCCCCTGGACTTCGGAGGGAGCAGCGTCGTGGGCAAGACGGTGTTCGGGTGGGCGGCGCATGGCCGAACCTCGGCCTTGGGCCTGGGACTAGCTCTGCAACTCCTGGCAGCTGCGCCGATCTGCGCCGGCGGCTACCGGCCGCCCCACGACGCCTTCGGCCACCCGGACTTGCAGGGCATTTGGAGCGCCTCCTCCCTCACCCCGGTGGCGCGCCCGAGCGCCTTCAAGACGCTCACCGCGAGCCCCGCCGAGGCGAAGGCTTACGAACAAGCCAGCGCCGGCCGGGTCGCCACCCTGCAGGCCCCGCTTGCGTCGAAGGATCTTGCCCCGCCGTCCGAGGGGGAGCCAACCGACGACCAGAACATCCTGTGGGACGCGAAACCCCGTCCCTTGATGCGTATTAACGGTCAGATCCGCACCTCGTGGATCGTCGAGCCCGCCGACGGCAAGATCCCGCTCAATGAAGCGACCCGGACCGCGGCGGCGGCCTTCCTCGCCGACGAGCTGCACCGCGCCGACAGTGCCCAGGAGCGTCCCTACGCCGACCGATGCCTCCTCGGGGCTTTCGTCGGACCACCGAATATCCAGGGCGCGATGCAGATCCTTCAGACCCGCGATGAGGTGGTGCTGAGCAGCGAGGTGAACCACGAACTGCGCATCGTGCGGATGACTGGTCGCCGCCACGCTCCGGCGGCGATCCGGCGCTGGCTGGGCGACTCCATCGGATGGTGGGAAGGCGCGACGCTGGTGGTCGACACCACCAACTTCAACAGGGGTGAATTCTGGCATCGGCCCACGCCGAACGCGCCGGCCCCCCTCAGCGAAGGTGGTCGCACCGTGGAGCGCTTCACCCGCACAGGTCCGACCGAAATTCTATACGCCTTCGAAATCGAGGACCCGGCTTCCTACACCCAGACCTGGCGTGGCGAAGCCGTGCTCAATCCCGAGGCGGGGCCGATCTACGAGGACGCCTGCCACGAAGGCAACTACGGGCTTCCCAACATCCTTGCGGGCGCGCGCCACGAAGAGGCAATGGCGAAGGCCGGCGCGGGCCCAGCTGCCTCGAAGCCCTAGCCTCTAACCCGCGCTGCGCCTGTCCGGCCAGGAGGCTTCTGATATGCGAGGCAGGTGCGCTCCCCACCGATCCTTGAACTCTGCTGGGGTCCGCCGGTTGGGGGCGGCGCAAGGTCCGTTATGGGTCGATAGCGGTCATTGCCTGGGCGCCCGAAAGCAGACCCGAACGCCCGGTACCAAAAAGGCGACATTACCCAGGAGGTTCAGGCTTTGCGGCAGCCCCTGGGTCCCGGCTCTACAGACCGCCAGAGCGGTCTTCCGGCCGGGATGACAGCCTTTTTCAGCTTCAAATTGAGTAGGCGCCCGTAGCCCACCTTCTCCGGCAAGGGGAGAAGGACACGTGTGATACGCAAGCGCCATGACCGACTCTGCCGCCTCGCCACCACCACCTCAACCTCCGCCCAAGCCGCCGAATAACCTCGTCGGCCTGGGCCTGCTGGCCGTCTGGCTCGGCCTGGGCGCGCTGCTGGTGGCCCAGCCCAGCGGGCTCGCCACCTTCGCCTTCGTGATGACCGGCTGGATCCTGGCGGTGATGGCGCATGAGTTCAGCCATGCGCTGATCGCCTACTTCGCCGGCGATCACACCGTGAAGGCCAAGGGTTACCTCTCCTTCGACCCCCGGCGCTACGGCGACCTGGGGACCAGCCTGGTGATCCCGCTGTTGGCGCTGGCGCTGGGCGGCATCGGCTTTCCGGGCGGGGCGGTCTACCTGCGCAACGATCTGATGCGCAGCCGGCTCTGGCGCTCGGCCGCCTCGCTCGCCGGACCCGCCGCCACCTTCGTCGTCCTGCTGGTGATCAGCTTCGGCCTCTCGTTCTGGGCCGGCTGGGGGGTCGCAGGCGCCGGCCCGGTGGCGCTGTTCGAGGCCTTCACCCTGCTGGGGTTCCTGCAGGCGACCGCGCTGATCCTCAACCTGCTGCCGATCCCCGGGCTCGACGGCTTCAACGTGCTGCGTCCCTGGCTGCCCGGGGCCTGGACGGGCGGGCTGCGCAAGGTCGAGGGGCTGGTGATGATCGGGCTGCTGCTGCTGATCTTCTATGTTCCCGGCGCGAGCCAGCAGCTCTTCCAGGCCGCCGCCCGGCTCAGCGCGACCCTGGGCCTCGACATCGGCGCCCTGCGCGAAGGCTGGGACAACTTCCACTTCTGGCGTCCGCACGGGTAAGCTCGCGCCCATGCTCCTCCGCCGCACCCTCATCGCCCTTGCCGCCGCCGCGCTCAGCGCCTCCGCCCATGCCCAGTCGCCCAACCCGCGCGTGGTGATCACCACGGCCGTTGGCGCGATCACCGTCGAGCTCTACGCCGACAAGGCGCCGATCACCGTCGCCAACTACCTGAAGTACGTCGACCGCCACCTCTACGACGGGGCGACCTTCTACCGGGCGTCGAAGCCGCCGGGGCAGGCGGCCAACGACTACGGCACGATCCAGGGCGGACTGCAGAACGATCCGAAGAAGGTTCTGCCGCCGATCGCCCATGAATCGACCCTGAAGACCGGCCTGAAGCACACCGACGGGATCATCTCGATGGGCCGCCATGCGCCCGGCACCGCCCAGGCCGACTGGTTCATCTGCATCGGCGACATGAGCTATCTCGACGCCGACCCCAAGGACCCCAAGAACCCGGGCTTCGCGGCCTTCGGCAAGGTGCTGGACGGCATGCCCGTGGCCCAGCAGATCCTCGGCATGCCCACCGACCCGGAGAAGGGCGTCGGCGCGATGAAGGGCGAGATGCTGGTCAAGCCGGTGAAGATCGTCTCGATCCGGCGCGCCCCGGCCGCCGCCCCGGCGACCGCGCCCGCTCCCGCTCCCGCGAAGGCTCCGGCGCCCACGGCCGCGCCCGGTCCCGCACCGAGCTGAACATTACACGGCGTTTAGGTAATTACCGGGCGTTAATATTGTGAATTCGGGGTCATTACGCAGACTTAAGAAGACTTAGACGGTCGCCGCAAGTATTCCCTCGTCATCGGCGGTGACCAACCACCGCCCCGAAATTCGAACCGAGGGATTAGACCGATGACCAACTTCGCCGCCCGCATCGCCGGTGTCGCCACCCTGGCCTTGGCCGCCCTGCCGGTCGCCGCCCTGACCACCGCCGCGCACGCCGCGACCCACGTTCCGGCCAGCGTCCGCATCGCCGACCTGAACCTCGCGACCAGCGCCGGCCGCGCCGCCTTCGACCAGCGGATCGACGTCGCCGCCCGCAAGTTCTGCTCGACCGAGTCCTCCCTGGACCTGAAGGCCGGCTGCCAGCGCGGCGTGCGCGCCGAGGTGACCGAAAAAGCCCAGGCCGAAATCCGCCTCGCCTCTCGCAACTGAACTCGGACACCCTACCTATGGTGTTCGAGGGGCCCACCCCCCGGCCCCGAGCAAGCCCGCCCTGTCTCTCCCCAGCCCCGGGCGGGCGTCCCGGCCCGCAGTCCCCCCAGACTGCGGGCCGATTGCTTTGTGGAAGGGGCCCCGCAGTCCCCCAGACTGCGGGCCGATTGCTTTGTGGCTAGCCCTCGAAGATCCAGTTGCCGGTCAAGGTCGACAGCTGCACGCCGACCAGGATCATCTGGTTGGGGGCGCCGCTGCTGCTCGCCCCCATGTCGATCACCGTGTCGGCGCCGACCTGGCTCAGCGTGTAGGTGGTGCCGGGGTCCAGCATCACCCGGTCACCCTCCGCCAGGCTGAAGTCCAGCACCCGGTCGATGCCGGCGTCCTGGCTGCCGTGGAACAGGTCCGCGCCCGCGCCGCCGGTGACGGTGTCGTTTCCGCGGTCGCCGGAGACGAAGTCGTCTCCCGCCCCGCCGTTCAGGACGTCGTCGCCCTGGCCGCCGCGGACCTGGTCGGCGCCGTCGCCGCCGTCCAGGGTGTCGTTGCCCAGGTTGCCCCAGACGATGTCGCCGCCGGCGTCGCCGAACAGCATGTCGTTGTCCTTGCCGCCGACCACCCAGTCGTCGCCGCCGTTCCCGTGGGCCGTGTCGTTGCCCATGTTGCCGTTGATGTCGTCGAACGCCGACCCGCCGGAGATCGAATCGTCGCCGTCGTCGCCGCGCAGGTAGTCCGCCGTCGTGCCGCCCGCGATGGTGTCGTTGCCGCCGCCCGCGTGGATCTCGGTGTTGGCGCCGGACACCGCCAGGGTGTCGGGCCCCTCCGTCGGCGTCGTGCTGGGCGAGCCGCCGCCCGCCGGGGGCCCGCTCAGGTCCAGCCGGTAGCTGCCCGCGAATCCGTCCAGAAACGAGCCCGCCGAAACGTAGTAGGTCCCGCCCGTCGTGGCCGTGAACACGATCCGCGCATCGGGATTGCGGCCGGAGGTGATGTCGTCGTTCTCCGCGACCAGGTTCCCGCTCGCGTCGTAGAGCCGCAGGTACGCATCGCCCAGTGTCCCGCCGCCGCCGAAGTGGCCGATCTCCGAGATCGTGTAGCTGCCGCCCGCCTGGAAGGAGACCTGGAAGACGTCGCGGTCGCCGGCCCGCTGCAGCACGCCGCTCGCCGAGCCGCCGGCCAGCAGCTGGCCGAACGGCAGGCCGGAGCCGGTCACGTCGGAGGCGAACTCGTCGGGCGCCGGGGCATAGGGCGCGCCGGACCCCACCGGGTTCCAGCCGATCACGTCCAGCACCTGCAGGTCGGCGGCGGTCACCACCCCCGGGCTCGACGGCCCGCCGGGGCCGAACGCGTCGCCGCGGGTGTGGTCCCAGTCGCCCAGGTCGAAGTTGTCGTCGACCCCCTGGGCGTTGATCGAGCCGTGGTACTGCAGGCCCGTCAGGTGGTTGGCGTCGATCCCGAAGAAGGTCGGCACGCCTTCCGAGCCGCCGGTGAAGTCGCGCTCTCCGAAGGCGTTGAAGCGGAAGAGGTCGAGCGTCGCCCAGCGGCCGCTGAAGCCCAGGCTGGCGGAGCGGCCGAACACGCCTTCGGTGATCTCGTGCTCCAGCACGCCCACTGCGTCCTGGCCGAACGTGAAGCCCGACGACGAATTCAGCGTGACCGAGTCGTTCTGGGCGTTGGTCTGCGGGGCTAGGCCCAGGATCACCGCCTGGGCGATCGGGATGGCGAAGCCCGTCCCGCCCGAGGGGTCGCTTGCCGGCAGGCCGGCGATGGCGGTCCGGTCGTCGGCCGTGGTCGCGTGGCTGGCGAGCGCGCCCACCAGCTGCGAATAGCTGACGTTGATCTGGCTGTAGGAGTTCTGCCCGGAGAACTTGGCGCCCAGGTCGGCGAAGCCGAAGTGGATGTTCACCGTCACGGTGTCGGTGAAATGCGCCTGCAGGAAATTCTCGGCCTGCAGCACGGCGCCGCGGTACTCCGGCGTCACCGTCGCGTCGTAGTAGTTGATGAACGTCAGCCCGCTGGTCGGCAGCGTGACGCTCTCGTTGGGCAAAGACATGCCTAAAGGCTCCCTTGTCCCTCAAGAGCTCCTGACCGCGCCAAAGACGGCGATCCGGCGTATTTTGTCAATAGATACGGGGGCTTGTACAGCTTGTCCGCCGGGCGCAACGTGGCAAGGCCATGATCAAGCTCACTTTCTGCCTGACGCGCCTGCCGCACCTCACCCGCGACGAGTTCCAGGCCTACTGGTTCGACACCCATGGGCCGCTGGTCGCCAGCGTCGCCGAGACCCTGCAGATCCGCCGCTATGTCCAGCTGCACAGCCTGCCGGCCGAGGCCAATGCGCCCACCCGCGCCAGTCGCGAGGCGCCGCCCGAGTACGACGGCGTGGCCGAGCTCTGGTTCGACAGCCTCGACGCCATCGCCGCCAACGGCGCACGCCCCGAGGCGCGCCAGGCCGCCGCCCTCCTGCTGGAGGACGAGCGCCGGTTCATCGACCTTCCGAAATCTCCCCTCTGGTGGGGCGAGGAGCGGCCGGTGGTCGGCTGAGGGTCTCTTTTCCGGCGGGAGCGGCCTTTCCCTTCGGCGCGAACGAGCGCGGCTCGGCCGCGGGCTCCGAATGCGGCGCCTCGAACTTGCGCCCCTCGACCGCCACCTGGTGCGGATAGGGGAAGGAGAAGCCCTCGGCGTCGAACCGGTCCTTGACCGCCTTCAAGAGGTCGAAGCGCCCGTCCCAGTAGTCCTCGGTGGAGAACCAGGCGCGCAGCGTCACCTGCAGCCCGCTGTCCTTCAGCGCCGTCAGCTTGGCCCAGGGGGCGGGCTTGGCCACCACCCGCGGATCGGCCTTCGCCACATCGACCAGCAGCGCCAGCGCGCGGTCCACGTCGTCCTCGGCGTCGATGGTGAAGTCGAGCTGCGCCCGGCGGCTGGCCGGCGAGGTCTGGTTGACGATGATCTCGCCGAACGCCTTGGCGTTGGGGACAAAGATGTTCAGGCTGTCGGGGTCGGAGAGCCGCGTCGAGAAGAGGTCGAGCCCCCTCACCGTCCCCTGCTTGCCGTTGATCTCCACCCGGTCGCCCACGCGGTAGGGCCGCAGGATCAGGATCATCACGCCGGCCGCGACGTTGGAGAGCGCCCCCTGCAGCGCCAGGCCGATGGCCAGCGACGCGGCGCCCAGCACCGCGATCACCGACGTCGCCTTGACGCCCAGCTCCTGCAGCACCCCGATCAGGCCGACGATGATCACGAAGTAGCGGACCAGCGAGGCGGCGAAGCTCTGCAGGGTGGTGTCGGCTCGCCGGCCGCGGTGCGCGCGGCCGATCGCGCGCGCGGTCATCCGCGACAGCATGCCCGAGGCCCAGAGCGTCGCGGCCAGCATGACGCCGGCCATCGTCAGGCTCACCGCCAGCCCGCCGGCCGCGTCGGCCACCTGCCGCAGGATCTGCTGGTCGCCGGTCAGCACCCGGCGCGCCTGCTCCAGGAAGGGCGGCATGGCGGAGTCTGTCGAGAAGCTGATCAGCGGCGGTGTCGGCGGGACAGGCTGTGCCAAGAAGAGGCTCGCGCGCAGTGGGTCCGGACCTGCCAAACGTCCGGGCGCGGCCGTAAGTGCCCGCCGGGCATCGGTCTAGGTCGGCGCTGCGTAGCGCTTGGCGCCGACCACCTGGCTCATCCGGTCCTCGACGACCACGCGGGCGGACGCGCCGCCGCCCATCAGCCGGCGGGCCAGGTCGTGGGCCGCGGTCTCGGCCTTGGCGCCCGACAGGAACATCAGGGGCGCGCCGGCGAACTCGCTCTCGACCTGCCAGCCGCCGCCGGTGGGCCGCACGAACACCATCACGTCGCTCATAGCCGCAAACCTCCTGCCCCCAACGGAAGAGAAGGCTAGGGTAAACCCGCAGGCCGGCGGCCGCCCTAACCTAGGTTGGCGCGCGCCTTCGCGGGTCGGCCGCGCGCGCGCGCCGGGCCCGCGTCGTCGGACACCAGCAGCGGCGGTCGCCGCGCCGCCTCGTGATCCTCGCCCAGGCTGATGTCGAAGTCCTGCAGGATCTTCACCAGCTCCAGCCCCTCGGCGTCGATCGGCCGCCCGGGCGGGAACCGGTAGGCCCAGAAGGTGGCCATGTGCGACACCGCCCCGCAAGCCTCGCCCAGCGTCTCGAACAGCTGCGGCGAGCTCATCAGGAAATCGCGGAACAGCTTCGCGTCGGCCTCTGCGATCAGCCGCTGGAAGGCGTTGTCGTAGAGCTTCACGTCGGCGATGCAGCGCTTGATGTTGCGGTGCGCCTTGGCCCGCACCCGCGCCCGCAGCTCGACGATGGCGCTGGCGAACTCGCCGTCCGCTGGTCCCGAGGCCGAGACGTTGCCGATCTGCTCCAGCATCCGCGAGATCTCGGGCCAGAGCGAGCTCAGCACCCATTTGTAGTAGAGGAAGCCGCGCCAGGCGAAGATGCCCTCGGCATAGCTCGTCTCGTTCATGCCGAGCGTGCGCCGCAGCGGCTCGAAGCGCTCGTCGACGCCGCCGGACAGCAGCGCCTTGACGAGCCTGGCGGTGGCGTCGCCGGAGCCTCCGCCATCCTTGTAGGCCAGCTTGACCAGCCGGTGCAGCTCGCGGGACGCGAAGCGCCGCATCTTGGCGATGTCGACCGGCGAGATCTCGAAATAGCAGGCGCTGACCTCCAGCCCCCGCCGCTTCAGGTGCTCGCGCAGCAGGAAGGGGTCCAGCGACGGCAGCTCGTCCAGCGCCTCCAGCACGCGCGCGTCGTGCGCCAGGTCGTCCTCGTCGGCGGTGAGCGTGGCCAGGGTCTCCAGCCAGCCGGGCTCGCCCACGAACAGCGAGCTGCCGCCCAGCCGCAGTTCCGAGCTCTCGAACGGCAGGATCACCTTGGTCGCCGTCTGCCGGGCGCGCGGCATGGTGGCCAGCTCGCTCGGCCGCAGCCGATGCTTCAGCAGCAGTGAGCGGTTCAGCGTCCGGCTGCGGAACATCGGGAACGCGTGATAGTCCGGGTCGTCGGCGTACTTGATGGACAGCGAGGCAAGGTTCAGCAGCCGGTTCGTCGAGGCTGTCTGCTCGAGCCCGCTGAGGCTTCTGTAGAGGCTGCTGCTCGGCCGATGCACGTCGTCGCCCTGCCCGGAAACCGAACCCCAACGGTCCGGCGCGGTTCGGGGCCATGCCTGCAGCGCCGAACCCGAGCCGGGCGAACTATGGCCCAACGCCTCCTACGGTGGCGTGAACAGGTATGGTGAGCGGTTCCTTAACGGCCGTCGTAGATCACCTCGACACCGCCGTCGGCCTGCTCCACCTGCGCCACCACCCGGCCCGCAGCTCCTCCCCGGCGAAGCGGGGGAGGTGGATCGGCGCGAAGCGCCATAACCCCCTCCTAGATCCTCCCCCTCAATCGGGCTTCGCCCTGGGGGAGGATCTTGGGGAGGGGCGAATGTTCATGGACCTGGGCATCGTCAGCCTCGCCGCCCGCGCCTGGAAGGGTCGCAACTGATTCCCGACGCGCCCGCCCCTACCGCCGCTTGGCCGTGAACGTCCCCTTGGCGCCCGGCAGGATGTCCAAGGTCATGCTCCCGCGGATCGTCCCATCGGCGCCGAGTTCGCCGTCGAAGGCGCCCTCGCCGGTCCCGCCGAACTCGTTGCGCGCCTTGGCGGCCCACCGCCAGGTGACGTGCTGGCCCGCCACGGACCCCGTCGCCGGCCCCGTCGAGCCCGGCCCCTCACAGGCGCCGGCGAGCTGCGCGCCGGTCTGCTGGAACGTGCACACCGGCTGCGCCAGCGCGACGCCCTGTGGCGCCTCGATCTCGCCCTCCACCGCCCACGCGCCGGAAAGGTCGGCCGGCTTCGGCTGGGCGTGCAGCGCGCCGGGCAGGCAACCCAGGGCCGCCGTCGCCAGGATGAGGTTCCGCATCGTTCTGCCCTCCGGATCCACGAACAGACTACAGATGTAGTCTCTCCCGTCAACGCCGCGAGCGCTTGTCTTGCCGCCGCGCGCACGATCTGCGACGGCAGGGCGGGGACCCGCCATGACCGACATCGACCGCAGCGGCGCCGCCGAGTTCGAGGACGCGGACGTGGTCGCGGCCTATGTCCACCGCCCGCCCTATCCGGACGCGCTGATCGCCCGCCTGCTCGACCTGGCGCCCGCGCAAGGCCACGTGCTCGACCTCGGCTGCGGCCCGGGCAAGCTCGCCCGCGCGCTCGCCCCGCACGTCGAGACGGTGACCGCCGTCGACCCGTCCGCCGCCATGCTGCGCCTCGCCCGCGACCTCGACGCCGGCCGGAACCGCAACATTGCCTGGACCCACGCGCGCGCCGAGGATCTCGACCTCGCGCCGGGCTCCCTCCACCTCGCCGTCGCCGGCGCCGCCATCCACTGGATCGACCCGGCCGCCCTGTTCCCCAAGCTCGCCCACGCGCTCGCGCCGGGCGCCCCGGTCGCCATCGTCGAAGGCGACGTCCCCACCGACGCGCCCTGGATCGAGCCCTGGAACCGCACCATCCGCGACTGGGTCGCGCGCCTGGGCGGCGTCTGGGAGGACGGCTCTCACCAAGCCCGCATGACCGCCCACGAGCCCTGGCTCGGCATCCAGGCCCGCGAGACCTTCACGGCCGCCGTCGGCCAGCGCGTCGAAGACCTGATCGCCTGCCAGCACTCCCGCGCCACCTGGGCCCGGCGGCGCATGGGCGCCCTGGCGGAAGCCTTTGACGCCGACCTGCGCGCGGTCCTGGCGCCCTGGGCCGCGGATGGGATGGTGGAATACGAAATGGAGACGCGGCTGGCGTGGGGCTGGGCTCAGGTTTGAAGTCGCGCCCAGGGAACTTCCACGTCCTTCATATTGGCCGAGGCGGACAGATCGGCGGGCGTGAAGGGATTGCGCTTGGCCGAGGCCGCGCCGCGGCCCAGCACCTGGGCCACGGCGTCGTTGTAGTAGTCTGAGCAGATCGCCTCCGCCGCGCTCTTCGGCCGGAACCGGTTGTGCGCGCTGCGCCACTGCTGGGTGCGCAGGTAGATGCGGGCGAGATCCACGTAGCCGTATTTCGTCTTGAACGCCTTCAGCGCCGCCACCGCGATCCGATAGCCGATCAACTCGCCGACGTCCTCGCCGCTCAGGTGCAGCGCCCGGCGGACCAGGATCCGGTGGCTTGGGACGTACTTGTGGAGGTCCGTGACCGAGACGCCGCCACCGTCGATCTCCACCAGGCTGTTGTCGCCCAGATAGGTCGCTGCGTGGATCCATTGGGCGTCGAACGCATCCTGGTTCTGCCGCTGCACGCGCTCGATGGCGATCGCGTTGCGGCGCTTGACCACCGGACTGACCAGGATGAGGTCGCCGGCCTGCAGCCGGCCGACGTCCGGATAGCAGCCGAAGTCCCGAACCGGCTTCGGCAGCCGCTCGACGGAGATGACGCCGGTCGCGGAGGAAAGGTCGGCCGGATCGAGGCGCGGCCGCGTCACGCTATTTCAGCGCGACGGACTTCACGTTGACGTTGCCGCTGGGGTCCACGTCCGCCACGATCACGACTTCCTTGCCGCTGGTCCAACCCTGGGCGCCGCCGGCGGCAAGCTCGTCGACGGTCTCGCCGCGATAGCCTTCGATCTGGCGAGGCGTGAAATAGACGTATTGATCGGCGTTTTCGCAATCGACGACGCCCACGCCGGTGCGATCGAGGCGAACCAGGGTTCCTTCCAACTCTCTCGTCATCGGGACCTCAAGTCCTCACGCCTGCGCGGCATCATATCATAATCGAACGTCCAAGGTGCAAGATCGGTTACCGCTCGCGGCCGCAGGGCCGCCCGCGCCCCCTGCACCGTTCCGCAACCCTTCCCGCGCTCCCCTGCCTCGGTCACCCTGAGGTTTGAGATGTCGCAACCGATTCGCACCAGTCCCTCCGCCGTCCGCATCCTCGGGCTCGACCCCGGCCTGCGCCGGACGGGCTGGGGCGTGATCGCGGTCGAGGGCGCGCGGCTCTCCCACGTCGCCCACGGCGTGATCGCGCCGAAGGACAGCTTGCCGTTCGCCGAGCGGTTGTTGATCCTGTTCGACGCCATCGCCGGCGTCATCGACCTCCACGCGCCCCACGAGGCGGCGGTGGAGGAGACCTTCATGAACGACAACGCCCGTAGCGCGCTCAAGCTCGGCCACGCGCGCGCCTGCTGCCTGATCGCGCCGGCCCGCGCCGGCCTGCCGGTCGCCGAATACGCCGCCACCGTGGTCAAGAAGGCCGTGGTGGGGACCGGCGGCGCCGACAAGGCCCAGGTCGGCTTCATGATCCGCCGCCTGCTGCCCACCGCCGGCGACACCACCGCCGACGCCGCCGACGCGCTGGCCGTCGCCATCGCCCACGCCCACGCCCGCAAGGCCCGGGCCTATGACACGCCTGCGGGGCGGGTGGCGTGAACCGCGCGGCGCCTGCGGGACCGGACATCACGCCGGGCCGCCTGGGCGCCTTCTCCGACGGCGTCATCGCCATCATCATCACCATCATGGTGCTGGAGCTGCGCCCGCCCGCAGAGACGCACTGGCGCGCGGTCGTGGCGAGCTGGCCCGACTTCGTCAGCTACCTGATCAGCTTCGCCTTCGTGGCGACCTACTGGGTCAACCACCGCCACATCATCCGCCGCCTGGCCGAGACGCGCGAGCGGATCGTCTGGATGAACGTGGTGCTGCTGTTCATGATCTCGCTGATCCCGTTCTCGACCGCCTACATGGGCCGAAGCGGATTGGCCGCCTTTCCGATGGCGCTCTACGCGGCGGTGCTGCTGGTGTGCGGCATGTGCTTCGCGGTGCTGCGCGCCATGATCGCCGCGGAGATGACGCCGGCCCAGCGGCGCACGTTCAACGGACCGCGGGTTCAGGTTATCGGCGCGGCCACCGCCCTCATGCTCCTGGCCGCCATGGGCCTGAGCTTCCTGAACCCGCCCGCCGCGCTCGCGATCATCGTCGCCTCGTCGCTGCTCCACATCGCCCCGTTCACGCGCGTGGGCTGAGGAGCCGGTCGCCGAGCACCGGCAATGCCGGTCAGGAACCACGAAAGACACGCTAGGCCGGCGTGATCCGCCCGCGCCCGAAGATCACCCCCCAGCTCAGGCCCCGCGTGGCCACCGCGACCAGCGCATAGAGCGTCACGCCAGCCACCCCCATCGCCGCCTCGGTGAACAGCATGCCGGTGGCCCCGAACCGCGTCTCCGCCCAGCCGTCCACCAGGGTCACCACGAGGATCGGCACGTTCGAGAGCGACGCGATCAGGTTGTACTTGGTCGCCGCCGCGCCCTTGCCGATGGCCTCCAGGGTCACCGCCGAGAAGGCGCCGTAGCAGAAGCCCGTCGCGAAGTTGTAGAGGCAGGCGAACGCCAGGAACGACGCCGGCGTGCGCGGCCCGAAGGCCATCGCCACCGCGACCGCCGCGAGCGCGATCCCGAACAGGCCGTAGGCGCGCTTGCGGTCCATCCGGTCGGCCAGGTAGCCGCCCGCGATGCAGCCCGGAATGCCGAGGAGACCGGAGAGCAGCCCGCCCACCAGCGCGACCTCGTCGGCGCCCGCGCCCCAGTCCTTGGCGATCGCCGCCCAGAGCTGCTGCAGGCCGCCCGAGCCGATCGGCAGCAGCATGATGAAACAGGCCAGCAGTCCGATCCGCGTGCGCGCCAGGACGAACACGTCGCGGCCGGTCTCTTTGAGCGTGCCCCAATAACTCATACCCCGCGCCACGCGGCCCGGCTCGCTCAGCCACAGCAGCGGCGCGGCCGAGGCCAGGCAGGCCGCGCCCAGGGCCGCTCCGGCCGTCCACGGATGGCCGGTGTGCTGGGCGAGCCAAAGGCCAGCGCCGCCGCCCAGGCCTACCCCGCCCAGGTTGCCCGCCTGGCTCCAGCCGCCGGCGCGGCCCTTCTGCTCGTCCGGCGTGTCGAACGCCATGATCCGCTCGACGCTCATGGCCGTGACGCTGGCCGCGACGCTGGAGGCCAGCACCAGCCAGCCGAACAGCGGCAGCAGGTCCTTGGTCGTCGGCAGGAGCGTCATGCCGACCAGGCTCGCGGCGACCGCCACATTGGCGATCATGAACCAGGCCTTGGCCGTCAGCATGGTGTCGACCACCGGCGCCCACAGCACCTTCCAGGTGTTGGGCAGGATGCTCATCCCCACCAGAGCCGCGACCGCCGCGACGCTCGCGCCGGCATGGCTGAGCTGCCAGGCCAGGGTCACCGTCACGTAGCCGATGGATATCCCGAACGGCAGGTAGAGGACGAGATAGAGCACCGGATGCGGCGGCCGGTGCGTGGCTGTGTCGCTCATGGATTTGAGGTCCCCCCGGACCGGCTACGACCAGACCACGTTTCCAGATGCGCTGCGCCGGAAATTTCAGAGACCTCCTCTCCCCCGGCGGAGCCGAGAGGGAGAGGGTCCTTTGTTGAACGATGCGGTTAACGGCGCGCCGGCGCCGCGGAGCCGCGATCGCGGGACGTTCACGATTGCGCAAGCGAATAGGCGTGGTTTACGGCATGCTGGAACAGATGCCGAACGTGATTCACGCCTTTAGAGCTCGTCATCCCCGGCCAACGGAGGCGCGCAGCGCCGCAGGCCGTGCCGGGGAACTCCTATGATCGGCCGGCTGCGCGGGTTGGTGGCGGAGGTCGCCGAGGAGGACGCGCTGATCGACGTGGCCGGCGTCGGCTACGTCGTGCGCTGCGGCGCGCGCACGCTGTCGCGGCTGCCGGCGGTCGGCGAGGAGGCGCTGCTGCACGTCGAGACCCAGTGGGCCGAGCAGACCGGCATCACCCTCTACGGCTTCTTAGGCCGTGACGAGCGCCGGGCGTTCGTGACGCTGAAGACCATCCAGGGCGTCGGCCCCAAGGCGGCGCTGGCCGTGCTCGACGTCCTGCCGCCGGCCGAGCTGGCCGGCGCGGTGGCCCGCGAGGACAAGGCCGCCGTCGCCCGCGCCAACGGCGTCGGCCCCAAGCTCGCCCAGCGCATCGTCACCGAGCTGAAGGACAAGCCGATCGCCGACGGCCCGGTCGCGGCCTTCCACGCCGCTGCCCGCGCGGCCGAGCCCGCGCGCCCAACCGCGGCCGGGGAGGCCGTGGCCGCCCTCATGGGCCTTGGCGTCGCCGAGCCCGCCGCCCGCCGCGTCGTCGAACACGCAGCCCTCCGGCTCGGCGAAGACACCGAAGCCCCCACGCTGATCAAGGCCGCCCTCCAGGAGCTGGGGCGGTGAGGGCTTTCCACCAAATTTCGCCGTCATCCCACGGTCGCGCAGCGATCCGGGGGACCCAAGCGGCCTCGCCTCCTTTGCAACTCAGCTTGGGTCCCCCGGATCAGCCTTCGGCTGACCGGAGGATGACGAT
>JBJMQX010000113.1:0-8693 GCA_045802455.1 Phenylobacterium sp. | reverse complement strand
CACGAACATCGAGGTCAGCAGCATCACCCAGGCCGCGACCAGCAGCCAGAACGAGATGTTGTTCATCCGCGGGAAGGCCATGTCCGGCGCGCCGATCATGATCGGTACGAACCAGTTGCCGAACCCGCCGATCATGGCGGGCATGACCATGAAGAAGATCATGATCAGGGCGTGGGCGGTGACCACGGCGTTGTAGCCGTGCTTGGAGCCCTCGATGATCCCCCACTGGGCCATCAGGCTGTGCGGCTGGAACACCTGGATGCCCGGTTCGGCGAGCTCCCAGCGGATCAGGCCTGAGAACAGCGCGCCGACGATCCCGGCCATGATGGCGAACAGGATGTAGAGGGTGCCGATGTCCTTGTGGTTGGTGGAGAACAGCCAGCGGACCAGGAAGCCCGGCTTGTGGTCGCCGTGGTCGTCGTGGCCGTAGGAACTGTGGCTGTCGTGGGGGGCGGCGGCTCGGGCCATCTTACGCGTATCCTAGGATCAGAGCTTGGCCGGCGCAGGCTGCGCGGTCTTGGTTGCCGGAGCGGCAGGATTGGTGTTGACCGCGGGCGGCGGGCTGGCCGGTGGCGTCGCCACCGCGGCGGGCGGGGTGTTGGACCCGCCGGCGGCATTGGCGGCCGCCGCATTCGCGGTCGGCGTCGGGGCCGGCGCGCCCTTGGCCTTCGAGGCCACCCAGGCGTCGAACTCGGGCTGGGTCACCACCCGCACCTCGATCGGCATGAAGGCGTGGTCGACGCCGCAGAGCTCGCGGCACTGGCCGTAGTAGGTGCCCACCTTCTCGACCTTGAACCAGGTCTCGTTGACCCGGCCGGGGACCGCGTCGGTGATGATCCCGAACGACGGCACGGCGAAGGCGTGGATCACGTCGGCGCCGGTCACCAGCACGCGGACCACCTGGTTCACCGGCACCACCAGCGGCTCGGTCGCCGCCAGCCGGTAGGGCACGCCCTTGGCCTTGGCCTTCTCCTCCGGGAGGATGTTGGAGACGAACTCGGGGATCTTCTTGTCGGGGTATTCGTAGCCCCAGTACCATTGGTAGCCCGTGGCCTTCACCGTCATGTAGGGCTTGGGCATGTCGTGGTATTCGAACAGCAGGCGGAACGAGAACACCGCGATGAACACCAGGATCAGGACCGGCACGAGCGTCCAGACCACCTCGACCACCGTGTTGTGGCTCCAGCGCGCCGGCACCGGGTTGGCCCGCTTGTTGTAGCGGAACACGCACCATAGCAGCAGGCCCAGCACGAACAGCGAGATCGCCGCGGTGATCGGCAGCAGGATCGCGTTGTGGAAGAAGATCGCGTCATGCCGAAGCGGGGTCACCCCCGGCTGGAAATTGATGGCGCCGTTGGTGGGTTGGCCCACCAGTTCTTCGCTCGCCCAGGCCGAAGCCCCCCAGAACGCGGCAAGGGCGCCTGAGGCGATCCCCGTCGCCAGCGCCCGCATCCCCTGAACCCTAGACTTCATGTCCCCTCGGTCTGGTTGGCCGGCCCCGCCGCGGACGGTGGATCGGGCCGACAATCACAGAACGGCGCGCAGGCGCTTCCGCGCCGCCTGGCCCTTCGCGGGCGTGCATACGCGCATCCCTTGGGCTTGCCAAGACGCGAGGCGGCCCCACGTCCGGAGTGGGTGAACTGGCCTCACAACGGTCTCCGTGAGATCACCGCAAGGCCGGGTGACGCGCGGCGCTGCGATGCCTATCTTCGCATCATGAATGCGATCGCCCCCACCGCCTCGATCCTCGAATCCGCCGGCGTCGACCCCAAGCGGGCCGGCGACATCCTCGCAGATGCGCTCAAGGGCGCCGACGACGGGGAGCTGTTCGTCGAGCGGTCGGAAAGCGAGAGCTTCCTGTTCGACGACGGGCGGCTGAAGTCCGCGGCCTTCGACGCGACGGAGGGATTCGGCCTGCGGGTCGTGGCGGGCGAGACCGCGGGCTACGCGCACGCCAGCGAGATCTCCGAGGCCGCCATCGCGCGCGCCGGGGATTCGGCGGCGCTCGCCAAGCGCGGCTACGCGGGCGTGGCCGCCGAGGCCCCCCGTCCCACCAACACCCGGCTCTATGGCGACGAGGACCCGCTGGCCTCCCCCGACTTCTCCGACAAGGTGGCCCTGCTGCAGGAGATCGACGCCTGGTGCCGGGCCCGCGACCCGCGGGTGGTGCAGGTGATGGCCTCGCTGGCCGGCGAGCGGCGGACGGTGGAGATCGTGCGCGCCGACGGGCGGCTGATCCGCGACGTGCGGCCGCTGGCCCGCATCAACGTGCAGATCACCGTCGACAAGGAAGGCCGCCGCGAGAGCGGCTATTCCGGCGCCGGCGGCCGCGCCGGCTTCGAAGCCTGGATCAGCCCGGACAAATGGCAGGAGCAGGCCAAGGAGGCGTTGCGCCAGGCCCTGGTCAACCTGGAGGCCGTCCCCTGCCCGGCCGGCGAGATGGACGTGGTCCTGGGCCCCGGCTGGAACGGCGTGCTGCTGCACGAGGCCGTCGGCCACGGCCTGGAGGGCGACTTCAACCGCAAGGGCACCTCGGCCTTTTCCGGCCGGATCGGCGAGCGGGTGGCCGCACCCGGCGTCACCGTCTTCGACGACGGCGCGCTGCCCGGACGCCGCGGGTCGCTCACCGTCGATGACGAGGGCACCCCCACCGGCCGCACGGTGCTGATCGAGGACGGCATCCTGGTCGGCTACATGCACGACCGGATGAGCGCGCGGCTGATGGGCCTCACCGCCACCGGCAACGGCCGGCGCCAGTCCTACGCCCACCTGCCGATGCCCAGGATGACCAACACCGGCATGCTGGCCGGAGACACGCCGCGCGAGGAGATGATCGCGTCCACCAAGCGCGGCCTCTACTGCGCCAACTTCGGCGGTGGCCAGGTGGACATCACCAACGGCAAGTTCGTCTTCCAGTGCACCGAGGCCTACCTGATCGAGGACGGCCGCGTGACCACCCCGGTGAAGGGCGCGACCCTGATCGGCGACGGGCCTTCCGCGCTCACCCGCGTCACCATGATCGGCGACGACTTCTGCTTCGACAACGGCGTCGGCGTCTGCGGGAAGTCGGGCCAGTCGGTGCCGGTGGGCGTCGGCCAGCCGTCCCTGAAGATCACCGGCCTGACGGTGGGCGGGACGAGCCTGTAGCGCACCCGGCGGTCGGCGGCGCCGGCCCTCCCGAACACCCGCTTGACGCGATATATTACGCGTGTAGTCTGACGGCGTCGTTTGCGCTGACCACCTCGCGCCGGCGGTCGCCACCACCCCGGCCGTCGGCGCGCCTTTCCGAAATTTAACCCACCTTACAGGGTTTTAATTGGCGTGCGCATGCCGGCGCAGGTCACCTGCCGCCCTTCCTGGGGAGGAATGCGCGTATGCTGGTCTGGGTGCTCGCGCAGGCTGCAGCGGTCGCCGCCGCGGCCGCTCCCGAGCCCAGCCCCGGCCAGCCCAGCGTCATCAGCTATCCGCCGTCGTTCTTCGCCGCGCTCAATCCCAGCAACGCGCTCGACATGATCGGGCGCCTGCCCGCCTTCAACCTGGACAATGGCGCCAACGTCCGCGGCTTCGAAGGTGCTGCCGGCAACGTGCTGATCAACGGTCAGCGCCCCGCCTCCAAGGCCGACAGCCTCGACACGATCCTGCAGCGCATCCCCGCCGCCAAGGTCGAGCGCATCGACGTGATCCGCGGCGGCGCGCCCGGCATCGACATGCAGGGCAAGACCGTCATCGCCAACGTCATCGTCAAGAAGGGCGGCGGCACGCGGGGCCTGCTGGAGGCCAAGACCTACACCCTCACCGACGGCCGCAACTTCGGCGGAGCACGGGCCGAGGCGTCCGGCTCGATCGGCGATCGCACCTGGGAGCTGGGCGTGCGCGGCGGCGAGGGTCCCGACGATGGCGTAGGGCCCGGCGGCACGGGCGTCACCCTGTTTGCGGACGGCCGGGCGCCGCAGCTCTCCCGCCTCGACACCACCGGCTATGACATCAACGGCTCGGCGACCGCGGCTGGCGAGAGCCCCCTGTTCGGCGGGCGGCTGCGGCTCAACGGCCGGTACTACCGGGAAAAGTTCAACGAGCCCGAAACCGACACCATCGTCTCGCCGACCCCGGATGTGCAGCGCTTCCACTTCGCGCAGAAGACCACCGACACCGAGATCGGCGGCCGGTTCAGCCGCAACTTCGGCGCCGCCACCGACGTCGAGCTGGTGGCCCTGCGAACCACCCGCGACCGCGGCGTCGTGTCGGTCGCGCTTGTCGACGGCTCGGCGAGCGAGTTCCGCAATCACCAGGAAAGCAGCGAGGAGATCCTCCGAGGGGTCATCAAGCGCCGCTTCGGCCAGCGGATCTCCGCCGAGCTCGGCGCCGAGGGCGCCGACAACAAGCTCGACAGCCGCACGGCCTTCACCGTCGACGCCGAGGCCCAGGTGCTCCCGGCCGCCAACGTCCAGGTGGAGGAGAAGCGCGGCGAAGCCTTCATCAAGGGCGCCTGGCGGCCGACCGCGACGCTGACCATCGACGCTGCGCTCCGTTACGAGAGCTCCGACATCTCCTCGTCCGGCGACGTCGTGCTGGCCAAAAGCCTGGCGTTCGCCAAGCCGCGCCTGTCGGTGAGCTGGACGCCGATCCCCGCGACCCAGCTGCGCCTGCGGATCGAGCGCGAGGTCGGCCAGCTCAACTTCGGCGATTTCGTCGCTTCGTCCAACCTGACCACCAGCCTCGGCGTCACCGCGGGCAATCCGGACCTCAATCCGGAGCAGGACTGGGTCACAGAGCTCGCCGTCGAGCAGCAGCTCTGGAAGGGCGCGAGCGTCGTCCTGACCGGCCGCCACTTCAAGCTCACCGACGTCGTCGACCGTGGGCCGGTGTTCGCCCACGACGGCACGGTGTTCGACCGGCCGACCAACATCGGCGACGGCACGAAGGACACGATCATCCTCGACTACACCCTGCCGTTCGACGCGCTTGGGTGGAAGGGCGCCTTGCTGAAGGGCGAGTTCGTCCGCCGCTGGACCCAGGTGACCGACCCGACCACCGGCCTGACGCGGCCGATCTCGTTCACCCACCCGCGCGACTGGAACCTGAGCTTCAGCCAGGACCTGCCGCGCGAGCACCTCAGCCTGGGCGTCGACCTCTACGGCGGCTTCAGCCAGACCTCATACCGCTTCAACCTGATCGAGACGTTCAAGCTGCGCACCTACGCGCGGCCCTATGCGGAGTGGAAGCCGCGGCCGGGGCTGAGCCTGCGCCTGGAGCTGCCGTTGGTGCAGGCGCCGCGGACCCGCCTGCGCGACACGTTCCAGGTCTTCCCCGGCCCGCGCAGCGCGCCCGGGCGGCCCGACATCCAGGACCGCGTCTTCCCCTTCCCGCGCGGGATCTACATCCGCCTGCGCAAGGACTTTGGCTAAGTCCGGGCGCGCCGGATTGGAATATCCATGCTCCGGCAATCTAATCAGCGGAAACATTTCACGAATTTAATCCAGGTTACGGGCATTTAATTGGCTCGCAGCCCCGGGCGCGGGGCACTTGGGTGCGGAGGAGAGACCGCACCGCCCATGAGTATGCTTTTCATCCTGGCGCAGGCCGCGGCCGCATCCGCGCCGGCCGTCGCCCCGCCCGCCGAACAGCAGGGCGTGTCCAGCTATCCGGCCAGCTTCTTCCAGGCGATGAACGCCTCCAACGCCTTTGAGATGGTCGGCCGTATCCCGGGCTTTACGCTGGACACCGGCGCGAGCGTCCGCGGCTTCGAAGGCGCGGCGGGCAATGTGCTGATCGACGGCCAGCGCCCCTCGTCGAAATCGGACTCCATCGACCAGGTGCTGCAGCGGATCCCGATCGGCCAGGTCGAGCGCATCGACGTGATCCGCGGCGGCGCGCCCGGCATCGACATGCAGGGCAAGACCGTGCTGGCCAACGTGATCCGCAAGAAGGGCGGCGGTCTGAAGGGCTTGGCGGCCTTGGCCGGCGCCTACGTCGCGCGCGACCAGCGCACCGCGCCATCGCTCCGCATCGAGGCCCAGGGCGGCCAGAACGGGCGCGCCTGGGAGTTCAGCATCCGCGGCGGCTACGGCATCGATTCCGGAACCGGTCCCGGTCCCGAGGTGCGGATCGGCCCGGCGGGCGAGATCCTCAGCCGCAACGAGATCCTGGCCCGCGCCGGCGGCTGGCAGTCGATCTCCGCGGGTTCCTACGAGACGCCGCTGGCCGGCGGCCAGTTCCGGCTCAACGGGAGGTTCTCCACCAACAACTACGTCAGCCAGGAGACCGACGTCTTCAGCCTGCCCGCGGGCCAGTTGAACCGCGACCATTTCACTGATGAGTCGGTGCAGACCGAGGTCGGCGGGCGATTCAGCCGCGCGTTTGGTCCACGCGCCAATGTCGAGATCGTCGGCCTTCACACCACAAAGGACCAGAACCTCGGCGACATCTTCGCCGAGCACCCGGGTCCCGAGGACCGCTTCCGGCTGCACCGGTTCTCCACGGAGACGATCGGGCGTGGCGTGCTGAAGTTCCGCCAGACAGAGCGGCTCTCCTGGGAAGCCGGCGGCGAAGCGGCCGATAACACGCTCACCTCGAAGACCCGTTTCGCCGAAAACGGCCTGGCGATCCCGCTGCCGTCGGCCAACGTCCACGTCGAGGAAAAGCGCTGGGAAGCCTTCGCCAAGGTCGTCTGGCGGCCGACCGACCAGGTGAGCGTGGAGGGCGCCGTGCGCCAGGAGGGCTCGAAGATCGACGCCTCCGGCGACGTCCAGCTCGCGAAGAGCCTGGCCTTCACCAAGCCGCGCATAGCGGTGACCTGGGCGCCGTCGGCCAAATGGCAGGTGCGCCTGCGCTACGAGCGCGAGGTCGGGCAACTCAACTTCGACGACTTCGTGGCTTCGTCGTCCTTGACCACCTCGACCGTCACGGCCGGCAACCCCGACCTGAATCCCGAGCAGGCCTGGGTCAGCGAAGCGGCGGTCGAGCGCGACTTCTGGGGCGCGGGCTCGCTGGTGATCACCGGCCGGCACTATGCGCTCACGGACGCCATCGACCGGGCGCCGATCTTCCTGCCGAATGGCGACTTCTTCGACGCGCCCGCCAACATCGGCGACGGCGCGAAGGACGAGTTCGCCGTCGAGCTCACGCTGCCGCTGGACAAGCTCGGCATGAAGGGCGGGCAGCTGAAGGGCTCCTGGACCCAGCGCTGGTCGAAGGTGACCGATCCCACCACCCACACGAGCCGGGAGATCTCCAACCTCGTCCCGACCGAATGGACGATCCACTTCAGCCAGCCGCTGCCGCGTTGGAACGCCAACTGGGGGATCGATTCCGTCGGAAGTCCGCCCCTGCCCTGGCGCCGCACCGTCTATCGTTCGACCGTGATCGAAGACACCAAGATCAAGGCCTTCATCGTCCCCTTCATCGAGTGGAAGCCGAGGCCCGACATCCAGCTGCACTTCGAAATCCAGAACGTCACCAACGGCGGCCTGCGCGATACGCGCCGTGTGTTCACCGGTCCCCGAAACCTTTCCGGTCTGGCCTTCATCGACGACCGCCAACAGCACCTCGGCCCGATGTACTACTTCCGCATCCGCAAGTACTTCGGCTAGAGCACGATGGGGTCAGGTGGAATCACCTGACCGCTGAATCGTGCTCTAGAATCAAAAGTGCAGACCCTGATTCAGCGTTCGGATCGCTTCGATCCGAACCCATCAGGGTCTAGTAGCCCGCCGCGGCTAGGCCCTGCGGTCGGCCCGCGCGGCGGCGGGGTTCACCGCCTGGCGCTCGCCGTCCAACACCGGGGCGGTCGGCTCCGGCTGCTGCGGGCGGCTGTCGCTCGCCCCGTGCGCCCAGTGCTTCAGGAACGGCGAAAGCACGAGGAACAGCACGCCGGCGCCGAGGCCCAGAAGGCCGATCATGGTGAACACGTGGACGTAGTTGGCCAGCGACTTGCCGGCGTCCAGCACCTGCCCGCCGATGGTCTCCGAGGCGGTGGCCTGGGCGATCTTGCCGGCCAGCCACTGGGCGCCCGAGGTTCCCAGGAACCAGGTGGCCATCAGGGTCGAGATCAGCACCGGCGGCGCGAGCTTGGTCATCTGCGACAGGCCGACCGGCGAGAGGCAGAGCTCGCCCGTCGTCTGAGCGAGGTAGGCCAGCGCCAGCATCAGCAGCGGGATCTTGTAGCTGGCGTCCGCGAACCCGGCGCTGGCCACGATCACGAAGTAGCTGCCGCCGACCAGCAGCAGGCCGATGGCGAACTTCAGCAGCGGGTTGGGGTCGCGGCCGCGCTGGCCGAGCCAGGCCCAGAGCGCGGCGATGGCCGGCGCGAAGATCAGGATCCAGCTCGCCTGGAAGGACTGGGTCTGCGCAGGCGTCATCGACTGGCCGGCCCACAGGTGCAAGTCGACGTTGCGCTCGGCGAACTGGTTGAGCGAGGAGCCGCCCTGCTCGTAGAGCGCCCAGAACACCACCGAGCCCAGGATCAGCACCAGCGCCAGCATCAGCCGCTCGCGTTCGGCCTTGCCGCACTTGGCGACCATGTACCAGACCAGGTAGCCCAGCGTGGCCAGGGCGCCCGCGCCCAGCAGCCAGCCCACGACGGCGAAGCTCTGCACCACGACGAACACCGCGCCCACGCCCATCAGGCCCAGCAGGTAGATCGTCCACTCGCCGTTCAGCGGCCCGAGCAGCGGCTTGGCCAGCGCCTGCGGGTT
>JBJMQX010000112.1:0-38765 GCA_045802455.1 Phenylobacterium sp. | reverse complement strand
TGGCCGCCGCGGCGCTGGCGGCGGCCGAGGACACCGACGGCCTGGTGCTGCTGGCCCCCGCCGACCACGTGATCGGCGACACGGCGGCCTACCACGCGGCGATCGCGGCGGGACGGGCGGCGGCGGAGGCGGGCGCGCTGGTGGTGTTCGGCCTCAAGCCGCACCGGGCCGAGACCGGCTATGGCTACATCCGCGCGGGCGCCGGGGCCGGACCGGTCAGGCCGGTGGCGGCCTTCGTCGAGAAGCCGGACGCGGCCACCGCGCAGCGGTTCCTCGAGGACGGCGCCTACAGCTGGAACGCCGGCATCTTCCTGTTCCAGGCCCGGGCGTTCCTGGCCGAGGCGCGGCGGCTGGCGCCGGAGGTGGCGGCGGCGGCCGAGGCGGCGATGGCGGAGGCCACCCTGTCGGACGGAGGCTTGCGGCTCGGCGACAGCTTCCTGCGTGCGCCGGCCATCTCTGTGGACTACGCGGTGTTCGAGAAGACCGACAAGGCGGTGGTCGTGCCCTGCGAGATCGGCTGGAGCGACGTGGGCGCCTGGCGCACGCTCTGGGAGCTGGCGCAGCCCGCCCCGGACGGCAACGCGCTGCAGGGCGAGGTGGTGGCGGTGGACGCCGCCGGCTGCCTGGCCCGCACCGACGGCCCGCTGGTGGCGCTGGCCGGGGTGAAGGACCTGGTGGTGATCGTCGAGGCCGGCGTGGTGCTGGTGGCGGCGAAGGACGACCCGGAGGCGATCAAGGCGCTGGTCGAGCAGCTGCGGGCGACGGGACGGACGGATCTGCTGTAGGTTCCTTCTCCCGCAGCCACCGCGAAGGATGGTTTCTTTCGCACCTGCGAACATTGCTCCGGGCGGCCTGCGCCGTTAGGTTGCCGGCCTTTCGCGCTGGCCCCTGGTTTCCATGACCCTTTCCTTCGACGACATCCTCGCGGCCCGCGACCGGCTGCAGGGGCACATCGAGCGCACGCCGTGCCGCTATTCGCGCACCCTGTCGGAGATCACCGGGGCCGAGGTGTGGGTGAAGTTCGAGAACCTGCAGTTCACCGCCGCCTTCAAGGAGCGCGGCGCGCTCAACGCCCTGCTGCAGATGGGCGAGAACGCGGCCAAGCGCGGGGTGATCGCGGCCTCGGCCGGCAACCACAGCCAGGGGCTGGCCTATCACGCCGCGCGGCTGGGCATCCCGGTGACCATCGTCATGCCCCGGGGCACGCCCTTCGTGAAGGTGCAGCAGACCCGGGCGCACGGCGCCGAGGTGGTGATCGACGGCGACGGCTATGACGAGGCCCAGGCCGCGGCGCAGCGGCTGTGCGACGAACGCGAGCTGACCTTCGTCCACCCGTTCAACGACGTCACGGTGATGGCCGGCCAGGGCACGGTGGCGCTGGAGATGCTGGAGGACGTGCCGGACCTGGAGGTGCTGCCGGTGCCGATCGGCGGCGGCGGGCTGATCGCCGGCGTCGCCACCGCCGCCAAGCACGTCAAGCCGGACATCCGCATCGTCGGCTGCGAGCCGGCCATGTACCCCTCCTTCACGGCCCGGATGCGCGGCGTGAACGCCGGGGCGGCGGGCAACGGCGGGGCGACCATCGCCGAGGGCATCGCGGTCAAGCAGGTGGGCGACGTCAGCTACGGCGTGGCCCGACCGCTGATCGACGAGGTGCTGCTGATCGAGGAGCCGTTCTTCGAGCGCGCCGTGGCGCTCTATTGCAACGTCGAGAAGACGGTGACCGAGGGGGCCGGCGCGGGCTCGCTCGCCGCCCTGCTGGCCTTCCCGGAGAAGTTCCGCGGCAAGAAGTGCGGCCTGATCATCACCGGCGGCAACATCGACACCCGCCTGTTGGCTTCGGTGCTGACGCGCGAGCTGGTGCGAGAGCAGCGGATCGTCAGTCTCCGGATCATCGGCGACGACCGGCCGGGCCTCCTGGCCACGGTCTCCGCCGTCATCGGCCAGATGGGCGCCAACATCATCGAGGTGGCCCACAACCGCCTGGCCCTGGACGTGCCTGCCAAGGGCGCGGAGTTCGACCTCCTGATCGAGACCCGCGACGCCCAGCACACCCAGGAGATCATGGACGCCCTGCGCGAGCGCGGCTATCCGCCGAGGGCGGTTTGAGGGGATTGTCGCCTATGTACCGTATCCTGACGATAGTCGCCGCGGCCCTGGCGCTGAGCGCTTGCCAACCCAAGGGCGCTGGGACGGACCAGGCCGCCGGGCCCGCGCCTGCGAAGCAGAACGCCGCCGCCAAGGCGTTCCTGGCCAACAACGCCAGGCAGCCTGGCGTCGTCGTCCTGCCCGACGGCCTGCAGTACAAGATCGTGCACTCCGGCCCGGCCACCGGCTCGAAGCCGCACATCAACGACGAGGTGAAGGTCAACTACGAGGGCAAGCTGGTCGACGGCACGGTCTTCGATTCTTCCTACGAACGCGGCCAGCCCGCCGCCATGCCGCTCAAGGGCCTGATCAAGGCCTGGCAGGAAGCGCTGCTGCTGATGCGCCCGGGCGACGTCTGGATGCTCTATGTCCCGCCGGAGCTCGGCTATGGCGACGAGGGCAAGGGCCCGATTCCCGGTGGCGCGGTCCTGATCTTCAAGATCGAGCTGATCGACTTCCTACCCGGCCCCGGCAGCATCCAGCAGGGCTAGAGCCCCCGCTTCATCCCCACGTGGCTCTTCGCGAAGCCCAGCTCTTCGTAGAACCGCTGCGCCTCGGTGCGGCTCGCGTGGCTGAGCAGTTCGATGCTGGCGCAGCCGCGGGCGCGGGCCTGGTCCAGCGCCCAGGCCATCATCTGCCGCCCGACGCCGCCGCCGCGCAGGCTGGAGTCCACCCGCACGGCCTCGACCAGCGCGAGCTCGGCGCCCTGGTTCGAGAGGCCCGGGATGAAGGTCATCTGCAGGGTGCCCACCACCCGTCCCGCGGCGTCCTCGGCCACCGCCAGCAGGTTGCGCGGATCGGCGGCGACGCGCTCGAAGGCCGCGAAATAGGCCTCGCCCGGCGGCTCGCTCACCACCTCCCGGCCGGCGCCCAGCCGGTCGTCGGCCAGCAGGCGCACGATGGCGGCGACGTCCTCGCGCCGCGCCGCGCGCATCGCGACCGTGGGCGCGGGCTGCGTCAGGCGGCCGCCCGCTTGTCCTGCGCGGCGATCGCCAGCGCCAGGGCGACACCGACCACGCCGCCGATCACCGCGCCCTGCAGCCACAACATCGGCGGCGGCGATTTGAAGAACATCACCGAGGCGTTGGCCAGGAACGCGCCGGGGATCGCCCCGCCGACGAAGAAGTAGGCCGCCATCCGCGCGAGCGGCATCGCTGTCCTGGGCATGGCCTCGGCCGCCGCCATGTCCTTGGCGATCGTCCAGCGGCTGGCCAGGAAGCACAGCATGGAGAGCGGGATGATCGCGGTCGAGAGGTAGACCGTGGTCTTGATCCCGTGCGCGGACGCCGCCGCGCAGGTGGCCTTCGCAGCCCCGATCGCCGCCTTGCAGGCGCCGACATCGAGCCCGGTCGCCGCCAGGTAGCGGTTGGTCATGAAGTCGGTGGTGATGCCGAATGACGTGGGTCCGCCACCCAGGCCGATCATGTTGATCACGAACAGCAGCACCGCGGCCGAAAGCGCCCGCATCGCCGGCGGCACCATGCTCTGCACGCCGCCATAGACCGGGCCCCACCAGCCGCCCACGAAGATGTTCGGGATGATCAGCAGGGTGAGCGCCAGCGCCATGTTTCCGGTCCCGGCCGCGAACCACAGGATCGGCGTCGAGACCAGCGGCACGAGCAGCGGGAAGAGGGCGTAATTGCGCACGTCCCTGGCGCCCAGCCGGTCGGCGAGCCGCCCGCCCATCCAGGAGCCGAACGCCCCGCCGATCCCGGCGCTCAGGCCCAGCGCCAGGCTGACGAACCCCAGTGGCGGCTTGCCGGGCGCCGGCGCCATGCCGAACTGCCCGGCGAGCGCGGTCAGCTCCGGGGTGTGGTTGCGCAGGAAGAACGGCGTGAAGAACTGCCCGTGGGCGTAGCTGACGAAGGCGCTGAGCGCGCCGCCCAGCGCGAACAGCCAGAAGGTCGGCCGCTGCTCCAGCGCGGTGAACACCATCGCCAGCGGGATGTGGTGGGCGGCGTTGGCCGATGCCTGGTCGGCGCGGCTCAGCGCGCTGCGCGGCTCGCGCAGGGTGAAGATCGCCAGCACGGCGAACACCAGGCCCGGGACGCCGGCCACCAGGAAGGCGTTCCGCCACCCGTAGTGCTCGGCGACGATCCCGCCGATCGCCATGCCCAGCAGGGTTCCGATGGAGATGCCCATCGAATAGATCGCCAGCGCCGTCGCCCGCTTCTCCTGCGGGAAATAGTCGGCCAGCAGCGAGTGCGCCGTCGGCGAACAGCCGGCCTCGCCGACGCCCACGCCGCCGCGGGCGAACGCCAGCACGGCGTAGCTGCGGGCCATGCCCGAGATCACCGTGAACCCGCTCCAGACCGCCAGCGAGATGGTCATCACCCACGGCCGGTTCGCCTTGTCGGCCACCCGCGCGATCGGGATGCCCAGCACCGTATAGACGAAGGCGAAGAAGATGCCGCCCAGCGCCCCCATCTGGGTGTCGGTCAGGTGCAGGTCGTTCTTGATGCTCTCGCCGATGGTCGTGATGATCTGCCGGTCCAGGAAGTTGACCGTGTAGATCGCCACCAGCAGCGTGAGCGCATAGCGCCCGTAGCTGGCGCTGACCGGCGCGAAGCGCGGCGCAGAGGGCGCGCCGGCGCCCGGTTCCAATGCGACGTCCGCCACCTTACGCCTCCCAACACTCTTGTTCTTTGCCCGGCATCTAGCCATGGGCCGCACGCCTGCGCCAGCCGGCGCGGTTTCCTTTTGAGGCGCGGCGCCCGCGGGTCTATGGCAGGCGCCATGAGCGAGATCGGTCCGGCCCGCGAGATCCTTGAGACCCTGGTCGGCTTCGACACCACCTCCAGGCTTTCCAACCTGGCTCTGGTCGAATGGGTCGAGGCCTACCTCGACCGCCATGGCGTGCCGCATCGCCGCGTCCCCAACGACGACGGCACCAAATCCAACCTGCTGGCCACCATCGGCCCGGCCATCGAGGGCGGCGCCGTGCTCTCCGGCCACACCGACGTGGTGCCGGTGGACGGCCAGCCCTGGTCCACGGATCCGTTCAGCGTCGTCGAGCGCGACGGCCGGCTCTATGGCCGCGGGACGTGCGACATGAAAGGCTTCGTGGCGCTGGCGCTGGCCGCCGTCCCCGACATCCTCGCGGCGCGGCCGCAGCGTCCCGTCCACCTGGCCTTCTCCTACGACGAGGAGATCGGCTGCCTGGGCGCGCCCCGGCTGATCGAGCTGATCCAGCGCGAGCTGCCCAAGCCCGCCTTCGTGGTGGTCGGCGAGCCCACCGACATGGTGGCGGTCAACGGCCACAAGGGCATCGCCACCTTCCACGTCACCGTCACTGGCCGCGAGGCCCACTCCAGCCAGACCCAGCAGGGCGTCTCGGCGGTGATGGCGGCCGTCCGGCTAATGGGCTCGCTCACCGCGCTCGCCGAGCGGCTCGAAGCCGCTGCCGATCCCGACTCGCCGTTCACGCCCAAGGGCTCGACGCTGACCATCGGCGTCGTCCACGGCGGCACAGCGCACAACATCCTGGCGCGCGAATGCAGCTTCGTCTTCGACCTGCGCTGCGCGCCGCCGCTGGAGCCGGCGGACCTGCTGGCCGGCTGGTTCGCCGAGGCGAAGGCCATGGACGCCGCGCTGAAGGCGCGTGCGCCCGAGGCCGGGGTCGAGGTGCACATGCACTCCAACGTGCCGGGCTTCGCACCCGAGCCGGACGGCGCCGCCGAGGCCTTCGCGCGCCGGCTGGCCGGGGACAACGGCCCGGCCCGCGCGGTCTCGTTCGCCACTGAGGCGGGCCAGTTCCAGCGCGCCGGCCTTTCCACCGTGCTCTGCGGCCCCGGCTCCATCGCCCAGGCGCATCAGCCTGACGAATACGTCGAGATCTCCCAACTCGAGCGCGGTCAGGCCTTCATGCGCCGGCTTACGGAGTGGGCGTCTTCGGCTGGATGAACGCGCGCCTGAGGAGGAGGTCCAGCGGGTTCCAGGTCATGGCGCGGGCGATCTCCCAGGAGCCCACCTTGCGCATCGCCTGGGCCTCGCGCCGCGCCTCCAGCGCAACCCCGATCCCCCTGATCCCGGCCGCCAGCCCGCGCACCGGCGCCGCGATCTCGCCCCGCGTGGCATGCCGCGCAAACAGCACCAGCGTCGCCAGCACGTGCAGCGGCAGGGTCAGCCAGAACAGCACCGGCGGCGTGTCCTTCACGAACACCCAGAAGCGGTTGCGCGTGCCGTGGAACACCGCGAAGTCGCTGCGCCGCCCGCCTGTCGAGGCCGAGCCCACGTGGCGCACCACGGCGTCGGGGACCAGCAGGGTCGGCTCGCCGATCAGCCGCAGTCGATAGCCCAGGTCGACGTCCTCGCAGTAGCAGAACAGCCGCTCGTCGAAGCCGCCTAGCGCCAGGAACAGGTCGCGGCCGATCAGCATCGCCCCGCCGCAGGCCGAGAACACCCAGCCGGGCTCGACCGGCCCCGGATCGGCATGCGTGTAGCCGCCGCGGAACGGATAGCCGGCCAGCGCCATCACGTCGCCGAGCCCGTCCAGCTTCGTCGGATCGTCGGCCATCAACTGCCGCGAAGCGAACGCGTGTACCGCGGGGTTGGCCTCAGCCGCCGCCGTCAGCCGCTCCAGCCACGCCGGCTCGGCGAAGGCGTCCGGGTTGAGCAGGGCCAGCCAGCGCCCACGCGCCGCCCGCGCTCCCTCGTTCACGGCGGCCGCGAACCCCAGGTTCTCCGAGTTCTCGATCAGCCGCACCCGCCGATCCGCGGCCGCCGCGGCCTGCGCCATGCGGTCGCTGGACGCGTTGTCGACCAGGATCAGCTCGTAGTCGGTGAAGGTCTGGCTCTTGAGCGCCGCGAGGCACTGCGCCAGCGTCGGCCCTGCTTCGTAGACCACGATCACCACGCTCACACCGGGCGGTCTTGTCGGGGGCTTGCCATTCGCCGCCGCACGCGCCATCCGAAGGACCACTCCCAATCAGCCGAAGCCCGACATGACGACGACCCAGCCGCTCGCCATCCCCGAGGTCCTGCTTATCACGCCCAAGCGCCATGGCGATGCGCGCGGCTGGTTCGCCGAAACCTGGAGCGCCAAGGCGCTCTCCGCCGCCGGCGTCGACACCGCCTTCGTGCAGGACAACCAGGCGTTCAACGCCCGCAAGGGCACGCTGCGCGGCCTGCACTTCCAGACGGCGCCGCATGCCCAGGGCAAGCTGGTCCGCGTGCTGAAGGGCGCGATCTTCGACGTCGCCGCCGACATTCGCCAGGGCTCGCCCACCTACGGCCGCTGGGTCGGCGCCACGCTCACCGCCGAGGTCGGCGAGCAGCTTTGGGTGCCGCGAGGCTTCGCCCATGGGTACGTCACCCTCACCGACGACACCGAGCTCTTCTACAAGGTCGACGGCGACTACGCCCCGCAACTGGAAGGCGGCGTCATCTGGAACGACCCCGACCTCGCCATCGCCTGGCCCCTCGACGGCGAGCCGGTCCTCTCCGACAAGGACAAGCTGCTCCCGCGGCTCAAGGACATGCCTACGGCGGAGTTCTGAACCAATACCCAGCCGTCATCCCACGGTCAGCCAAAGGCTGATCCGGGAGACCCAAGCTGAGATCCAGGAGCGTTGAGCCCGCTTGGGTCCCCCGGACCGCCCTACGGGCGACCGTGGGATGACGATCAGGGGTGGGCCCACTCTTCCAAGACCTCGGCGTCAGTTTCGGCGGCATGACCTTGACGCAGCCCCTCGAACGCCTCCGCCCCCACCAACCGCCCCAGCGCCCACACCGCCGCGCCGCGCACCAGTGGTGAGGGATCGTCCAGCCGCCGCTCCGCCTCCGCCGCCAGCCCAGGCTCCCCCGAATTCCCGATCGCGTAGAGCACGTTCCTCACGAACCGGTCGCGGCCGATGCGCTTGACCGGGCTCTTGGCGAAGAGGGCGCGGAAGGCGGCGTCGTCGAGCCGCGACAGCTCGGCCAGCCCCGGCGCGCGCAGGGCCTCGCGTGCCGCCAGCTTCTGTTCCCGCGCGGCGCTCGCGAACTTGTTCCACGGGCAGACCGCCAGGCAGTCGTCGCAGCCGTAGATGCGGTTGCCCAGCGCCTCGCGGAACTCCCGCGGGATCGGTCCCTTGAGCTCGATGGTCAGGTAGGAGATGCAGCGGCGCGCATCGAGCTGGAACGGCGCCGGGAAGGCCCTGGTCGGACAGACGTCGAGGCAGGCCTGGCACGTCCCGCAGCTCTCGGCCGCCGGCGGATCGGCCGTCAGCGGGAGCGTGGTGAGGATCGAGCCCAGGAACAGCCAGGAGCCGAACTCGCGGCTGACCAGGTTGGTGTGCTTGCCCTGCCAGCCGACCCCGGCGCGCTCGGCGAGCGGCTTCTCCAGCAGCGGCGCGGTGTCGACGAACACCTTCACCTCGCCGCCGAACCGGCCCTGCAGCCACCGCGCCAGGGCCTTCAGCCTGGCCTTGATCAGCTCGTGATAATCGTCGCCCTGGGCGTAGACGCTGATCGCGCCCCGGTCGCGCTCGGCCAACACCGCCAGCGGGTCGTGGTCGGGGCCGTAGTTCATCCCCAGCACGATCGCCGAGCGCGCCTCGCCCCACATGGCTTGCGGATGCTGGCGGCGCGCTGCCGTCTCCGCCATCCAGCCCATCTCGCCGTGGCGCCCGCCCTCCACGAATTCGACGAGCCTGGCTGACGCCGGCCAGGGCTGGGTCACGTCGGCGAAGCGGCAGGTGTCGAAGCCGAGGGCCAGGGCCTCGGCGCGGATCAGCCCGGCGGCGTCAGAAGTCGAGGTCGTCATAGTGCCTGGCGGGCGTCAGGCCCGGCCAGCGGTCCGTCAAGAGCGGCCGGAACGCCGGCCGGGATTTCACCTTCATGTACCAGGTCTTGACCGCCGGGAAGTCGGTCCACGGCATGTCGCCGCAATAGTCGATCACCGACAGGTGCGCCGCGGCCGCGAAATCGGCCAGCGACAGCCTCCGCCCCGCCAGCCACTCGCGCTCCTGCAACAGCCTGTCGATGTAGAACAGGTGCGCCCGAAGCCCGTCGCGGCCCTGGCGCAGGTTGTTCAGGTCAGGCGCCCCCATGCCCAGCAGCCGCTTCTCCATCTTCTCGTGCAGGATGTAGCCGCCGGCCTCGAACTCGAACTTGCGGTCGAACCAGGAGAGCAGCCGGCGCGCCTCGGCCCGCTCCGCCGCGTCGCGCCCCAGCAGCGCCGGCTCCGGCACGGTCTCTTCCAGGTGGTCCAGGATCGCGCGCGCCTCGCACAGCACCAGCCGGTCGTCGCCCTCGGTCTCCACCAGCACCGGGATCAGCCCCGACGGGTTCACCGCCGTCAGCTCTTTCGGCCGCTCCCAGTAGCGGACCTGCACCTCGGTGAAGGCCAGCCGCTTCTCGCCCATCGCCAGGCGCACCTGGCGCGAGGCAGGGTCGAGCGGGAAGTGGTGCAGGGTGCGTTCGACGGCCATCTCGGGGGCTAACGTCATGCCTTATGAATCGTTGGCCCCAACAGACGCGCGAGGCCTTAAGGGGCCGTTTACTATCCCTTGTGCGAAGCCCGAAAGATCAACCGCAGGGATCACGGAGTTGCGCAGGGATCGCGCGGCTTCCTCGAACGCTCTGCGTGTCTCTGCGGTCTCCGCGGTTCAAATCCTAGCAGCGCCGCGATCAGTGCGTCTCCGCGGCGTGGGCCTCGGCGAACGCGCCGCCGTGCGGCTCGGCCCGGCCGCGGGGGTCGGCGTGGATGATGATGTCGGCCGAGGGGAACGCCTCCAGCACGCGCTTCTCCGCCGCCACGATCACCTGGTGCGCCGCCTCCAGCGTCAGCTCCGGGTCGAGGTCGACGTGCATCTGGATGTGCACATAGGGCCCCGACGCGCGGGTCCTGAGCTGGTGCACGTCGGTCAGCCGCCGGTCGGCGGTCATCAGGCGTACGATCTTGGCGCGCACCTCGTCCGGCAGCTCGTGGTCCATCAGCTGGCCGCCGGCTTCCCGGAACACGCCCACCGCGCCCCAGAGCAGGATGGCGGCGATCACCAGGGCCGCGATGGCGTCCAGGCTGTGGAGGCCCAGCCAGGCGCTGATCCCGATGCCGGCCAGCGCGATCACGTTCGAGGCGAGGTCGGCGGCGTAGTGCGCCCGGTCGCCGGAGACCGCCACTGAGGATGTCTGCCGCAGCACCCGGTTCTGGGCGGCGATCAGCAGCGTGGTCAATCCGATGGAGACGATCATCACCGCCATCGCCCACGCGCCCTGGGCGATCGGGCGCGGATGCAGCAGGTCGCCAACCGCCTCGCGGCCGATCAGGGCGGCCGAGGCGAACACCAGGCCCGCCTGCACGAGGCTCGCGAAGCCCTCTGCCTTGCCGTGGCCGAACCGGTGCTCGGCGTCCGGCGGGGTGGCCGCGAACCGCACGGCGTAGAAGGTGACCAGCGAAGCCAGCAGGTCGAGCCCGGAATCGGCCATCGAGGCCAGCATCGCCACCGAGCCGGAGGTCAGCCAGCTCGCCAGCTTGATCGCCACCAGCACGCTGGCCACGCTCACCGAATAGAGCGTCACCCGCCGGGTCAGAGCGGTGGTCTCGGCGGGGCTCATCGCGTGGACGTGGGCGGCCATGCGCGGAGCACTAGCACTTCCCGCCCCGTCGTGGGGAGGCCGCTACGCCGCCTGTTTCGGCATCGGCCCGACGTACACCGACGCCGGCCGGATCAGCCGGCCGCCGGCCAGCTGCTCGCGGGCGTGGGCGATCCAGCCCGACACCCTGCCCGTCGCGAAGACGCAGGTGAAGGCGCTGGGCGGGTAGGCCAGGGCCTCCAGCAGCAGCGCCGTGTAGAACTCGACGTTGGTGTCCAGCGGCCGGTTGGGCTTGCGTTCCCGAAGGATGGCCAGCGCCGCGGCCTCCACCGCCTCGGCGAACGCCAGCCGGCCGGGCATGATGTTCGAGCCCTCGGTCAGCCGCTTCACCGCCTTCTTCAACGCATCGGCGCGCGGGTCGCGCACGCGGTAGACCCGGTGTCCGAAGCCCATCAGCCGGTCGCCGCGGTCGATGGCGTCCTCGATCCAGGTCCGCGCGTTCCCCGGCGTGCCGATGGCGTCCAGCATGTCGATGATCGGCCCGGGCGCGCCGCCGTGCAGCGGCCCCTTCAGGGCGGAAATCCCGCCCAGCACGGCCGAGGCGAGTCCCGCCCGCGTCGAGGCGATCACCCGGGCGGTGAAGGTGGACGCGTTCAGCCCGTGGTCGCTGACCGTCACCAGGTAGGTGTCGAGCGCCGCCACCTCGGCAGGGCTGGCCGCCTCGCCGCGCAGCATGCGCAGCGTGTCGGCGGCGTGCGACAGCGCCGGGTCCGGCCGCACCGGCGCCTCGCCCGCCTGGGCGCGCACGACGGCCGCGGTGAACACCGACGGCGCCGCCGTCAGCCTCAGCGCCACGGATAGCTCGTCGCCGTCCGCCAGCCGGGCGGTCAGCGCCCGCATGGCCTCGATCGGCGTGCGGTCCAGGAGACCGGTGTCGAGCGCCGCCACCTCCGCGAACACCTCCAGCCGCGCCGCGCCCAACGCTGGGGCGATGTCATGCGGCAGGTCGTCAAAGAACCCGTCCCAGAGGATGCGGGTGACTTCCTCGAAGCTCACCCGCCCGGCCAGTTCGTCCAGCGAGTGGCCGCGGATGATCAGCCGGCCGGCCTGGCCGTCCACCTCCGACAGCACGGTTTGCGCGGCGACGACGCCTTCCAGACCATCCGACATGACCGATCTCCAGATCTCGCTTGCTGACCGTCAGAAAAGACGTCAACCTCATACCGTCAATCTTGATCAATATAATCAACATATGCCCACCGCCGACTGGATCGCCGCCGAGGAAGCCCGCGACCGCTTGGGCGTGCGGGCGCAGACGCTCTATGCCTACGTCAGCCGCGGCCGCGTCCAGGTCCGCGCCGACCCGCACGATCCGCGCCGCAGCCTCTACCGCGCCGCCGACATCGCCGCGCTCGCCCAGCGCAAGACCCGCAGCCGCAAGGTCTCCGAGGTGGCGGCCGGCGCCATCGCCTGGGGCGAGCCGGTGCTGGCCTCGGAGATCACCACCGTGGCCGGCGGGCGGCTCTTCTACCGCGGCCGCGACGCGATCCGGCTGGCCGAGACGGAGACCCTGGAGTCCGTCGCCCGGCTGCTGCGCGGCGGCCACGGCGCGGCGCTGAAGCGCACCGACCGGCCTGCGCCGCCCGACCACCGCGACATGCGCACCCGCGCCTACCTGGCGCTCGCGCTCCGGGCCGGCTCCGACCCGCCGGCCCGCGGCCGCAATCCCCTGGCGCTCGCCGTCGAGGCCGCCACCTTGCTGGACGTGCTGACCGATGCGGTGGCGGCCAACGTCGGCGGCGGGGCGATCCACAACCGCCTGGCGCTGGCCTGGGGCGTGGGGCCGGGCGGGCCCGGCGCCGATCTGATCCGCCGCATCCTGGTGCTGGTCGCCGACCACGAACTGAACGCCTCGGCCTTCGCCGCCCGCGTGGCGGCCTCCACCGGCGCGAGCCTCGCGGCTTCGGCGCTGGCCGGCCTCGCGACGCTCTCCGGCCCGCGGCACGGCGGCGCGACCGCGGCAGTCCGCACCTTCGCCGGTGAGGCCCAGCGCCTCGGCCCGCGCCAGGCGATCGCCGACCGCCTCGTCGAGGACCGCGCCCTGCCGGGCTTCGGCCATCCGCTCTATCCGGACGGCGACCCCCGCGCGCTGGCCCTGCTGGAGCGCTTCGCCGCCCCGCCGGAGCTCGCCGCCCTGCGCGAGGCCGTCCAGACGGCCACTGGCCTGGCGCCGAACGTCGACTTCGCCCTGATGGCCGCCTGCGAGGCGCTGCGCCTGCCGCCCGACGCCCCCTTCGCCCTGTTCTCCGTCGCCCGCTGCGCCGGCTGGATCGCCCACGCCATCGAGCAGGGCCAGGCCGACACCCTCATACGACCGCGCGCGCGGTACGTGGGCCCCGAACCGGAGTTCGTCTAGTTCGAGAAGAACTCCTGCCGCGCCGCCAGCAGGGCGTTGACCAGGGCCTTCTCGCCTTCCTCGAGGAACGGGTTCCAGACGTCGAAGATCAGGATGACCCTAAGCTCGTCGGCGTCGTTCCAGGCCTCGTGCTCGATGGTGTCGTCGAACACCCAGGCCTCGCCCATCTTCCACTCCCGCGTCTCTGCCCCCACCCGGAAACGCGCCGGGCCAGGCAGGATCAGCGGCAGGTGGCAGAGCAGGCGCACGTTGGTCGAGCCGGTGTGTGGCGGGATGCGGGTGTGGGCCTCCAGCGCAGAGAACATCGCGGTCGGCGCAAAGCCCGGCTGGTCGGCCAGCGGCAGGCCTCCCAACAGCGCCGCCGTCTTCGGGCAGAGCTTGCACGCCGCCTCCTGCCGCGCCCCGTCCTTCCACAGGAAGAACGAGCTCCAGCGCCTGGAGTGGTTCAGCTCGCCCCACTGGTTGACCGGCGCGCCCTTCGGATAGGCGATGTAGGGCGCGAACTCGTCGCGGGCGGCCTCCAGCGCGCCCGCGAGCTCGCCGCGAATCGTGTCGGTCGCGGCCTCCAGCTCGGGCAGCCACGGGAAATGCTCGCGCTCGTGGAACGGGATCGCCGGCAACCGCGGATAGTGCAGCAGCAGCGGCTCCTGGGTGTAGACCCGCGCCCGCCCGCTGAGGATGCCGATGCTCTCGTCGAACCGCCGCCGCGCCGGACCTGCCACGTCGGCCTGGACCGCGCCGGTCCGGGCCCGCAGGTGCGCCTCCAGCGCCTCTTGCGTGCGCGCCACCACCGCCCGCGCCCGCTCGGTGGGCGCCTTCAGCGGCGGCGGCAGGAGGTCGTCGGCCGGCCCGACCTTCAGCGCGTTGCGGTAGACGGCGGCGGCTTCCTTCTCGCCGTCCAGCCGCTCCACGATGGCGCCCTTGGAGAGCAGCGCCACATAGTCGTAGGGGTCGATCTCCAGCGCCTCGTCCAGCGCCGCCAGCGCGCCGGGCAGGTCACCCAGCGCGCGCCGCACCATCGCCCGCTGCAGCTTCAGCGCCAGCTCCCGGGGCGCGGCCGCCTCCGCGGCCAGCACCAGTTCCAGCGCGCCTCTGGGGTCGCCGCGCTGCAGGGCCGCGGCCACGCCGGCGCTCACCTGCGGCGTCTGGACCTCCGCCTGCGCCATCGCTGCTCCCCGAACCGCCTTCGACCGCCAGGGTTATACCGCGCCCAAGGCCCGACGCGAGGCCGGCCGGATTGTCGCGGCGCCGCGCCTGGGGCTGTCGCGGCGCGGCCGACACGGTAAACGGCTTCTTCACCCTAGTTGCGCATTCCTGAACCACGCCCGGAACGCCGGAAGAGCCGGCCGACGGGCGCGAGGGAGCTTCCATGTCGGACTGGATCTACGCCGTCATCCTCGGCGTCATCGAGGGGCTGACCGAGTTCATCCCGGTCTCCTCCACCGGCATGCTGCTGCTCACCAAACAGGCGCTGGGGCTGAAGGACCCCTTCTGGGACACCTTCTGCGTGCTGATCCAGCTGGGCGCGATCATGGCCGTCCTCGTGCTCTATTTCCGGCGACTGTGGACCATCGCCCTCCTGATCCCCACCGTGCCCAGGGCGCGCGGGTTCGTGCTCTCGATCCTCGTCGCCTTCCTGCCGGCCGCGGTGCTCGGCCTGCTGTTCCACGACAAGATCAAGGAGATCCTGTTCGAGAGCCCCAACGTGATCTGCGCTTCGCTGATCGCCGGCGGCGTGGTGCTGCTGCTGATCGACCGCTTCGCGCCGTTCCCGACCCGACGGGATCTCATGGCCCTGCCGCTCGGCACCTCGCTGGCGATCGGCTTCTTCCAGTGCCTAGCCCTCGTCCCCGGCGTCTCCCGCTCCGGCGCGACGATCGTGGGGTCCATGCTGATGGGCGTCGAGAAGCGCGTCGCCGCCGAGTTCTCCTTCCTGCTCGCCATCCCCGTCATGGCCGGCGCGTTCACGGTCGACGCCTGGAAGAACCGGCATCAGCTCAACACCGGCCACCTTGACCTGGTGGCGGTGGGCTTCGTCGTGTCCTTCGTCGTGGCGCTGTTCGTCATCCGCGCCATGCTCGCGATCGTCACCAAGCGCGGCTTCGCCCCGTTCGGCTGGCTGCGGATTGCGATCGGCGTAGGCGCGCTCGCCCTGATCTACGGCCTGCGCTAGGCCCCTTCGCCGGTGGCGAGCCAGTGGGCGCAGTCCGCGCCGACCCGCTCCACCATCAGCCGCTCGTAGGCCGCGCTTTCGGCCGGCGTCAGCACGTCCTTCCAGCGACCGTTCGTCCCCTTGTTCATGAAGGTCGCCGCGCCGCCTTCCCACGGCATGCCGCCCAGCGGGACCACCTGCACGGCGTGGGCCTTCATCCAGTCGAAGGTGCAGTGCTCGACGACCTGCGGCCACTTCGCCGGCGGCACGTCGATGCCCAGGAAGTCGGCGATCTCGCGCATCTGGCCGGCGAGGTCGGCCTTCAGGTTGGCGAAGTGGACCAGCTTCACGTTCGGCAGGTCGCGCAGCGCCCACCAGGACCGCAGGTTCTCCGAAAGGGACCAGTGGTCGCCGCCGTCGGTCTCCAGCCAGTGGTTGAAGTAGCGGTGCAGGTCCGGGTCGGCCTTCGGCAGCGGCGGCCCGACCCGGCCGGGCGTGTTGTTGATCAGCTCGAACGCCAGCTCGGAGTGGTTGAGATGGTGGTTGTGCAGCGAGAAGCCGATGTCGCGCCCGTCGCGGCCCACATAGATGTACTTGGCCTTCGGCGAGAGCACGAGGGCGTCGGCCGGCAGGTGGGTCTTCATGATCCGCCGGCCCGGGAAGCCGACGACGGCCTCGCGCACCTCCGGCGGCAGGATCCGCATGTCCCACCAGGGCGAAAGCTCGCCCACCGCCACGCTCTCGTCCCCCTGGTAGACCAGTTGGCCGACGATCTGCTGCATCCAGGTGGTGCCGGACTTGGCGTAGGTCGCCACGATCACATCGTCGTCGCTGAACTCGAAGCCGTCCCACAGCGTCGAATCCATGTGGTGGTTCTGCAGCTCGCGCGTCTTGCGCGGCCAGTCGCCGATGATCTCGCCCATGCTCAGTTCCCCAGTGTGGCCTGAGTCTATACCGGAGTTCAGCGACCGTGGATGCGGTTAGATCGCCGCGAGCTCGCGGTCTTCCTGGTCGGCGTACTGCCCGCCGCGGCGGTAGCGGTAGAGGTAGCTCGGCAGCACCGCTTCCAGCGTGGTCGGTGTGACGCCCAGCTCGGCCAGTCCCGGATAGGCGCCGCTCACCACATTGTCAGTCTTGAGGAGCTTCACCTGGTCGCCGGTGATCGGCGTCGGCAGCGACAGGCCGATCAGGCCGGGGACGATGTTGGCCGTGTCGCCCGCCCAGGCGAGCAGGCCGGCCACCGGCCAGGGGAGCGGCAGCAGCAGCCGGCGCTTGCCGATCTCGCTCAGCAGCAATTCCATGAGCTGGCGGAAACTGAAGTCCGCCGGGCCGCCGAGCTCGTAGGTCTGGCCGGCCGCGGCGGGGTCTCGGACCGTCGCCGCCAGCGCCTTGGCCACGTCGCCCACGAACACCGGCTGGAAGCGCGTCGTCCCGCCGCCGACCAGCGGCAGCACCGGGCTGATCTGAGCCATGCCGGCGAAGCGGTTGAAGAAGTCGTCCTTCGGCCCGAACACCACCGAGGGCCGCACGACCACCGCGTCCGGATAGGCGTCGCGGACCGCCGCCTCGCCCTCGGCCTTGGTTCGCGCATATTTGGATGCGGAGCCCGGGTCGGCGCCGAGCGCCGAGACCTGCACCATCCGCTCCACGCCCGCCGCCCTGGCCGCCGCCGCCACGTTGCGCGCGCCCATCACGTGCACGGCCTGGAAGCCCTGGCGCCCCGTCTCACGAGCGACAGCCACCAGGTTCACCGCCGCATGCGCGCCCTCCAGCGCCCGGCGGACGGACGACTCGACGCGCACGTTGGCCTGGACGAGGTCGATCTGGCCCACGTCGCCCGCCAGCCGCATGGCGTAGGCCAGGTTCGGGTTGCGCACCGCCACCCGGATCCGCCATCCGGCCTTGGCCAGCTGGCGCACCGCCTGGCTGCCGATGAAGCCGGAGCCGCCGAAGACCGTCACGAGGTTCTGCATGAGCTGCCGATAGACGATGCCGCCCCTTGCTGCAATCGGCCGCTCCCGGCGCCCGGCGCGCGCCCGTTGACCGGGCAAAGACGGGGCTATAAGGAAGCCGCCTCGCGCGATCCGGCGGATCGGGCCCAGGTGGCGGAATTGGTAGACGCGCTGGCTTCAGGTGCCAGTGGCTTAACGGCCGTGAAGGTTCGAGTCCTTTCCTGGGCACCAGACTGTTGGCGGAGCGCCTTTCCTGGGCGCCATACAGTGGCGGGCGCTTTTCCTCGGCCCCCTACGTGCGAGGCTGGCGGGACCAATTCCCACGCGCCGCGCGGCTGCCTATGTTGCAGAGCCGGACAACCGGGCGGAGCGCAAGACCTTGAGCACCTTCCTGCATGCGGGCGACCTGCCCCACGACGCGCTGGCCGGCGCCTCGTCGGTGGCGGTCGATTCGGAGACCATGGGCCTCAGGCTGGGCCGCGACCCGCTCTGTGTCGTGCAGCTCTCCGACGGCCAGGGCGACGCCCACGTGGTCCAGCTCGACCGCTCGACCTACGACGCACCCAACCTGAAGCGCCTGCTGGCCGACCCGACGATCACCAAGATCTTCCACTTCGGCCGCTTTGATATCGCCATGTTCTGGCTGCACCTTGGGGTGGTGACCCAGCCCGTCTACTGCACCAAGATCGCCTCGAAGCTGGCGCGCACCTACACCGACCGGCATGGCCTCAAGGACGTCACCAAGGAGCTGCTCGGCTTCGACATCTCCAAGGCCCAGCAGAGCTCCGACTGGGGCGCCGCCAAGCTCAGCGAGGACCAGGTGGCCTACGCCGCCTCCGACGTGCTGCACCTGCACGCGCTGAAGGCCCGGCTGGACGAGATGCTGGTCCGCGAGGGCCGCGACGCGCTCGCCAGGGCCTGCTTCGACTTCCTGCCGCACCGCGCCCTGCTGGACGTCGCCGGCTGGGAAGACGCCGACATCTTCGCCCACGCCTGAGCTCAGCGATGGCCTCGATCGCAGACATCCCGTTCGGACGCCCCCCGCAGTCCACCCGCACCGCCATCAAGGCTTGGCGGCGGCGCTCGCGCATCATCCGGGTCCTGCGCGTGGCGCTGCCGGCGCTGATCGCGGCGATCCTGATCGCGCTGGGCGGCTCGGTCGCCTGGAACAGCTTCAACGCCCCGGCCCAGACCGGCTCGTCGAACGAGCCGATCCGCCTCGTGAACCCCCGCTTCGTCGGCCGCGACACGAAGAGCCGCGCCTTCGTGCTCACCGCCAAGACCGCCACCCGCGACATGCAGGACAACCAGAAGGTCTACCTCGACACGCCCGCCCTGGTGCTCGACGACGAGGGGCCGGACCCCTTGCGCATCTACGCCAAGAGCGGCGTCTTCCATGAGGACACCGGCAAGCTGGAGGTGAGCGGCGGCGTGCGGCTCTCGGGGGCCCGCGGCGCCTTCGAAACCGCCCAGTCGCTGTTCGACACCAAGAGCGGCGAGCTGGTCGGTTCAGGCCCTGTTCACGGTCAAGGCGCCCTTGGAGAAATCAACGCGAAGTCCTATGGCGTTTACGACAAGGGCGACCGCATGGTGTTCACGGGCGGCGTCCATACCGTCATGAATTCGAAGTGAGGCTGCGATGAAGAGCCTGGTTTTTGTGGGGGCGGCAGCGGCGGCGCTCGGCGCCCTGGCGGCGCTTTCTGCGGCCGGTCCGTCGGCGGCGCAGGCGGTGACCAACTCCAAGGCGCCCATCGATATCGTCGGCGACTCCCTGGAGACCTCCAACTCGACCTGCCAGGCGGTCTATCGCGGCAGCGCCGAGGCGTTGCAGGACAAGGCCCGCCTGCGCGCCGACGTGATCAAGATCTTCGCCAGGCAGACGCCCGCCAAGTCGGGCTCGAATTCGCCCGGCTGCGGCGACATGCAGAGGATAGAGGCCGAGGGCAACGTCTACTACGTGACCCCGCAGCAGCGGGTGCGGGCCAACCACGCACTCTACGAGGCCGGCTCGACCACCATCACCATGACCGGCGACGTGGTGGCCGTGCAGGGCCAGAACGTGCTGCGCGGCGACAAGATGGTGTTCAACACCGAGACCGGTCAGGGCCACGTCGAGGGCACGGCCAAGGGCCGCGGCGCCAAGGATCGTCCGCGGGGGGTCTTCTATCCGGAGTCCTCCGCATCCACATCTGACAAACCCAAGTAGTATCTTGGCGTGAACCAGGTGGACCTCGTGAAGCCGGAACGATTCGATACGCGCCCGGGCGCGAGCGCTTCGCCGGTCCGCGAGGGCTTGGTCGTCGACAACATCGGCAAGTCGTTCCGCGGCCGCCCGGTCGTGAAGGGCGTCAGCCTGCACCTGGGCCGCGGCGAGGTCGCCGGCTTGCTGGGCCCCAACGGCGCCGGCAAGACCACCTGCTTCTACATGATCACCGGCCTCATTCCGGCCGACTACGGCGCCATCTTCCTCGACGGCGAGAACATCACCGCCCAGCCGATGTACCAGCGCGCCCGCATGGGCGTCGGCTACCTGCCGCAGGAGACTTCGATCTTCCGCGGCATGAGCGTCGGCGAGAACGTCATGGCGGTGGTCGAGCTGCGCGAGCGCGACAGGGCCCGGGCGCGCGCCATCGTCACCGAGCTCCTCGAGGAGCTGCACATCGAGCACCTGCGCAACGCGCCGGCCATCTCGCTCTCCGGCGGCGAGCGCCGCCGCGTCGAGATCGCCCGCGCGCTGGCCTCGGAGCCCAGCTTCATGCTGCTGGACGAGCCGTTCGCCGGCATCGACCCCTTGGCCATCGCCGACATCCGCGAGGTGATCGCCTACCTGAAGCGCCGCGGCATCGGCATCCTGATCACCGACCACAACGTGCGCGAGACGCTCGACATCATCGACCGCGCCTCGATCATCCACGCCGGTCAGGTGCTGTTCGAAGGCGCCCCGCACGAGATCGTCGACGACCCGGAGGTCCGCCGGGTCTACCTGGGCGACCGGTTCACGTAGCAACCGCCTCTCCCCCCGCGAAGCGGAGAGGGAGAGGATAGGGAGAGGGCAGGGGGCGACCATGCGAAACGAGCTCGGGCCGGCCGTTGCGGCCGCACTTCTGGCGTTGCTTTCCGTCGGCGCCGCGCCGCCGGCCCTGGCCGCCGGCAAGCAGATCGACGCCGGCAAGCTCTTCACCCGCCTCGACGCCTACCAGAAGCTGCCGCCCGCCGAGCGCAGCCACTTCACCATGGCCTACTACCTGCACATCGGGCCGCAGCCGCTCACCGCGCCGATGGTCCTGGTCGAGGGCGCGACGCGCACGCCCATCCCGCTGCGCGCCGACGGCAAGGTCCTGAAGCTCCCGACGCCGGCCCAGCTCGAGAAGGCCAAGGTGGAGATCGGCGTCGATGAGGCGACCAAGATCGGCGAGACCATCGGCCTGGAGCCGCTGACGCCCGCGGCCGCCGACCTCGACGCGCGCGAGCTCGCCGCGGCGATCGCCCAGGCCGGGCCCGGCATGAAGAAGATCGCCGGCGTCTTCGGCTTGGCCCTGCCGACGCCCAAGGCGGTGCTGTTCCAGGGCGTCGCGTCCGGCGAGGCCGAGCTCGCCGACGGCCGCCGCGTTCCCCTGCCCCTGGTGAAGGGCGCCCCGTCCTACGACCCGGCCGTCACCCCCAACGCCCGCCGCATCCGCCTGCCCGGCGTCCCCCGCAAGCTGGACATCGACTAGAGCCCTTCCCACTCACGATGGATCATCGTGAGTGGATGAGAAGGGCTCCAGATATTGAGCGACGACCCTGTTCATTCCCGGTTGGCTTGATTCAAGCCAATCGGGACAGGGTCTAGGCGCCTCACCGACCGCCGGCGGCCAGTTCACAGTCCTTCTTCAGCGCCTCGTCGCCGGCCTCCCGGCAGTGGGCCAGCGCGGCCTGCATGGCGTCCATCCGCCCAGCCTGGCGATCCAAGGCGACGATCAACGACAGGAACGGCTTCTCGTCCTCGAACCGCGACTGGCCGGCGGCGATGACGTCGAACGCCGGCTCCGGGTGGCCGGTCCTGAACAGCATCCGGGCGTGGTCAAGATAGCCGTCGATGGTCTGTTCGGGACTGCGATGGGCCCGCTGGAACAGTTGCGCCGCACCGGTGACGTCGCCCTGGTCACCGCGCAGCCGCGCGGCCTCGTTCAGCACCAGCGGGGCCTCGGCGAAGCTGGTCTTGCTGGCCAGCGCGAGCTGCGCCGCCGCCCCGCTGTAGTCGCCCTTGGCGCGCAGCGTCATCGCCTGGCGCACCGCCGGCACGACCACCTGGGCCTCGGCGTACTCGGGCCTGCGGCGCACGTTGTTGAGCCAGGTCACCTGCTCGTCGCGCAGCGGCAGCCCCTTCGGATAGGCATCGGCGGAATAGGCCGCGATGCCGGCCTTGCGGGCTTCCGGCGCCCGGTGCTTCGGCCCGCCTTCCATGGCCCCGGCGACGCCGAGCGCGACCCGGCCTGCGCCGCGCAACAGGCCGCCGCGGATGCCGCCCGGCCCGCCCAGCACGCTGGTCGCCGCGGCCGGTGAGACCTTGCTGAGCTGCGACTTCAGCTGGGCGTCCAGGGTGTCGGTCAGCGACTTGCGGTTGGTCGCGTCGGCCTGGATGGTGTCGAACACCCGGGCCGAGGCCGATTCCGCGGAATAGTCGGCCGCCTGCGCCAGGTCGAACCCCAGGGCGTCGGCCTCGTCCTCCTGGTTCCGCGACCACGCCGGCTCGCTCATCACGTTGTTCAGGAAGTGGATCAGGTCGTTGGTCGCGTCCGCCTGCTGGCCCGCCGCCGACTGTTCGGCATTCGCCGCCGAGGCCGCGCTGCCATTGCGCAGCGCCGAGCTGACCGCATAGGCCTGCCCCAGCCGGCTGATCAGCTGCGCCCGCTTGGCCAAGGTGTCGTCCTTGGCGAAATGACCGAGCCGCACATGGCTGAGCTCGTGGGAGAGGACGAACGCCACCTCGTCGTCCGACCTGGCCTGCTCCAGCAGCCCGAACGCCACCATCAGCGACCCGTCCGGCAGGGCGTAGGCGCTGTAAAAGTCCAGGCCCAGGACATAGACGCGGATCGGCGTCGACTTGTCGTAAGGCCAGTTGGCCTCGGCCTTTTCCAGCAGGGCGGCGATCCGCGCCTCGGTCTGCGGCATTCGCAAGCGGGCAGCCTGGAACTCACCGCGGTTGACGGCGTCCGAGAGGCCCATGGCGCCCGTCCCGGCCTTGGTTTCCGCCGAGGCCACGCCGTACATGCGGTTGGCTACCTGCTTCACGAACGGACCCTTCTTGCCCGATACGCTGAACTTGTCGCCTCCAGGCAGCGACACCGCGCCGGCCCCGGCCGGGAGGGTCAGCGCCGCGACCGTCAGCGCCGCGGAGACGGCGCTCAGCAGGGTCCCGCCTGCCCTCACGGCTTCTTGCAGTCGGCCGCTCCGCCGAGCCCCATGTTCGACGCGGCGTAGGATGCGCCGGAGGTCCGCGCGGTCGCCGCGACCGGCGCGCAGGCGGCCTTCACGCCCTCGGTCTGCACGTCCAGTCCGCGCAGGTAGACGACGCCCGCGCCGTGCCTGACGCCGATCGAGTTGCCGACGCCATAGCCCACGATCGGCTGCGGCAGCTTCAGTTCCGCGGCCGGGACTTCGCCCAACGGCTGACCCTTGTCGTCGAACGTCCGCAGCTGCGGGCGAAGCGCCTTGGTCACCGTGCCGCTCGTCTCGGCGTGGGCCGCGAGCGGAATCGCCAGCGCCAGGGCGAGGGCGAACAATCTAGGCCTGGACATGCAGGGTCTCCGTCTTCTCAGGCTGGGAGGGGTTTTCGGTCACGTTCGATTGCGTGGGCGCCGGCGGCCGGGGCTTGCCCAGCCGGTCTTCCTCGAATTTCAGCGCCCGCAGGCAGAGCCGGGCATAGGCCAGCATCCGGCGGACCACCGGAATGCGCTCGATCGAGCCGGAGATGTCCTGCGGAAGGGTCTGGCGGGTGGCGTAGAACAGGAATCCCAAGGCCACGCTGGAGAGGCCGATCCAGTTGATCGGCGAGCGGTGCGCGAAGGCGACGCCCAGCCACGTCGCGAAGCCGATGACACCGAGCGAGGTGGTGAACATCAGGAGGTAAAGCGGCCCATAGACCGCCGAGCGGAGCCTCGGCTCGACACCGTCTTGGACGGCCCGGTCCAGCAAGCTGTTGCGCGCCATCACGCCGATCACGCCGCAGAAGGCGAGCGCGAAGATCAGCAGGCTCTCCAGGAAGTCGGAGTCCTCCATGGTGTTGGCGTTGCGCCGGTAGTCGGCGCCGTCCTCGATCAGGTTGTCCAGCGCCATGGCGTGGTACTGCACGCCGGGGACCTGGCCGTGGACCGGGCTTTCGACCCAGTCCGACGAGGCCCGGAAGTGGCCGCCCACCAGCACCAGCCTGCCGGCCAGGAGCCGCTGCAGGTCGCTGGCCTGCAGCCCCTCGCCGGCGACCATCCGGTCATAGCCCAGGCTCAGCGCATAGGCGCACTCCTGCCGGGCTCCGGCGGCCGGCGCGCGCAGGCCCGCCATCTGGTCGAACAGCCGGTCGCGCCAGCCTCTCGACGCGCCGCGGCACGGCGCCTTCCGGCCGGTGACGGCCTCGGTCACGCGCAGGTAGTCCGGGTCCGGCCGCGAGCCCCAGACCACGTCCAGCGGCGCATCGAAGGTCGCGCCGAGATCGCTCGTGGCTCGGTCGGTCTTGAGGGAAGCGCCGCCGGACAGCGCCAGGCGCGCCGCCCGCTTCAGGTCGCCGAACCCGGCGATCCCGCAGACGTCGCTGCGCCGCAGGCAATAGGCGGCATAGACGGCCAGGGCCGGCGAGACGTCAAACCGGTGGACGCCCAGCCGGTCCGCCTTGGGCCCATCGAAGCCATAGGCGACGATCGTCGGATAGGCCTGCTGGCCCACCAGTGCGGGCGCCAGCACCGCGACCTGGTCCAGCCGCCGCTGGACGTCGGTGAACAGGTCCAGGTCGGCCGGCGAAGGCTTGGCCAGGATGATCGGCACGCCGCCGGCGGCAACCATGCAGGCGATCTTGATCAGCGGGTCGGCCGTGCACCGGGCGTGGCCCGACCAAGCCGCCGCGCGGGTGGCCGCGGCGATGCCGGCGGCGAAGGCGTCGAACCCGTCCGCGGCGCCGCCCTGGCCCATGTACACGAAGTCGACGAACACCGCCGAGGGTGGCGCTCCGCCGGCGTTCAGCACATCGTCCAGGAGGGTCCATTGCTGTTCGTAGGTCGGCGGGAACCGCGTCCAGCCGTAGCCCTTCATCGCCTCGATGGAGGCCTCGTCCAGATAGACGACGCTGACCGCCTGCTGGCCCTTGCGGTCAGGTCCGTAGTCGGCGGCGGTGATCCGCTGGTAGACGCCGTCCGCCAGCCGGTCGGAGGCGTTCTGCAGTCCGAACAGGTTGATCTTGGCGACCGCATAGGCGGAAATCGCCAGCAACAGGCTGACCGCAAGCGCCTTCAGCACCCTGACCAACGCGATCAAGCCTTGGTCCCCCTGATCTCCCGAAAGTCTTCGCGGCGGCTTGGCCTTAGTCAAGCGCCGTGGGGTTTATCGATCGCTTCGCGCATGCGCGTCGTATGCAGCAGGTCGCTCATCTGCCGCCGCCAGCGGGCGCGCAGCATGGCCGGCCGCTCCGGATAGCGCTCTTCCAGGAACGCCGCCTCCTCGACCCGGTCGGTGCGGAAGCTGCGGAAGTCGCGCCGCAGCTCGCACCAGCCGATCAGCAGGCGCACGCTCTCGTGATAGCCGACGGCGAACGGCCAGACGGTGCGCTCGGTCAGCCGCTCCTGCTCGTCGCGGTAGCTCATGGCGATCTTCTTGCCCGAGCGGATCGCCAGCCTGACCGCGCCCATGTCCAGCCGGTCGGGCACCATGTTGCGGATCGGGGCGACCCGGCTCGAGGGCTCCAGCACCAGCGGGCGCAGGCGTTCCGGCACCACCGTGCGGATCTTCGCCACCAGGTCCTCGGCGGCCCGGGCCAGCGCCAGGTCGCCCTGCCGGGCCACCAGCTGCGCGCCCAGCACGGCGGCCTCCACCTCGTCCGGCGTCAGCATCAGCGGCGGCATGTCGAAGCCGTCGTCCAGCACGTAGCCGACGCCCGCCTCGCCGCGGATCGGCGCCCGCTGGGCCATCAGGTCGGCGATGTCGCGGTAGATCGTCCGCTTGGAGGTCTCCAGCTCGGCCGCCATGGCGTCGGCGGTCACCGGCCGGCGGCTGCGCCGCAGCACCTGGATGATCTGGAACAGCCGATCCGCCCGCCGCATGCGCCGTCCTGCCACCTGCTGACAGTGGAGATACCACCTCCCCCATTGGGGCAGCAATGGCGGGAGCCGTTTCGCGCCCGGGTTAACGGTTCGGTTTCCTTCGGGCGGCTAGGGTCGAAAGCAAGTTTCAGGCCAACGGGGAGCTGGCTTTGGCGCTCAGCGCGCGATTAGAGATCCGGCAGGGTCAGGGGCTGGTCATCACGCCCCAGCTGCAGCAGGCGATCAAGCTGCTGCAGCTGTCGAATCTCGAGCTCGACGCGTTCGTCGACGCCGAGCTGGAGCGCAACCCGCTCCTGCAGCGCGACGAGGCCGAGCGTGAGCCCGAGGCCGACGAGCCGCGCGCCGAGGCCGCTGACCTTTCGCTGGACCGCGCCTCCGACGCCGACGCCCGCGCCGACTTCGACGCCGCCTCCGACCAGGCCTCGCCCGGCGAGCACGTCACCGGCGACGCCGCCGAGCGGCCCGAGGCCATGGGCGGCGCGGCCGACGCGGGCGGCTCCGTCGACTGGTCCAAGGCGGGCTCCGGCGGACGGCAGATCGACGGCGACGCCGACCTCGAGGCCCTGCTCACCCACGAGAAGTCCCTGCACGAGCACCTCGCCGACCAGCTCGCCGCCGCCGGCCTGGCCGCCGCGGAGGCCGCCGCCGCCAGCGTGCTGATCGACGCCATCGACGAGGGCGGCTACCTGCGCGCCGATCTGGCCGAGACGGCGGAGCGGCTGGGCTGCGGGCTGGCGCTCGTCGAGCGCGCGCTCGCCGTCATCCACGGTTTCGAGCCGGTCGGCGTCGGCGCCCGCGACGTGGCCGAGTGCCTGACGATCCAGTTGAAGGACAAGAACCGCTTCGACCCGGCGATGGCCGCCCTGATCGAGAACCTGCCGCTGCTCGCCAAGCGCGACATGGCGGCGCTGAAGCGCGCCTGCGGGGTCGACGACGAGGACCTCAGGGAGATGGTGGCTGAGCTCAGGGCGCTGACGCCCCGGCCCGGCGCGGCGTTCGGCGGCGAGCCGGCCCAGACCGTGGTGCCGGACGTCTATGTCCGCGAGGGCCTGGGCGGGCTCTGGCACGTGGAGCTGAATTCCGAGACGCTGCCCAGGCTGCTCGTCGACCAGCGCTACCATGCCCGGGTCAGCGCGGCGGCCCGCTCGGACCAGGAGAAGACCTTCGTCTCCGACTGCGCCGCCCAGGCGAGCTGGCTGGTCAAGAGCCTCGACCAGCGCGCCAAGACCATCCTCAAGGTTTCCTCGGAGATCGTCCGCCAGCAGGACGCCTTCCTGGCGTTCGGCGTCGAGCACCTGCGGCCGCTCAACCTGAAGACCGTCGCCGACGCCATCGGGATGCACGAATCGACGGTCAGCCGGGTGACCTCCAACAAGTACCTGGCCACGCCGCGCGGCGTCTTCGAGATGAAGTTCTTCTTCACCTCGGCGATCCAGTCGTCGGAAGGCGGCGAGGCGCACTCGGCCGAGAGCGTGCGCCACAAGATCAAGCAGCTCATCGAGGCCGAGGCCCGGGAAGCCGACGTCCATTCCGACGACACCATCGTCGAGATCCTCAAGGAAGCCGGCGTCGACATCGCCCGGCGCACCGTCGCCAAGTACCGCGAGGCCATGCGCATCCCCTCCTCCGTCGAGCGCCGCCGTCGCCTGAAGGAGCTGGCCTAGTAGGGCCCGACCTCTTGGCGGCGGGCCTCAGCTGTCTCCTCAAGATCCTCAACCGGGCTTCGCCCCGGGGGAGGATCTACGGAATTTCGGGCTAGCGCAGAACAGCCGATCCCGTCAGTCCGCTGCACGGCATATGAGCGGGCGCCCTAGGGCCGCCACCCCCTTGGCGTCCGGAGCCCCGAAGCCCCACATGGGCTGCGAATGAGCCCAGCCCCCAAGTCCGACCCTCGCCAGCCGCTCTCCGGCATCCTGCGCGACATCGCCGAGCAGCCCGGGCCCGACGTTTCGGTGGGTGAGCTCGCCGAGCGCTTCGGCGCGCGGGCCACCGGCGCGCTGCTGATGGTGTTCGGGCTGGTCTGCATCCTGCCGCTGCCGCCGGGCAGCACCACGGTTTTCGGCGCCCCGCTGGTGCTGCTCGCGCCGCAGGTCGCGGTGCGCGCCTCGGCCCCGTGGCTGCCCGCCCGGCTCAAGGCGCGGACGCTGTCGGTGGCCGACCTGCGCCGGGCCCTGCCGCGGGCGTTGAAGTGGCTGGAGCGGTTCGAGGCGGTCTCGCGGCCGCGCCTGACCTTCCTGTTCGGCGCCTGGGGCCAGCGGGCGATCGGCGTCGTCTGCACGGTGCTGGCCCTGGTGCTCATCATGCCCATTCCGCTGGGCAACATGTTGCCCGCGGCCTCGGTGACGGTGCTCTCCTTCTCCCTCGTCCAGCGCGACGGGGCGCTCGCCCTGCTGGGCTACGTGCTGGCCGGCTGCAGCGCCGGCGTGCTGGTGGTCGCCGCCGGCCTGATCGTGCGTGCGGCCGAACCGATCCTGCGGTTCCTCGACCTCGCCTGAATCTTTCATCAGCCTTCACCGGCCCCAGCCTTCACCGGCACGTGCTTTGACACCTTCCGCGGCCCGGCGCGTTGATCGGCCCATGCAAGTCCAAGTCACCGGCAAGCGTGTCGACGTCGGTGAGGCCCTGCGTTCGCGGGTCTCCGACGAAATCTCCAACAGCATCGGCAAGTACTTCGACCGCGGCGGCGGCGCCGACGTGGTCGTCAGCAGGGAGGGACAGTCCTTCAAGGTGGACTGCGCGGTGACCCTGGCCTCGGGCCAGCAGCTCACCACGCACGGGCTCGGCGGCGACGCCCACATGGCGTTCGACGCGGCGCTGGCGCGCATGGACAAGCGCATCCGCCGCTACAAGCGACGGCTCAAGGACCATCACCAGGCGGCCCAGGCCAAGCAGGCGGAGACCGCCGCCTATTTCGTGCTGCAGCCGTTCGCCGACGATGACGAGGACGACGCAGGCGACGAGGCGGCCGAGGCCGGCTTCCCCGAGCCGATGGTGATCGCCGAGACCGAGACGCCGATCGAGACGATGACCGTTTCGATGGCGGTCCTGGAGCTCGACTTGACTGAAAGTCAAACAATCGTGTTTAGGAACGCCGCGCACGGCGGATTGTCCGTGGTATATCGCCGGCCCGACGGCAACATCGGCTGGATCGACCCCGAACGCACCAGGCTGGAAGGCGCCACGCCCGAAGGCCGCACGGCGCCCAAGGGCCGGTCGAATGGAGAGGGCCAGACCAGCGGCCAGGGTATCGGATCGGGCTGAACCACGGCTTCGTGGCGCCCGTTGTGCAAGGCCCAGGGGACGGGCCGTCAGGGTGAGTTTTCTGGGACCTATGCAGATCGGCGACCTTCTCGATCGCAACGCGATCGCCCTGCGCGTGAGCGCCAATTCCAAGCGTCAGGTCCTGGCGGTCGTAGCCGAGATCGCGGCCCGCAGCATGGGCCTGGACGCCGGGCACGTCCTGGACGCGCTCCTGCTGCGCGAGCAGGCCGGCTCCACGGGCGTCGGCCATGGGGTCGCGGCCCCGCACGCGCGGCTGGAGGGCCTCGACCGCCTGCGCGGCGTCTTCGTGCGGCTGGAGCAGCCGGTGGACTTCGATTCAATCGACGACCAGCCGGTGGACCTGGTGTTCGCCCTCTTCGCCCCGAAGGACGCCGGCGTCGATCATCTGCGCGCGCTCGCCCGTATCAGCCGCGTGCTGCGCCAGGCGGACCTGCGCCAGCAGCTGCGCCACGCGCGCACCCTCGACGCCATCCGCGCCCTGCTCACGCAGGACAGCCGGCCCTCGGCGGCTTGATTTTCTGAGATCGTCCCTCCCCGGAAGAGGAGGGATCGCCATCCGCGGCTAGTGCACCGAGACCGGCGCCAGTTCGTGCGCCAGGGCGGCGGCCACCGCGGAATCCCTGTCGGTCAGGACGGCGAGACGTTCGCCGTCGGCGCGGTGCACCGCATAGAGCGTCTGCTCGGGGGAAAGCTCGAATCCCTGGATCTGGGCGGACGGGACGCTGGCCAGGATCTCGGCCGCGCTCACCGGGCGCACATAGACCAGATTGGGCGCGCCAAGAGCGGCGAACGCTTCAGTCGATAGAACAGGCGTCATCATGACCACCTCCATAAAACTCAACGCCTCGAACGGCCGCCGGTTCAGCCAACCGTTCCAATGCGAAGACGCCAGACATCCGGCCGTCTCCGTGACTAGACTTCAGACCTTGCTCAGCTTGCGGTCCTGATCGGCACCTTGACCACGCGTTTTTCGGGTTCGGGCCTTGCAAGATCTATATGCAGAAGGCCGTGCTCCAGGAGCGCGCCCTCCACCAGCATGCCGTCGGCCAGGACGAAGCTGCGGATGAACCCGCGCGCGGCGATGCCGCGATGCAGGAACGCGTCTTCCGGGCGTGCGGCGCCCTCGCGGCCACCGTCCTTCCGGCCGATGACCACCAGTTGCCGATCCTCGACGCTCACCTCCAGCTGCTCGGGCGAAAAGCCCGCGACCGCGAGCGTGATGCGCAGTCCGCCGTCCCCGCGGTCTTCCACGTTGTAGGGCGGGTAGCTCTCGGCGGCCGCCTTGGCGGCGCGCTCGATAAGGCTGCGGGTGTGCTCGAAGCCCAGCAGGAAGGGGCTGTCGAAGAGTATCGTCCTGGTCATCCTCGAGTCCTTGTCGAAAGCGACTCTCCGGCCTGGCCGCCCGGCATCGGCGCGGCCCTTCCGGACAGTGTTCAGATGGGAACCCGGACCCTGGATTTCAATCTTGCCGCCGCCTCAGCGGACCTCGAACCCCACCGAGGGGGACTCGAAATAGCCCCTGCCGTCGGTAGCCACGACGCGGATCAGGGCGCGGTGCGGACCGGGCGCGAGGGCCCCCGCCGGCAAGGTCGTCCTGAAGCCCACCGCGACCAGCGCCGGCGCCTTGAAGTACTGCGCCACGTCCGGCCGCGCCGCGCCGTACGCTGTCCCATAGGCCTTGCCGTCGATCACCACGTCGACGCCCTTGGCCGGCGTCTTGGCCACCGGGTCGAAGCCGAAGCCGTCCAGCACCACCGGCTGGCCCGCCGCCGTCACCGCCGGCGGCCGGTTGAAGGGATCGCTCGCCTGGCCGATGTGGTCCAGGAAGGCGCCCGCCGGCTCGCTGCGCTTGGCCAGCCCCGCCGATAACCCCTCGGTGGGCGCCGCGACCGGCCCGACCGGCGGCGGCCCGGCGGCGAACGGGTCCGGCGGCAGATGCCGTGGCTTGGCGTTGTCGCAGCCTGCCAGCGCCAGGCTGGCCGCCGCTAACGCCAGGGCGGGAAGGGCAGGAATCAGGCTGGGGCGTGTCATGACGCCTGGGAAGTTATCCACCGCGCCGCCCCGCGGAAAGCGCGGGCTATGAAGGCATCGCCCTTCAGACGATGACCTGTCATCGCTTCATCGATTACAGGGAACAATGTTACGCCACCGCCCCGGATCCTTGTGGACGGCAATGCTCGGAGACGAAGGTCCGCGCCTCAGTAAGTGGATCGCGGATCCATGGGTGATGGACCTTAGGTCGGCCGTGCGCGACACCGGCGGACAACTTTCGGGTCGAGGCGGCTCTACCTGCGGCGTGTCGCCAATTGCCTGTTTGCTGACGCCGATGGCCAGCTTGGCCTGAAATCGGCGTGCTAGGGTTATCCACAGATCGCCCGGATGCGTGGGGCGCGGCGCACCGGACGAGGGTCCATATCGGGACCTGAGCGGACGGGGCGAATGTGATGGGCGCGATCCTTGATAATCGAGGCATGGTCCTCGCGGGTGCGATTCCGGCAAATCCCATTCCACCCGACCCGGCTCAGGCCGATATCGCGCGGGCCGCCCGGGCCCTCAGCAACGCCCAGAAACACGAACGGCAGCGCGTCGCCGCCTGGCTGCGCGAGGCCACCCACGGCCATCTGGCGGCGCTAAGCCGCGGCCTCGCCGCCCTCGCCAAGCTGGAGCTGGACGGCCTCGCCCTGGCCACCGTCGAGGAGATGAACGCCTCGCTGCGCGACGCCGTGAAGGACACCCACGCCATGGCTTGCCTCGTGCGGCCCGACAGCGTCGGGGCCGAGGGGCTGGAGGCGGCGACCCGCGCCTTCGCCGCCGCCTTCGCCGAGCGGACCGGCCTGGCCGTACGCGTCACGGTAAGCGGCGACGTGGACCGCGCCCGCGCGGCCGTCCAGCACGCGGTGTTCCGGGTGATCCAGGAAGCGCTCTCCAACGTCGCCCGTCACGCGCGGGCGCAGCACGTGACCGTGGCCCTGACCGGCGACCGGGCGCTGCTGCGGGCGAGCGTCACCGACGACGGCGTGGGCTTCGATCCTCCAGGGTCGGATGGCGGCGAGGGCGTCGTCCTCGGCGTCGGCATCCCGGGCATGCGCGGGCGCATGGAGCAGCTCGGCGGCCGGCTGGAGATCACCAGCACCGCGTCCGGCGCCTGGGTCTGCGCCACCGTGGCGCTGGAGCCGAGCCGAGGCCGGGCGCCGCCTAGGGGTCCCGCCAACTAGCGAGCCGCGGCGCGCCAGGCGGACGGCGCAACCCCGAACTCGGCGGTGAACCAGCGCGCGAACGATGTCTGGCGCCGGTAGCCCACCAGCTCGGCCACCTGCTCCAGCGAGAGGTTCGGGTTGGCCAGGTAGCGCAGGGCGTGGTCGCGGCGGATGTCGTTCAGGAGGCTCGTGAACTCGCCGCCCTCCTCGGCCAGCCGGCGCTGCAGCGTGCGCCGGTTCATCCCCAGCCGCGACGCGACCCCCTCGATGGTCGCGCGGTCCAGCGGCAGCAGCGCCTGGATCGCCTTCTGAACCTCCAGGGCCACCGAGGTCTCCTGGGCGAACGGCAGGGTGCGGATGAACCCCTCCGCATAGCGCACCAGCGCCGCGTCCGCCGACGGGTTCGGCGCGTCCAGGTCCTGGCGGCTGCACTCGATCCCGTTCAGGTCGGCGTGGAACACCACGCCGGCGCCGAACAGCCGCCGGTGCACGGTCAGGTCCGCCGGCGGCCCATGCGTGAACAGCACCCTGCGGGGCTTCAGGACCGGCCCCGGCTGGCCGCGGAAGATATGCGCCAGCGTGCCCAGGGCCAGCTCGTAGCCCTGACGCCAGGTGCCCACCGCGTGCCCGGAGACCAGCTCCTCGCGGACGATCACCGTCTCGCCGCCCTCGTCCTCCAGGTGGATCAGCAGCGCCTCGTTGAGCATCCGCTGGAAGCGCATCAGCGTGCGGATCGCATCGCCCATGGTGGGCACGTGCGTCAGCATCAGGCTGATCGGGCCATAGTCGGAGAGCCGCCGCGCCTCGGCCAGCAGCAGCCCGAACGTCTCGCACCCGGACCTGGCGGCGGAGAGCTCCAGCAGCTCCAGCGCATTCTCGCTGGGGAACCGCGCCTCGGTGTCCGCCAGGAACCGCGGGTCCAGGCCCACCTCGCGCAGCATCGCGTGGGGGTCCAGCCCCAGGCGGGTGGCGACCTCGTCGTATCGCGCGAGCGCCGCCCCGCGCATCATCCGGTTCATCTGTCGACCGTGGCCGCGTTCGCCACGGAGTCAAAGGCTTACACCTGTCACTCAGGGTTTTCCCTCAGGCCGTCTAGGGGTTTCACCCTAGGGGGACGCTCCGCCGCTGCCGCCCGCGCCGGCTGGCCCTGCGCGCCCAATCCCACTATCCGGAACCCCACGCCCACCGGAGCCCGCCCAGATGACCGACGCCGTCGCGCCCACCCTCCACGACACCCTGGGCCAGGTCCGCATCGTCAGCGCCGAGCCCGGCCGCACGGCCATCGAATACGAGGTCGGGCCCCAGATGTGCCACTCCGGCGGCGTCGCCCAGGGCGGCTTCGTCTGCGGCTGGATCGACGCGGCGATGGCCCACGCCTCCATCTCCCTGATGCCCGAAATGACCCCGATGTCGCTGGAGCTGAAGGTCAGCTACTTCGCCCCCGCGCGCCCCGGCCGGGTGATCGCCGAAGGCTGGATCGAGCGCCGCGGCCGCGCCACCTGCTTCGCCGAGGGCCGCCTGGTCGACCCCGAGGGCAAGGTCCTCGCCAAGGCCAGCTCCACCATTCGCCTGATCCCCCGCGAAGCCGTCGAGGCCAGCGCGCGCCGGGCGTTGGGATAGCCCTCAGCCCTGCGCCGGGCTCTCCGCCCGTCGCCGATGCGTCGCGCCCGGCCGGTGCCCCAGCCTCGCCCGCTGCCGCGAGATTGGCGCGACGCGGGCCTGCAGCTCTCGCCGCGTCCGCGTCCGCCAGTCGCCCGCCGCCGCCAACATCTGTTCCGAGAGCCACAGGTCGCGGATCTCGCAGGCTCGCGCCACCGCCTGGGCGAACGCCGGATCGACCCGCACCCAGCGCCGAAGCGTCTGGCGCGACGGCATGCCCGGCGTGCGCCCCAGGCTGGCCAGCGTACCGCCCGCGCGGATCGCCCGCGTCACCACGGCGGTGGTCTCCGGCCCCGGCCGGCTCGCCGCCCGGGCGCGTCGCCGCCGCCGCTGCGCCGCCAGCGCCTGCCGCACCGCCGCGTCGAAGGCCGGCGCCTCGCGCCGCCATCGCCCAAGGATCGGCCTGCACGGCAGCTCGGGGTCGGCCGCCAGCACCGCCTCCAGCGGGGCCTCGGTCACCGCCAGCGCCGCCAGCAGGCGCCCGCCCAGCGCGGCGTCGAACGCCCGCCACCGCGCTCGCCCGATCGCCGCCATCGCGTCCCAGTGCGCCACGCCTAGCCCCGCCCGTCGCCCCGAAGGCGGCGGCGGTCGAAATAGCCTTCCTCGGTCAGCCGCGCGGCTTCCTCCTCCTCGGGCGTCACGTCGGAGAACCGTTTGACGATCACCGTCAGCCCCTGCCGCGCCGGGTCCGTCTCGGCCCGCGCCTCGGCGATCGCCGCCTCCGCCACCACTCGGGGCAGGTACTTCCGCGGGGCCAGCATCCCGGCCATCCAGCGCAGCCCGTCGAAGCGCAGCCGGCTCACCCACACGTCGCCCGGCGTCGCGGCCAGCGCCACCTCGCGCACCTCGTCGAACAGCACGTCGGCCATCAGCCCGCGCGCCCGGTCGTAGGCCGCCGCGAACGCGGGGACGTCCTGCATCCACTCCAGCACCGTCTCCACCGCCGGCATCGCCGGATCGGTCTCGATCCGCAGCAGCGTCTCCCCGCGGATCACCCGCCGGCACACCTCCGCCGCCGCGTCGGCCGAATAGGACGTGGGTCGCCCGGCGTCCCCACTCACCGCCGGCAAGCCCGGCTCCGCCTCGTCCGCCATCGAAAGCTCCCCCGCCGAGACACACCGCCCCAGCCGGAACATAGCCCATCAAGGCCGGAAGCGCAAGAACAAAAGAGGAACAAATACCCTCCTCTCCCCCGCGCAGCGGAGAGGGAGAGGGTAGGGAGAGGGCGCGTCAGCGCACAGGCTGAGGCCGAGGCCCGGCCGCATGCAGCCCGTGCAGCGGGTCGCCCAGCAGCGCGGCGCGCGCCGCGCCCGCCGCCCGCATGAACGAGAAATCCCGCGCGAAATAGGCCCTGGGCGCCATGCCCATGAAGTGGCGGAAGTCGCGGATGAACTGCGACTGGTCCACATAGCCCGGATCGATCAGGCGGCCCCAGAGCCCGGGCGGCTGCTCGCGGATCGCCGCGAAGCTGCGCAGGAACCGCTGCCGGCGCAGCAGCGCCTTGGGCCCCATGCCGAAATAGCTCAGCGCCAGCCGCTCCAGCTGCCGCGGCGAGCGGCCAAGCCGCCGCGCCCACTCGGCCACCGAGCGCACCTGCGGATCCAGCAGCGCCTCGTGCGCGGAGACCAGCAGCGTCTCGGCCGCGTCGCGCCCCGCCATCTGTCCCAGGAACCAGGCGTCGAGCGCCGCCACCATCGCCGCGTCGTCCGGGGCGGCCAGCACGTCGCCCAGCAACGCGTCTGCCGCCGGGCCCACGAAGATCGACAGCGGGACGATGTCGTCCACGTAGTCCCTCGCCGGCAAGCCCGTGAGCGCCGCCCAGCCGGCCGGCAGGAAGCCCACGCCCACCACCCGTCCTGGCGCGCCCCGCACCCGCGCCGTGCGGCTGATCACCCCGCTCATCAGCGCCACCGGCCCGGAGTAGGCGGCGACCCGGCCGTCCCCGAACGTCTGGCTCCACTCGGCGTCCAGCAGCAGGCGGATATTGGCCCACTCGGGGAACAGCAGCTCCTCGATGGCCGCCTCGCCCCCGATCTCCAGCACATAGTAGGTGGTGATCGTCGCGCGCAGCGCCGGCGCGGGCAGGAAATAGCGGAACGAGACGCGGGGCTCTGGCAAGACGCGGACACGAACTCACAAGCGATTGATCCCCACCCTAACGCCCCGGCGGCGCTGTGGAAGCCCCGGGCGGCGCCGATCCGAAAGAGGGGGTTCGCTGGGATGGCCAGAATCGCGCGAACGTGCCTTCGCAATGACGCTCCGCGACACGCTCCCCAAAACGCGAACCGCAACGGTGCTGGCGGCTATCGTCGTGGTGGCGGCGGGCTGGATGGCGCTGGTCGGTTTGCATGACCCCGGCGGGCCCTATGGCGAGAGCACGGCGGCCTGGGCCCAGGCGATCATGTCGGTGAGCGCGATCCTGGCCGCGGTCGTCATCGACCAGGGCGCCAGCCGGCGCGACCGCCTGGATCGGCTGGAGGCCGCGGCCGCGGCGCGCGCCGCCCGCGTGGGCCTGCTTCGGCTCTGCGCCATGGCGCTGGACAATGCCACCGAGGCCGCCCGCAAGCGGCCCCTGAAGCGAGGCCAGAGGTTCGAGGGCCTCGCCTTGGAGGCCGTGCTGTCCGCCCGGCAGACCGCGCGCCACTTAGCCGATCGCGGCAGCGACAGCGACCCCCTGCTGGTCTGGGTGCTCAACGTCGCCGTGACCGAGATCGACGCCGCCGCCGCTGTCCTGGACCGCCATCGCCTGGAGACGCGCGCGGACCTCGCCGCCCTCGAACGGGCGGCCCGCACCCGCGCCCAGGCGCGGCGCGAAATCCTGGATGAGTACCAAGCCGGCCTCTACGCGGCGTGACGACCATCTGCCGACGACCCGCGCCAATCCTCTCCCCCGCGAAGCGAGAGGGAGAGGGCAGGGAGAGGGCGGGCCGCAAGCGGCCCCGGAGGCCGTCGTCACGAAGACGTGGCCAAGTCCAAGAGAGCCAAGCCCCAGCGCCCAGCATACGGCCATCCACGACGGACGCAGCTTGCAAGTCTCCGGAGCGATCCAGATCCCGGCAAGCTGCGTCCTCCGCATTACTCAGCTATCGGAGCCACAGCCTAGCGTTGGCCCTTCTTCTCGTCTTGAGACAGCACCGAAGCGGCGAGCCGCCTAGCGTCTGCTGTGGTGGCCTTCTTGTCCCCGCTGAGGACGCGCGAGGCCAAGGTTGATATGGGCGAGGATGATTGCTTACGGGCCACATGGGCCTCCTATGTTCAGGTTAGGACGTGACGGATTCCGCGGATTCCGCTAGAACGGAGGCCGTGAGGGGAGCCGTTAGGCCCCCCGCACGGCACCGCCTAACAAGGCGGTTTGCCACATAGGGGTACTCCTTTCCCTGCGCCTGTCCGGGCTTGGTTGGGTGTTCTCAGCGGAGGTCGTCATGATCCCCCGCATCCGAGACGCCGGGTGATTGCACACCCGGCGTCTCGACCGTTTGGAGCTCGCTTACGGACGGGATCGCCCACACGCGTCCGTACTGCGTTATCAGCCCGGCCGCCTTGAGGCGGGAGAGCTGCGGCGTCATCGAGCTTCGCGGGACCTCTGGCCCGCCAGCACGATGCACCGCCTCGATGACACGCTCGGTCTCAAGGCCGAAGGGCGCTTGCGCCAAAGCCCTTAAGACCCAGTCCTTGATTGACCCCTCGCGAACGACGGATGACACTCCCGAGTGGCTGGACACGACAGACCGCCCAGTGGGCACGCCAGTAAGGGCGGCCTCGGCAATACGGATTTCAGCGAGCTCTCCCTTGAGAGTCTTGATCTGCGCCTCGATCTCCAAACGTCGTTCGGCAAGATAGTCTAGCAGGGCCATGGCCTTCGTTTAGCAACGGCGTCCAGACTTGAAAGCAATCTTTGCTGTGCGTCAGACGCAACTCTCCATGCGTCTATCATTGACTGACTGCGAGAATCGAGTCTTCCCGCCGCCGTCCTCCTCAGAGGGTCCAACTAAATACACGGCCGCCGGGCGCAGGCCTCGCCCCATGAAGATTAAGCCCTTCAAGCATCCGCCCACGGCGCGTGGTGACCGGAGCCGAGGGCTAGGCGGTCCTGCCATATCGCCACCATCGTCGGTCCGCGCTGAGCGCAAGCGGCGACCTGTCGGGGGTGCGCCAGAAGCGAAATTGGACCCGGTCGGAAAAACGGGGCTCACCTAGCGCTAACAGACTGCATTCACATCGGCGTGGTGATTTGTTTGACTTAGGGATGAGCGACCCGCCAGACGAAGCCCACGCCTCCCCGCCTCTACCGCCACGAACACTGTGGGCTGGCAATTTTCCAATGGTGGTCGTGCACAGCGAGACCGCGCTCCGCGACAACCACCCATATTACGCCCCCGCCAAGGCTGGCGATGCGGAGGCGGCCCTAACGCTTTCCGAGGATCTCCTGTCCCCAGATGCCACCGAAAGTCTCCGCACAATCATAGGAACGAACAAGGCTATTCTCCTTCCCATCACGGCGCTTGAGACCACAGGCTTCAATGCGATCCCTGACGCTATGGCTCAGGTTCTAGGAGCAGAGTTGGGCTTCGGTGTAAGTACAGGCCACATCGTTCAAAACAATACGGTGGGACATACTCGGGCACCCGCCTTTAACCGCCTCGTCACGCCGGCCGCGTTCGAAGGGCCGGTAGTGCTTGGTGCCGCTTATGTGCTCGTCGATGACCACGTCGGCATCGGCGGCACTTTGGCCAACCTCAAAGGCTATGTCGAAAATCAAGGTGGCCGCGTTGTCGCAATGACCACCCTTACGCAAAGCCGCGACGCGCACCAGATTGCTCTGCGGCCCGCGACCCTGGCTGTGCTAAGAGAGAAACATGGCGAAGCCCTCGAAGTCTTCTGGCAAGAGCAGTTCGGCCACGGCCTCGATTGCCTCACAGATGTTGAAGGGCAAATCCTTAGTCGTGAGCCATCGCTTGCCGCCATCCAGGATCGCCTGGCTCAAGCAGCAGTCGAAGCACGTGGCCGCGGCGTCCAGCCAGCGGTCGCACTTGGCGGTTAGCAAGACGCCGACATCAGGCCTAACCAGTGTGGCGGGGAAGCTCCTGGCCAACCCCAAGTCGTCGAAGTCCGCGAAAAGCGTCGCCGCCTCGGTGCTCACCCAAAAGCGCCATGCGA
>JBJMQX010000111.1:0-32943 GCA_045802455.1 Phenylobacterium sp. | reverse complement strand
TTGTCCAGCTTACTGATTTGAATCCCGCGGTTCGGGCGGAGAAACGCTGTCCAGCAAGCGCTTCGATCATAGATGCCGACCGGTGGTAGTACCTGAGCTGAGGAATTCGGTAGTCGAGTATTGGCAAATCAACAACGATGGTCTGCAGGCTGGGCGGCGCTTGAAGGTCGTTCGGCATGATCGTCACACTACCCGGAGCTCGGGCCGCCCTCCACGTCGTCCCTCCTCTACCTGATCCACCGCAGCGCCCGCCGGAACAGGCCCAGCGTCTGGTTGTGCAGGGCCAGACCCGTCGCCACTTCGGCCTTGCCTGCGGCGGCGCGGGCGTGGGTGCCTTCCAGGATGATGCCCAGCTTGTAGCAGGCCAGCACCGCGTACCAGTGGATGGCCGACAGATCCCGCTCGGTCTGGCCGGCATACCGGTCGACCAGTTCGACGGCGGTGGGAAAGCCGTCCCAGGGCTTCACCGAGACCGTTCCGGCCTCGATGCCCTCCGTCTCCGGCCAGGTCGCCATCAGCCAGCCGAGATCCAGCAGCGGATCGCCGATGGTGGTCAGCTCCCAGTCGACGATCGCCGCTAGCTCCGGCCCGTCGAACCGATAGAGGACGTTGGCCAGGTGGTAGTCGCCGTGGATGATCCCCGGCTTGAAGGTCTGCGGCCGGTGCGCGTCCAGCCAGGCGCCGACCGCCTCGACGCCCTCGATCTCGCCGGGCCCGGCCCAGCCGGCGTACGCCTCATAGCTGGCCAGCTGTTTCTTCCAGCGGCCGACCTGGCGCTCCAGGAACCCCTCGGCGCGCCCGAAATCGCCGAGCCCCACCGACACGTGGTCCACGGCCCCCAAGGCCGCGATCGCGTCGACCAGGGCGAATCCCATGGCCCGACGCACAGCGGGGTCGCCGGCATGCAACGCCGGCAGGCCCACCGTCGGATTGAAGCCCTCGACCGGCTCCATCAGGTAGAAGGCCGCGCCGAGCACGTCTTCCTCCGGGGAGGCGGCGATCAGTCGGGGATGCGGCACGTCACTGCCGGCCAGCGCGCCCAGGACGCGCGCCTCGCGCCGCATGGTCTCGCTGCCGTTCATGTGGGCGGCCAGCGGCGGGCGGCGCAACATGAACCAGCGCTCGCCGCGGCGGAATTTCAGCAGGATGTTCTGGGTGCCGCCTGGCGGCCGTGCGGCATCCTCGATCGGCCCACGCTCCAGCCCGCGCGCGTCCATCCAGGCGGTCAGCCGGTCTAGGTCCACCAGGCTGCGCCAGGCGTCGAGGGCGGGATCGGCGGCGCTCATGGGCTCTGCTCCGGCTTACGCGCGGTCACGATTGCGGCCCATCCTAGCGCGCCCTAGCGTTGACCCAGGAGCAAGGAGGCCGCCATGGCCGACGGTGCGGCAGTTGGACTGCGCGAAACCTACGCCCGCGACGGCGTCGTCTTCCTGCCGCGCGCGCTGGACGCGGCCGCCCTCGCCGCCTGCCAGGCCGCCTACGACTGGAGCCTTGCACATCCCGGTCCGGGCGCCTCGCGCATCCCGCAGGCGACCGACTCCACCTTCTACCAGGACCTCTACAATCCCGATTGCCTGACCGGCTATCGCGCGATGCTGCAGGCTTCGCCGATCCCGGCCATGGTCGCCGGCCTGTGGGGGTCGCCGGACGTCTGGTTCATGTACGAGCAGGTGTTCCTGAAGGAGGGCGGCGACACCCGCCGCACGCCCTGGCACCAGGATTCCTCGTACCTGGCCGTCGCCGGCCAGGACCTCGCGGTGGTCTGGATCACCTTCGACGCGGTCTCCGCCGACCAGTCGCTGGAGTTCGTCCGCGGCTCGCACCTGGGGCGGCTGTACAACACCTCGCGCTTCGATCTGGCCGACGAGACCGCGCCCATCCAGCCGCGCGCCGCCCAGCCCCGGCTGCCCGACATCGAGGCCGACCGGTCCGCGTGGGACATCGTCTCCTGGGCGGTCGAGCCGGGTGACCTGATCGTCTTCCATCCGGCCATGCTGCACGGGGGCGCGGCCACCCGCCCCGGCCAGCGGCGGAGAACCGTGACGCTGCGGTTCTTTGGCGACCGGGCGTTCTATGACGCGCGTGAAGGCGGCGCGGGGCCCCGCATCGCCGGCTTCCATGACCGCATGCGGCCGGGCGAGCCCTTCCGCGACCCCAGCTTCTTGAAGCTCGCGCCAGCCTAGGCCCCGGGCCTCAGATCACGCCCAGCGCCGTCCACATGGCCATGGCGAGGCCGAACGCGCGCATGTCGCCCGTCGTCGTGCCGGCCATCTTGTTCATCGCGTAGGCGATGGTGGTTCGGGCATCCATGTCGATCAGGATCAGCGAGCCGCCGTAGCCGCCCCAGTAGATGGTGTTGGGGTTCGGCAGCGCGAACGCCGCGCCGGGCAGGCCGAAACCCATGCCGAACTTCGCCGGGCCACCCAGCACCAGGTCGGTTCCCTCGATCTGCACCTCTAGGGCCTTGCGACAGCCGGCTTCCGACAGGAAGCGCCGGCCGTTCGCCACGCCGCCGTTGGCCAGGATGGTGTAGACCTGGGCGACCGAGCGGGCGTTGCCGGTCCCGCCCGCGGCCGGAATCTCCGCGCCGCGCCAGGCGCGAGTCCTGGTCTCAGCGACATCGACGCCGGGATTGTTGAAGGTGAGGTCCTGGATCTCGGTCTGCCCGGGGCCGTCGCCGGCTCCCTGCCCGGGCGGCGGCGGGATCAACTCGGCGACGCGGCCGTCCTCCGAGGCGGGCAGCCCGATCCAGAAGTCGGCGCCCAGCGGCTCGGCGATCTCCTCGCGGAACACCGTCCCCAGCGACTTGCCGGTGACGCGCCGCACCACTTCGCCGACCAAGTAGCCCTGGGTGATCGCGTGGTAGCCGGGCGCGGTCCCCGGCTCCCAGAGCGGCGCCTGGGCCGCCAGCAGCGCCGTCACCTTCTCCCAGTCATAGAGGTCCTGCTTGGTGACCTTCTCCCGCCAGCCCGAGAGGCCGGCCGAATGGCTCATCAGGTGGCTGACCTTGATGTCGGCCTTGCCGTTGGCGGCGAACTCCGGCCAGTAGCGCGCGACCGGCGCATCGAAGTCGATCCCGCCGCGGTCGGCGACCAGCAGCGCGGTCAGCGCGGTCATCGTCTTGGTGGTCGAATAGACGTTGACGATCGTGTCGCGCGCCCAGGGCCGCGTCTTGCCCGGATCGGCGAAGCCGCCCCAGAGGTCGACCACGACCTCGCCCTCGAGCGTCGCGCAGAAGGAGGCCCCGACGTCGGCGCCGCTCTCCAGGTTCGCCTCGAACCCCTCGCGCACGGCGGCGAACCGCTCCTGGCTCAGCCCCTGCACCGATCCGTCAGCCATGCCGCGTCCTCCGCTCGCCCGACGGTGTTACATGAGGACGGGGCGCCGGTCACCGGCCGGGCGCCACGGGCCCGTTGGCAGGCGACTCCGCCCGGCGCGCGCCGCGCAGGATGCTGGGCAGCGCATAATTGCCCTCATGGCAGGCGTACTCGTAGACCGGGCCCTTGCTCGCGTTGAGCGGCATCTCGCCCCGCCACGTCCGCGCATAGACCGTCGGGTCCTCCACCTTGAACTCGTAGAGGATCTGGGTCGGGGAGACGCGCGTGAAGCGCTCCGTCACCTTGGCGTCCTTGGAGACGAAGATCGTCGTTGGGATGCCCGGCCGCAGCACCTCGCCCGGATTGAAGTTGGTGGTCTCCACCACCAGGGTCTCGCCCTCCCACCAGCCGACGCTGTCGCCCATCCACTGCCGGATATGGGCCGGCGGATGGCTGCGTTCGGTGAGCCGGATGATCCGCACGTCGTGGTCCATCTCCACGAGGATGGCCACGTGATCCCTGGCCTGCTGGATCTGGTAGGTGTTGTTGTAGAGCACGTTGAGCATCGGCGGACCGGCCGTCGAGCCGAAGCCCAGCAGGCAGCGCTCGGCCACCTGGCGATATTCGGGGCCGTCGGCGTTCTGGGAGATCTTCCGCACCTCGGCCATGAACAGCCGGCGGCCTTCGTCGCTGTAGGGCAGCTTGCCGTCCGCCGGCTCGATCAGCCAGGAGCTGCGCAGCTGCCCGCGGATCTGGCCGATCTTGGTGCCCGGATCGATCCAGAAGGTGTTGTAGCCGCCGGGGTCCGTACCCGCCGCAGGTGCGCCGGCCTTGGGATCGGAGGGCTTGGCGTCGCTGGCGACCGCCTGGGCGTATCCCGCCTCCAGCTTGCGCGCCTCCTCGGGCGTGATCACCAGGGTCTTCAGCTGCGCGGGCCGCTCGAGCTGGGTGATCGAGGCGTTCGTCCAGACGCCGGAAAAATCCGGCTGACCGAAGCCGTTGCGGGGGACCTTGTAGGCCTGCGCGCCGGCCGCGCCGGCGAGGACCGCCGCGCAGAGCACGCCGAGCACCAGCCCGCGGGCCGCGATCCGGATCTTCGAAGCCGCCATGGGATCGCCCCTCCCGTTGCCGAACGTCGTTCTCGTGCGGGCACTATGGACCCATTGACCTGCGCCAGCCACCAGGCCCGCGCGGGCCTGACGCGCGGTCAACGTTGCCGCCGATCCTGGCGCGGCATAGCCTTTGTCCGGAACTGCTGCGCAGGAGGCCGCCATGGCCGATGGGTTCGTCCTGGAGATCCCCGAGCAGGTGGGCCTGGCGGTCGCGACCGAGCGGAGGGCCCAGGCCAAGGCCCGCGACTGGCCGGCCGGCACCCGCATCGTCTCGGCCGACAGCCACATGCTGGAGCCCGACCTCTGGGTCGAGCGGTTCCCGCGGCACCTCAGGGACCAGGCGCCGCGGATGGTGTTCCGGGACGGCGGCTGGGACCTCTCCATCGGCGGCAAGTCGATGACCCCGCAGCCGGTGGCCGCCGCCCTCTGCAACGCCCTGGAATGCTATCCCGGCCTCACCGACCTCGACGCCCGCCTGGCGGACCTCGACACCGAGGGCGTGGAGAAGGAGCTGATCTTCCCGCAGCGCCTGTTCGGGCTGATGATGTTCGGCGAGATCGAGCACAAGGAACACGTGTTCGGCGCCTACAACGAGCACATCGGCGCCGTCTGCGCCCGTGCGCCAGGCCGGCTCTACCCGGTGATGGTCCCCAGCTACTGGGCGCCCGAGGCGGCCGCGGAGAGCGTCGCGCGCTGCGTCGAGCTGGGCGCGCGGTGCCTGATGGTCCCGATCAAGCCCGGCAAGTTCGCCGACGGCCGCACCATCCAGTACAACCACGGCCGCATGGACCCGCTGTGGGCGGCGATCGAGGCGTCCGGGCTGCCGCTCGCCTTCCACATCGGCGAGGCGATCCCCACCGCCGAGCCCGGCGCGGTCGGCGTCTCGGTGCTGACCCAGATGCAGGGGTTCCGCCAGAACTGGGCCCAGCTCACCTTCGGCGGCGTGTTCGACCGCTTCCCGGGCCTGAAGGCGGTGTTCGTCGAGGCGGGCCTCGCCTGGATCCCCGGCATGCTCCACGACGCCGACATGATCTACAACTCGTTCCCGACCATGGTCTCGCCGAAGCTCGCCCACCCGCCCAGCTGGTACTGGCGGGCGCACTGCCACGCGACCTTCATGACCGATCCCGTCGGGCTGGAGATGCTGCACCGCATCGGGCCGGAGACCGCGATGTGGTCGTCCGACTATCCGCACCAGGAAAGCACCTTCGGCTACACCCGCAGCGCCATCGAGGCGGTGTTCAAGGCATGTTCGGTCGAGGACGCCCAGAAGATCCTGGGCAAGACCGCGCTGGCGCTGTTCCGGATGGACACGGACTAGGCATGCGGTGGAGGGGGCGATGCGGGATTTGACGACGATCGCCGCGGGCGTGACGGCGCTGGCGCTCCTGGCTGCGGCGCCCGTCCAGGCGACGCCAACGCAGGCCGGTCCGCCGGCTGCATCCCCACCGGCCGGTGCGCCCAGGATCTACGAGATGGAGCAGATCCGCACCGGACCCATCGCAGCGGACGTGCTGCAGAAGCTGCAGGCCACGAAGACCCTCCAGGAGGCTGAAGAGATCCTGAAGGTCAACCGGGTCGGCTTCTCCTGGTCCGCGGGCGAGGTCCGCTCGACGTCCCTGCCGCCCGGCTTCGTGGCCGAGCTGGACAAGCTGCCGCCGCACGAGGTGTTCCTCATCCCGCAGGCTGCCGGCGTCACGATGGGCGTGATCCTGCGCATCCGTCGCGAGGCGTCCGCCCCGCCGCAGTAGGTTCGCCGGGCGCGGGATATCAGGTGGGCGCCCGATGGGAGCCTGAGCCGCACCGTCTGAAGGTGACCCTCTGCAAGCTGTGAGGGCAGCCCATGACACTCCCGATGAAACCGGTCGTCGCCCGGCTGGCGATGCTTGCCGCCGTCTGCCTGGCCATGCTGGCCGGCGCCTCGATCGCCTCGGCCCAGACCGGAACGCTGCGCGGCATCATCACCGCACGCAACGGCGACCAGATGACGGTGACCACCTCAGACGGGGCGAACCACGTCTTCGTCCTCGACGGCAGCACGCGCGCGGTCGCGGTCGCCGGCGGCCTCGGCCTGCGGCAGAACGACCAGCCAATCACCGAGCTGCTCAACGGCCTCCCGGTGACGGTCGAGTCGGTGACCCACGGCCAGTATCCGACCGCCGTGAAGGTCACCTTCAAGGAAAGCGACCTGAAGACCGCCAGGCAGATCGAGGCCGGCACGGCCCAGGCGAAGACCCAGGCGCGCGAGAAGCTGGCTGAGGCGGACCGCAAGAACGAGGCGCTGAAAGAGCGGCTGTCGCAGGCCAACCAGTACGTCGCCAAGGGCGAGGTCACGGTCTATTTCGCCAGCGGCAGCACCGCCATCGACGCCAAGAGCCAGAAGGATCTGAAGGACCTCGCGGCCAAGGCGCTGACCATCAAGGGCTACATGATCGGCGTCACTGGCCATGCCGACTCGCGCGGCGACGCCCACGCCAACCAGGTCCTCAGCGAGAAGCGCGCCAACGCGGTGATCCGCTACCTGCAGAAGAACGGCGGCATCCAGCCCTATCGGGTGCTGGCGCAGAACGCGATGGGAGAGGATCGTCCGACAGCCCAGACCGTATCCACAGGCGACATGGCCCAGGACCGGCGGGTGGTCGTGCAGATCCTCACCAACAAAGGCCTCGAGGGTCTCTAGCCCGTTCCCCGCCTGCGAGGCGGCACGGCCCACCATAGCGCCACCACGGTGGCGAAGAGCACCAGGTAGATCGCGCCGAACACCCAGATCGGCAGCGGCCAGTAGATGATGCGGTTGACCCAACGCATGATCAGTGGCGGCTCGGCGGCCGCGCCGGTCAGCTGGTCCTGCCAGATGGTCAGGAAGCAGGCGCGGCCGAGCACGGCCTGCACCGCCACCACCGCCCAGCTCGCCAGGTGCAGAAGCCGCCACCAGCGCACCCGCACCCATGCCCAGCCCAGCCGCGCGCCCAGCGGGATGACGACCAGCCCCGCCACATTGAAAGCGATCACGGCCAGGTGGGCGGCGAGCACCAGTTGGCCCAATGCGGCGTTCATTGCCCAGTCTTAGCGGGTCTTCGGCCGATGCGCTTTCTCTGCGACGAGATGCTGGTCCGGCTCGCGCGGCTGCTGCGGGCCGCCGGCTACGACACCTACCTAGCCAGCGGCGGCCAGCCCGACGCCGACCTGCTGCGACTGGCGCGCGAGGAGGGCCGCCTGCTGCTGACCCGCGACAAGCGGCTGGCGGCCGCCGCTTCGCCGGACTCCGTGCTCATCGCCGGGCGAGGGGTCGGTGAGGAGGCGGCGAGCCTCGCGGCCGCCGTGCCGGTCCGCTGGGACGCCGAGCCCTTCAGCCGCTGCGTCGTGGACAACGCGCCGCTGCGCGAGGCGACCCCCGCGCAGGTCGCGCGAATGCCGGCCTCGGCCCGCGCCGGCGCGGGTCCGTTCCGCGCCTGCCCGGCGTGCGGCCGGCTCTACTGGCCAGGCAGCCATGTGCGCCGGATGAGCGAGCGGCTCTCGCAGATCGCGGGCGGCGCTCCTGAAGCTTGACTGTCGGCTTCGAGTTGGCGACACCCGGCTCCAGTCCGGGGAGATCGAACACATGCGCAAGCTGATCGTCATGGCCGCGGCGGCCTCGGCCCTGCTGGTGGCCAGCTGCAACACCATCTCGGGCGTCGGCAAGGATGTCGTCGCCGCCGGCCACGCCGTCACCCAGACCGCCGACGACGCCAAGCACTAGACCCTGATGGGTTCGGATCGAAGCGATCCGAACCCATCAGGGTCTACACTTTTGATTCTAGAGCACGATTCAGTGGTCAGGTGATTCCACCTGACCCCATCATGCTCTAGCCGGGAACAGCGGCCTGTCGCGGGCGGTTCGGAGGAGACGCCAGTCACCTTGCGAGGACGCCATGAGCAAGCATGCCGAGAGCGGGCATACGCCCACCACCCTTCCCCGCGACGACCTTGAGGACAATCCCGGGATCGGCTCCAGCCGCGGGACGACGATGTCCGGCGAGGACCCGCACATCCTGAGCGACGAGGGCGAGAACACCGAGGAGGGCGACGTGGCCAACGACGCCGATGCGACCGGCGCGCCCACGCCGCTCGAACGCCACCGCACCAACCGTTAGCCAGGCTCACGAACCCTGCGACATCGTATCTGTGCGACCGTTGTGACCGGCGGGCTTCCCCCTCGCCGGGAAGACGCCCATATGAGCGTCATGGCAGAGATTGCTCACCCGCTCCGGCGCTCGGTCTTCCGAGGCTTCGCCGGCCGCTGTCCGGCCTGCGGCAAGGCCCCGCTGTTCTGGCGCTACCTGAAGGTCAACGGCCGCTGCGAAACCTGCGACACCGACCTGTCGCGCTATCCGGCCGACGACGGCCCCGCCTACCTGACCATCCTGCTGATCGGCCACCTGGTGGTCGCCCCGATGCTGTTCTTCCCGATCGTTTGGCGGTCCAATCCGGCCTATTCCCTGCCGCTGATCCTGATCCCGCTGGCGGCGCTGACGCTGGCCGTGCTGCCGCGCGTCAAGGGCGGCTGGGTGGGCGCGATGTATGCGCTGGGCGTCAAGGACACCGACGCCCACCTGCACACGGCCGACGCCGCGGACTAACCCTCCCAAAGCTCCGCTTCGTCGGAACCTTAGCCATAGCCGCCCGTTTGCGCTCCCGGTCGGGCAGCACGAAGGGAGCAACGCTTGGGCCTTATCCTCATCATCATCCTGGTGCTGTTGCTGCTGGGCGCCCTGCCCAGGTGGGGCTGGTCGCGCAGCTGGGGCTACTATCCGTCCGGCGGCCTCGGCCTGATCCTGGTGATCATCATCGTCCTGGTCCTGCTCGGCCGCATCTAACGGCTGCTCTGAGCGCCAAACTCGCCTAGCATCCTCCGGACGAGGGGGATGCATGGCGACGGCGACAACGACGGCGGACACATCGCCGGGCCAGATGACCGGCCTGCAGCGGATGAAGGCGATCCTCGGCGGCTCCGCGGGCAACCTCGTGGAGTGGTACGACTGGTTCGCCTATTCCTCGACCAGCCTCTATTTCGCCAGCCTGTTCTTCCCGAAGGGCGACGCCGTCGCCCAGCAGCTGCAGACGGCCGCGATCTTCGCGGCGGGCTTCGTCATGCGCCCGATCGGCGCCTGGCTGATGGGCGTCTATGCCGACCGGGCCGGCCGCAGGGCCGCGCTCACGCTGGCCGTCGCCCTGATGTGCCTGGGCTCCTTCGCGATCGCCATCCTGCCGACCTACGCCCAGATCGGCAGCCTCGCCCAGTTCGGCCTGCTGGCCGCCCGCCTGGTGCAGGGGCTCTCGCTGGGCGGCGAGTACGGGGCCAGCGCCACCTACATGTCCGAGATGGCCGGCCGCCATCGCCGCGGCTTCTGGTCATCCTTCCAGTACACCACCCTGATCGGCGGCCAGGTCGCCGCCCTGCTGGTGCTGGTGGTGCTGCAGCACGTGCTCTCCAAGGCCGACCTCGCCGCGTGGGGCTGGCGCATCCCGTTCGCCATCGGCGGCCTGCTGGCGATCGTCGTCTACTGGATGCAGAGCCGGCTGGACGAGACCGGCGCCTACCTCGCCGAGACCTCCGCCGCCGGCGAGCGGGGCCGCACGCTCTCCCTCATCCGCGACCACCCGAGGGAGGTCGCGATCATCATGGTGCTGACCGCCGCCGGCTCGCTCAGCTTCTACGCCTACACGACCTACATGCAGAAGTTCCTGGTCAACACGGCAGGCTTCTCGAAGGACACCGGCACCGCGATCATGGCCGGCGTGCTGATCCTCTACATGTTGATCCAGCCGCTGGTCGGTTGGGCCTCGGACAAGATCGGCCGCAAGACCACCATGGCGACCGGCCTGGCGCTGGGCGGGCTCGCCACCTACCCGGTGATGAGCGCGATCAGCCACACGCACGTCGCGGCCGCCGCCTTCGGGCTGGTGATGATCCTGGTCCTCTGCCACTCCGGCTATGCGGCGGTGAACGCGGTCGTGAAGGCCGAGCTGTTCCCGGCCCGCGTCCGGGCGCTCGGCGTCTCGCTGCCCTATGCGCTCGCCAACGTGCTCTTCGGCGGCACCGCGGAATACGTCGCGGGATGGCTCAAGCAGGCCAGGATCGAGAGCGCATTCTACGCCTACGTCGGCGTGATCATGCTGGCCGGCGCCGCCGTCGCCGCCCGGATGCGCAACACCAACGTCACCAGCCTGCTGGGCGACGACTGAGGGCGGCGCGAGCGGTCTCGCCGCCGGCTGTCGAATCCGCCGTGCGAAGCGCGTCTCCCTGATGACGCGGCCCTTCGCGTCGGATTAGCTCAACCCGAGAAGGGGAAACCCATGCAGTACATGCTCCTGATCTACGAGCCCGAGGGCGCCTACGACAGCGAGACCGGCCGCCACCAGCTCTCCGACATCATCGCCAAGCACATGGCGCTGGCCGGCGACCTCCGCGCCAAGGGCGTGATGAAGGACGGCTCCGGCCTGCAGGGGATCGCGACGGCGACGACGGTGGCGACCAGCGGCGGCGCCCAGACGGTCCACGACGGCCCGTTCGCCGAGACCCGCGAACACCTGGGCGGCTACTACCTGGTCGACGTGGCCGACCTCGACGCCGCCCTGGCCATCGCCAGGCGCATCCCGGTGATCGATGGCGGCAAGGTCGAGGTCCGGCCGCTGATGGTCCACTAGCCGATGGCCGGCGTGGGCGAGGCGATCTCCGCGGCGCGGCCGCGGGTGGTCGCCGCGCTCGCCGCGCGCCTGCGCGACCTCGACCTGGCGGAGGACGCCTTCGCCGACGCTTCGGCCGCCGCGCTCACCGCCTGGACCGCCGAGACGCCGCGCGACCCGGCCGCCTGGCTGTGGCGCGTGGCGCTGCGGCGCGCCATCGACGCCAGGCGCCGCGCCGCCGTGCGCGAGCGCGCCGTGCTCGAGCCGCCGCCGTCCGACCCCACGCCGGAGGAGGCCCTGATGGCCGCCGACGAACCCATTCCCGACGAGCGCCTGCGGCTGATCTTCGTCTGTTGCCACCCGGCCATCGCGCCGGACAGCCGCGCCGCGCTGACGTTGAAGGTGGTCTGCGGGCTTTCCACCGCGCGCCTCGCCCGCGCCTTCCTGGCCGCGGAGCCCGCCATGCTGCAGCGGATCACGCGGGCCAAGCGAAAGATCCGCGACGCGGGCGTCCCCTTCGAGGTGCCGGGCCGCGAGGCCTGGCCGGAACGGCTCGAGGCGGTGCTGGCGACGCTGGAGATCGCCTACGCCCAGGCCTACGAGGACGCCGCCTTGGCCGGCGACGCCGCGGGCTTCGCCGTCGAGGTGCTGCGGCTCTCCGGATTGCTCGCCGAGCTCATGCCGCGCGAGCCGGAGGTGCTGGGCCTGGCCGCCCTGGTCCGCTTCGCCGAGGCCCGGCGGCCGGCGCGGCGGGACGACACCGGCGCCTTGGTCCCGCCTGAGCAGCAGGACACGGCCCTCTGGCGGCGCTGCGTGATCGAGGAGGGCATGGTGCTGCTCGACCGCGCCGCCAACCTGCGCCGCACGGGTCCTCGGCAGATCATGGCCGCCATCCACGGCGCCCACCTGACGCGGCTCGAAGGCGGCGCCACGCCGTGGGATGAGATCGCCGCGCTCTACGATGCGCTGGCGACGCTGCGGCCCGGCGCCGTCACGGAGGTCAACCGCGCCGTCGCGATCGGCGAGGCGCAGGGGCCCGCCGCCGGCCTCGCCGCACTCGCCGCCGCCGGCGCGCCGCAGCACTGGCTGCCCTACCAGGCCGCGCGCGCGGGCCTCTGCGCCAAGGCCGGCCGCGACGCGGAAGCCCGGGAGGCCTTGACCGCCGCCCTGGCGCTCGATCCCGCCCCTGCCGAGCGCCTCTTCCTGCAGCGCCGGCTCGCAGCCCTGGGCGGCTGAACGCTTCCCAATCCGCGCGGGTCTTGGAATAAGGCTCTGGCCATGGACGCCGAGCTTTCCACCCTGAACGCCCCGTTCCGCGACGCCCGCTACGCGCCGCGCCGCCTGGATATCGAGCGTCGCGACGGCGGCGAGCTGGTGCTGACCAATCCGACGCCGATCGAGACGCGGTTCCAGACCATGACCTCGGCGCTGGAGCACTGGGCGCTGAAGGCGCCGCACCGCGTGTGGCTGGCCGAGCGGTCGGGCGCCGGCTGGCGGACGGTCACCTTCGGCGAGGCGAGGGAGCAGGTGACGACGCTCGCCGCCGGTTTGATGGGCATGGGCGTGGTCCGGCTCGAGCCGCTGCTGATCCTGGCGCACAACGGCATCGACCACGCGCTGATCGGCTACGCCGCCATGAGCCTGGGGATGCCGATCGCGCCGGTATCCCCGCAGTACGGCTACCGCAACGCCAATCCGCAGCGGCTGGCCCGCGCGCTGGAGGTGCTGAAGCCCGCCTGCGTCTACACCGATGACGCCGAGCTGTTCGAGGAAGGCCTGAACCAGCCGGGCCTGGCGGGCCTGCCGGTGATCTCGTCCAGGCCCGCGCTCTCCACCCACGTGCCGTTCGAGCGCCTGCTCGACGGGCCGCAGGAGGTCGCCTCCGCGAAGCCGACCGACCCCGCCAAGTACCTGCTGACCTCAGGCTCGACAGGTCATCCCAAGGCGGTGATCTGCACCCACCGCAACGTCAGCCTGAACTCGGCCCAGATCACCGCCTGCTTCCACGATCCCGACCCGCCGGTGATGGTCAACTCCGCGCCCTGGAGCCACAGCCTGGGCGCCAACTCGATTCTGCACATGTCGCTGCACCGCGGCGGCACGCTCTACATCGACCACGGCCAGCCGACCGCGGCGCGGTTCGGGGAGACGCTGCGGAACCTGAAGGAGATCTCGCCCACCTACCAGAACATGGTGCCGGCGGGCTGGATGCTGTTCGTCGAGGCGCTGGAGAAGGACCGTCAACTCGCGCGTCGGTTCTTCGAACGCGTGCGGGCGCTGCAATACGGCGGCGCCGCACTGGGCCAGGCGGTCGCCGACCGCATCCAGGCCGTCGCCATCCGGACGGTCGGCGAAAGGATCAGCTTCGGCTCCGGTTATGGCGCGACCGAGACCGGGCCGACCGCCTGCAACGTCCACTGGCACAACGACCGCATGGGCATGATCGGCCTGCCGATTCCCGGAACTTCGGTGCGGCTGGTCCCGCAGGGCGACAAGCTCGACTTCCGCGTGAAGGGCCCGCAGGTGACGCCGGGCTACCTCGGCCAGCGCGAAGCCTCGAAGCGGGCCTTCGACGACGAGGGCTACTACGTGATCGGCGACGCCGCGCAGTTGGTCGATTCCGCCGATCCGGCCCAGGGCATGGTGTTCGACGGCCGGCTCTCCGAGAACTTCAAGCTCGCGTCGGGCACCTTCGTGGGCGTCGGCGACCTGCGCATCGGCGCGGTCTCGGCCATCGGCGGGGCGGTCACCGACGCGGTGGTCTGCGGCGAGGGACGCGAGGCCGTGGGCCTGTTGCTCTATCCCAACCCCGACCTGCCGACATTCGCGGCCGTCGTGGCGGCTCGCGCGGGCCTGGAGACGTTCAACAACGATCCTCGCAGGACCGGTCCGCGGGTGGCCAGGGCGCTGGTGCTGCCCGGCCCGCCCGACGCCGCCCAGGGCGAGATCACCGACAAGGGCTACATCGCCCAGGCGCTCGCCCGCACGCTGCGGGCCGACGCGATCGTGCATCTGTTCTCCGACCCACCGCCTCCCGACGTGATCGTCTTCTGACGCCGCGCCGGCAGCCTTTTCGCATGAAAGAACCCGCATGAACGGCGCCGACGCCCTGCTCTCGACCCTCGTCGCCAACGAGGTCACGGCCTGCTTCGCCAATCCCGGGACCAGCGAGATGCAGTTCGTGGCCGCGCTCGACCGCAGCCCGAAGATGCGCCCGGTGCTGTGCCTGTTCGAAGGCGTGGCGACCGGCGCCGCGGACGGCTACGGCCGGATCGCCGGCAAGCCCGCCTGCACCCTGCTGCACCTGGGCCCCGGCTACGGCAACGGCCTGGCGAACCTGCACAATGCGCGGCGGGCCTTCACCCCGGTGGTCAACGTGATCGGCGACCACGCCACCTATCACCGGCAGTACGACGCGCCGCTGAACTCCGACATCCCGGCGATCGTGGCCCCCAACTCGATCTGGGTGAAGTCCGCTGACAGCCCCGATACGGTGGCGGGTGCGGCGGCCGAGGCGGTGGCGGCCAGCTATGGACCGCCTGGGGGCCCGGTCAGCCTGATCCTGCCCGCCGACAGCGCCTGGCTGGAAACCTCCGGCGAGCCGGTGATCGCCCAGAAGCCAGTCCGACCAGCGCCGGCCGGCAGCGCCGTCGACGCCGCCGCCAAGGCGATCAAGGGCGCCTCCAAGCCGGTGGTGCTGATCGGCGGCGAAGCCTGCCTCGCGGCGGGCGTGCGCGAGGCGGCCCGGCTGCAGGCGGCCGGCGTCACCGTCTACAGCGACACGTTCATCGCGCGCACCCCGCGCGGCGCCGGGGTCTTCGCGCCCAAGCGCATGCAGTACTTCGGCGAGATGGCGCTGGCCGAGCTCGAGGGCGTCGACCTGATCGTCTTCGCCGGGACCACCCAGCCGGTCGCCTTCTTCGCCTATCCGAACCGGCCCAGCGTGCTGGTGCCCGAGGGCTGCAAGACCCTGACGCTGGCGCAGCGGGCCGAGGACGCGGTCGCGGGCCTGGCGGCCTTGGCCGACGCGCTCGGCGCGCCCAAGGAGGGACCCGTGCAGCCGCTGCAGCTGCCGGACGCCGCGCCCACCGGCAAGCTCACGGCCTATACGGCCGGCGCCTCGATCGCCCGGCACATGCCGGAGGGCGCCATCGTCTGCGACGACTCGGTGACCTCAGGCGCGGGCGTCGCGGCGGCGGCGGCGACAGCGCGGCCGCACGAGGTGCTGGCGCTCACCGGCGGCGCCATCGGGGCCGGCCTGCCGCTGGCGGTGGGCGCGGCCGTCGCGGCCCCCGACCGCAAGGTGGTCTCGCTGAACGGCGACGGCGCGGCGATGTACACGGTCCAGGCGCTCTGGACGATGGCGCGCGAGAACCTGGACGTGACCGCGGTCGTGTTCGCCAACAACAGCTACCGCATCCTCAATATCGAGATGATGCGCACCGGGGCCGGCGAGGCCGGTCCGCAGGCGGCCAAGCTGCTCGGCCTTGGCGACCCCTCGCTCGACTGGGTCCCGCTGGCCACGGGCATGGGCGTCGCCGCGGTGCGCTGCGAGACCGCCGAAGCGTTCGAGCGCGCCTTCGCCGAGGCCATGGCCCAGCGCGGGCCGCGGTTCATTGAAGCGGTGATCTGACGACGAAAAAGCCCGCGGGGCGCGAACCCCGCGGGCCTCTTCCGTGTCGTTCGTCCGAGAGTCTCAGCCCTTGGCCGGACCCTTGTTGGTGGGGAGCGTGCAGTTGCCGGCGAAGCGGCAGCCCACGACCTCCTTCGGCGTCGACGGATCGTTGTACTCGATCATGTAGCCGACCAGGCCGTCAGAGCAGGCGACCTCCAGCTTCATGGTGCCCGCCTGCGTCTTCAGCGGCTGGCCGACCTGCGAGACCGTGCAGTCCTTCTTGTCGAACTTCTTCAGGTCGTCGGTGATCGCCGTGTAGTCGGCCTTGCCCAGCGTGCACTTGTACCCCGCCAGCAGCGCATGGCCGCAGTCGAGCACCTTGCCCTTGCCGGTGGCCGGGAACATGCCGATCGCGCCGTTGCCGCCCGTGCAGACCATCTCGACGACCTCTTCCGCGCCCCTCGCCGGGAAGATGGCGTATTTCTCGACCGTGCAGTTCGAGCCGGAGTTCTTGGCCAGCCGGGTATAGAGGCCGGCCTGCTCGGCCTGCGCGGCGCGGGTGTCGGTGAGCGTGCAGGTGCCGCCCGGGACCTTGGCGCAATCCAGCGTCTGGGCGATCTGGCCCTGGGCGTTCACCTTGTAGATATAGCCCTTGCCGTCGGCGCAGGAGACCTCATAGCCCTCGGTGCCGTCGGTGAAGAGGCCGACGAAGCGCTTGTCCTTCACCGTGCAGCCATTGTTGGCGAGCTTGGCGTAGTTGTCGACCACCGCCAGGCGCGCCGCCGGCTCGGCCAGGATGCACTTGATGTTCCCCTGGGCCGCGTCATAGGCGAGGCAGTTGCTGGCCGTGGCGTCCTTGCTGACGTCCAGCGGCGCCGAGGCGGTCACGATGTAGCCGGAGCCGCCGACGCACTCGACCTCGAACAGGGTGTTGGTCTTGGTCTGGCCGATGCCGCGCAGCTTATCGACCGGGCAGGTGATCTTGGCCTTCGCCAGCAGCGGCGCGATCACCGCCTTCGGGTCGGCGTTGGCCGGCAGGATGCAGGGGTTCGGCGGCTTGGTGGTCGGATCGGCCGGGTTGTTGGCCTCCAGGCAGCTGAACACGTTAGGGGCGCCCGTCGCGGTGGTCTGGATCAGGTAGCCCATGCCGCCCTGGCCGCAGGCGACCTCGTAGAGGCTGGAGCCCAGCGAACCGGTCTTCTTGTCGGCCGGGGCCTTGCCGACCAGCCGCGCGTCGGTGACCTGGCAGTTCAGGCCCGCGGCCTGGACGAGGGGCGGCGCCTCGGCCATGCCGGCCTTGCGCGCGTTTGCGTCGATGGTGGTGGGTTTGGGCGCCGCCGGTGCGGCCATCGCCGCGGCTGGCGCCATCACGGCGACGACGAGGGCTGCGAGCAGCCCCAATCCGAATGGCCTCATTTTCTTCCGTACTCCTGGCGGTTCCCTCAGGACTTTCGTCCGAACCGGCGCACATAAGCGCCGGGATGCTCCTAGGGTCAAGACAGCCCTATCTCTCCGGCGAAACTATGACGCGCTTCCAATGGCTTAGCCTTGGATCACGGGTGGCCCGCCGATGGCCCGACCGGCGAATCTCAGGCGCCGCGGACCCGCAGGCGGGCGCCGGCCACGCCGGTCACCTCGACCTCGTCGCCTGCGGCCAGGGTGTCGCCGTCGTCGAGCTCGGCGGCCCATTCCTTGCCGTCGACGAAAACCCGGCCGGAGCGGCGGCTGAACGCTGCGACCGCGCGGCCGCGATGGCCGACGAGGCGCGCGACATTGTCGTTGATGTCGTGGGTGGCGTGCTTGAACAGCGAACGCGGCAGGAAGCGGCGGGCCAGCAGGGTGGTGAAGATGGTCAGCACCGCGAAGGTCAGCACCGCGGCTTCCACGCTCAGGTGCAGGCCGAAGGCCAGGATCGCCACGACCGCGGCCGAAGCCGCGGGCCAGAGCAGCCAGCCCGAGCCGGTCGCCACCTCGATGGCCAGCAGGCCTGCGGCCAGCGCCGCCCAGATCCAGACGCCGTGCAGGTCGTGGAAGAGGGTGATGTCGGTCATCGCCGCGCGCTCCTCAGGCGCCGGTCGGCGGAACCGCCGAGCCGCCGCGCGAGCTGCGAGAGCCGCCGCCGCCGCCAGCGCTCGCCCTCGGCGGGATCGGCGGCTGTTCGGCCTGGGCGGTCTTCACCAGCTCGGTGATCCCGGCGATCGAGCCCACCAGCGCGCCCATCTCCGCCGGCACGATCACCGTCTTCTGCTGCGGGCTCTCGGCCAGCTTGCCGAACGCCTCCACGTACTTCTGGGCGATGAAGTAGTTGATCGCGTTCACGTCGCCCTGGGCGATGGCGGTGGAGACCATCTCCGTGGCCTTGGCCTCGGCCTGGGCGGAGCGCTCGCGGGCCTCGGCGTCGCGGAAGGCGGCCTCCTTGCGGCCCTCGGCTTCCAGGATCGCCGACTGCTTGGAGCCCTCGGCGCGGGCGATGGCCGCCTGCTTCTCGCCGTCCGCCTCGGTGATCACCGCGCGCCGCTCCCGCTCGGCCTTCATCTGCCGCGCCATGGCGTTGGTGATGTCCGGCGGCGGCTGCAGGTCCTTGATCTCGATCCGCGCCACCTTGACGCCCCAGGGGCTCGTGGCCTGGTCGATCACTTCCAGAAGGCGCGAGTTGATGTGGTCGCGCTGCGACAGCACCTCGTCCAGCTCCATGTTGCCGACCACGGTGCGCAGGTTGGTCATGGTCAGCTGGGTGATCGCGAAGTCGAGCTGGGTGACGCGGTAGGCCGCCGCCGCGGCGTCCATCACCTGGATGAAGACGATGGCGTCCACCTGGACGGTGACGTTGTCCTTGGTGATCACCTCCTGCCGGGGCACCTCCAGCACCTGCTCCATCATGTTGATGCGCTTGCCGACGCCCTCGATGAACGGCGTCAGGATGCTGATCCCGGGCTTCAGCGTGCGGGTGTAGCGGCCGAACCGCTCGACGGTGACCTCGCGGCCCTGCGGCACGATCTTGATGGCGCCCAGCGCGACCACCAGCGCCAGCACCAGGACGGCGACGGCGAACACCAGGCCCATCATGCGACTTCTCCCCGAGAGACGCCCAAGCTTAGTCATGGGCCCGCCCGGACGCCACGGAAACCGGACGGCCGCGCTCGCACTGCGCCCGCGCGTCTGTTAGCGCTGAGCCCATGTCAGCCCCGATATCCTCCAGGACCCTTGTGCTCGTCTGCGCCGCCCTGCTGGCCATGGGCGCAGCGCCGAAGAAGTCGCCCGCCGCCGCCAAACCCGCGCCCGCCAAAGTCGCCCCGGCCAAGACGCCGGCGACGCCCAAGGCGGAGCCCGCCGGCGAGTTCGACGCCCGAAACCCGCTGAGCCTGATGGCCCTGCTCAACACCGCCGGCGGCAAGGCCGAGGTGGCGCACAAGGAGGCCGACGCGGTGCTGGTCACGGTGAGCTCGACGGCGGCCGACTTCTCCATGCAGTTCGCGGGATGCAGCGCTCAGGGCCGCGCCTGCAAGGCCGTGCTGTTCGACAACATCACCGACAAGGCCGGCCCGACCTTCGCCCAGCTAAACGCCTTCAACCAGACCTCGGCGATGTGCCGCGGCTACGAGGACAAGGCCGGCAAGCCGCACGTGATCTACTCGACGCTGCTGTTCCCGGACGACACCAAGGACCGCATCCGCCAGCAGTTCCTCGCCTGGACCGGCTGCATCGGCGAGTTCCGCAATTTCCTGAAAGACCCCAACGCGTATCTGGCGGCGGCGCCGTAGCCTCGGCTGATCTTTGCTGGCGCACTGGGACATGCCGCCCGCGACAATTTGTTCTTCTTTTGTTCTTGATGCGAAAGCTTGGCGTATATATCGAACGCAAATGCAGGCCTAGCGGAAGGCGCGCTTCGCTAGAATGACAAAGTACTTGAGTACAGCCGCCGCGATCAGGATCGCCGGGATATAAAGCAGCAAGAGCAGCGCCCAGGCCCAAGCCAAGTCGCGCTGCACGAAGGCCATCGCGATAATCAGTGCGCCAAAGACAACGATGGCCGCCAGGATGCCAAGCTTCCACTTGCGCGCGACAGCCTCGCTATGAGGCATCGTCGGGCTTCGGCTTCACGGGCTCGCGTGGCGCCTTCGCGATCTGACGCAGCTTCGCCTTGAAGGCTTCCTCGTCGTCGTCGCACTCAAGCTCGCGGGCGAGTTCTTTGAACTTGTCGAGCTGAGGCTTGGGCGGGTCGCTCACGAAATCGGTTCCGCATCGCCGAGAAGACTCGGCTGGACATATTCGGGTTCCGGCTCTGGCGGCTTCTGGATACTCAGCGTCATGCCGTCGGAGCGCTTTACCTTGCCATTCAGCTTCAAAAGATCGCTTCCGTCGAAGGTGTGCATCTCATCCACGTTCTCGATCACAGCCGTGGCCAGATGGAGCGCATCCTGCGGCTTCTTCAGTCCGTCGCCGTTGAACTGCCTGTAGAGCGACCTCGCCATCACGGAGGCGTCCCAATCGGCATTCACGATCGTGACGAACTCCTGCTGCAGTAGTTCCGCGAAGGGATCATCCTCTGTGTCCGACATTTCAACGGTCACGCCGCTGCACTTGCGCTTCACCACCTCTGCCAGGGTGAACGTGGACGTGATGATCTGGACCTTGCCGGCACGCGCGCGGTTGAGAACGCCGAGCACGCGCGGGTACTTGTCGGGCTCCTGATTGATCAGGCCGATCCAGACGCAGGAGTCCCAATAGACGGTTGGGGTTCTAGCCAAGATCGCCCTCGCGCAGGCGATCCAGATACGTCATCGCATCGAGACCTTCTGTGAAGTCTCGGTCGTGGATCTGGCCGAAGGTGAGCCGCTTCGCGCGGACGTGCTGGATACGCTCGGCCGTCATCCCCGCGATCTCGCCGCGCCGAGAATATTCGATCCAGCCGCGTACCCGAACGCGAGCGTTCTTCCACACGTCAGACAGGGACGTGGCTCCGGCGAACTCATCCTCCAGCTCAGCCGGAATACGGCACCATAAGAACCTGCCGCGCGAGCGCTCTCTCAGCTTCAGGGCGGGCTGTCGGCGGAAGTGGCCCGCGTCGATCAGTTCGCCCTCAAGCGATCCGCGCACCCGCCGTGGCGCGACCGCCGCTATGGGGGAGCTGATCGCCTCGATACCTCTTTGGGCGTCGGCAGGCGTGATGCTGACCGGGGCCGGGTCATCATCCAGCTCGATCTTGGTGATCCCGATGCCATTCAGGTTGCGAGCCAGGACGCGGCGCAGGACGGCGTAGTCCATATCGCCGCCGGGCTGTTCACCGGCCAGCACGTCGGTGAGCCCCTGATACGCTTCCTGTGCCGCAAGCGAAGCCGCCGCGATTAGCGCGGCTGGCGCTTCTGGCGGCCCCACTATCTCGCCGACCGCCGTGAAGGGACTGTTCGTCGTCGCGGATACCAGCTTCCAATCAACGCCGTCACCCGCGCGCATAAGCGCGAAAAGGTCCGCGATTTGAAGCATCGCGTCCTGCACCGTCAGGTAGTCCGGATGCTCCGCGGAAGGGAGAACCGTAATGGTGGCGCGCTTAGTCACGGCATGCCCTCTCTAGCGTCAGAGCATCCCGCAATCTAGGGCGCCACGCAAGTTAAAACGGCGTGTATAAGGTGCTGATTCAACACTATTTCGTGCGCCAGCGCGAGCGGATTTTCTTCCTCTTTCCTTCACGCTTGGGCCGCTTCGGCCCGCTCGTCAGTTGACCGGTAGGTCAGGCGCTTTCCGACCACACCTTGCAGCGCCCGCGTGGCCCGCGCCTGATCGTCCACGCCGAGCGCGATGCGGTAGCTGTACCGGAAGTCGAACTCAGCCGCGTAGCGGTGCAGATGCTTCTTCGCGCAGTGCTGGTACACGCCGCGCATGCCGCGCTTGAAGATCGAGTAGTAGCCCTCGACCTGCTGAGTGTGGATCGTGGCGTCCTGGCGAGAGACGTACTCGCCCCGGCTATGCGTGGTCGTGCCGTGGTCGGCGTAGGCCCAGCCGAGCTGCTTGTAGAGCGGGTGTTCGTCGCTCATCAGCCGAGCTTCCGTGGCGATGTTTTCCTCAAGGATCGTGCCGATGGTCGCCGCGTCCATGCGGTCGATCACGATCGAGCGGGCGCGGCCCGTCTGGCGGTCGATCATGGTCACGAGGCAGTTCTTGTTGCCGCTGCGGCGGGCCTTGCCTTCCTTGGGCTCGCGGTCGGGATCGTTGCCCAGGTAGGTCTCATCGATTTCGACCGCGCCGCCCTCGCCACCGAAGGGCGCCAGTTCGCCCGAGCGCATGGCCTCACGGATACGGTGAGCGAGGAACCAGGCCGTCTTGTAGGTGACCTCTAGAGTGCGGTGGAGCTGGTGCGCAGAGACGCCCTTCTTGCTGCTCACCATGAGATAGATCGCTTGCAGCCACTTGGTCATGGGGAGCTTCGATTCCTCGAAGACCGTGCCCATGCGGACGGTGAACTGCTTCCGGCACTGGCCGCAGTATTTCAGGCCGATGCGGATGCGCTTCTCGGCGTTCGGCGTGATCGCGGAGATGCGCTCGAAGCCGCCGCAGTGATGGCAGATGGGGCCATTGGGCCACAGTTCAGCCTCGACGAACGCGAAAGCGGCGGCTTCGTCGTGGAACTGGGGCTGGCTGAGTACGGACATGGCGTCGAATCCTTCAATGGATTCAACTTAGCATGCCAATCTGCATTTGCAAGATATATATACGCCGAAAGCTTGGCCGTGGGATGATGCATGCTGGGCGGCGCTGACATGGCGCGGCGTGGCAATTGGAGAGTCAGGTTGCCGAGCAATTCATTCGAGCGTGGCGGTCAGCCCCGCTCCGTCCCAGACCCCGACAAGGCGGCCTATGACGAAATGATCCGGCGCAGCAAGATGCTCGGAGATCGAGAATTCAACCTTGCCGAGCCGGAGGGATTTCCCGACGTCGGCCACCCAGGCGTGGCGGAGTCCTTAGTTCCAGTGTGGGGTTCCGGCCGCGAGGCCCTCGCGGACCTGCATGACGGCGACTACCCAGGGGCCGCTTTCAATGGAGTGATGGCGGCGTCCGACGTGGTCCTCCTGAAAGCGCTGATCGGCGGCTTGGCCAAGGGTGGACTCAAGATGAGCGGACCGTACGTATGGCGAAACGCGCGAAAGGAAGCGGAAAGCGCGCGTCAGTGGCTCGGCAGGAAGGGTTTCCTGAAGCCTAACCAGCCCGGACATCATTGGGCATTCGAGCAGAAGGGGCCGGTGCCTGATCAGATCAAGAACCAGCCGCTCTTTGTCCACGGCATGGAGGACGCCGTTCAGCACGGCAGGGTTCACGGTCCATACACCGTGGATGGCGTTAAGCTGCCCCGCTTCAACATGGCTCAGCGCTATTGGTACGGCACGCCGGATTGGTCGAAGGCGTGGACGTTTTCGGCGCCGGCACATGGCGGTCTCGCCGCTGCGCTGGCGACGAAGCCGGACGAAGATCCAAGCCAATGACGGCTACGCCGAATTTTCCGGTGCTCGCGCTGGGACCCGACCGGTACGGCCGAGACCCTACGAACGAGCAATTCTACGGATTTGACGACGTCGGGGCGCTATCCAAGGCGAGCCGCGAGGAGCAGCGCAGCGGGGCGCGGGCCCAGTGGCGTTTGATGGACAATCGCGGAGCCTCTTTCTGCATCGTGCGGGAAAGGGCGCTGCAAACGCTCACGCCGATTTGGCTACGGATTTTGATGACCCTCTTTGGCCAGAGGGGCGCAATCGAGGACACCTTGGAGCTGGAGTTTGGCGTGCGAGAGGGCCTGACTTTCGATGAAGCGAAGGCGCGGGTCTGGGCGTCGATCCTTCGGAATCCAGAAGAATGGAGCGATGAAGAGGTCGCCGCCGACGCGGCGCGCCCGCCGCGGCCGCTGGCGGATATTCTGCAGGACGCGAAGGCGGCCGTCGACGCGGCTCAGAACGTCGAAGATCTATTCCGACGCCTCGACGCGGCGTGGCCCGTCTAGGGCCTACGCTCTCACCTTCGCCCGCGCACGCAGCGCCGCGACGCGATCGATGGACGCCTCCGCCTCGGCCATGATCCGGCGCACGATCTCGCCGGCCGGGGGCACGTCGCGCACGCCGCCCGCGGATTGCCCCATGGCGAAGGCGGATTTGTCGATGTCCAGGTCCTCGATCTGGCCGCCGATGCCGCCCATGGCGCCGGCCATGTGCGAGGTGCGCGCCTGCATCGGGAACGGCTGGATGTCGCCCGGCCGGCTTTCCCAGTCCTCGACCCAGGCGTTCTTCTTCACCCGCATCGGCTTGCCGGAATAGCTCTTGGTCCGCACCGTGCTCTCGTCGGTCGCCGCGACGATCACGTCCCGGTACATCTGCCCGGCGTGCGCCTCCTGGCTGGCGATGAACCGCGTGCCCATCCAGACGCCCACGGCGCCCAGGCTCAGCGCCGCCGCCAGCCCGCGGCCGTCGTAGAGCCCGCCCGCGGCCACCACCGGGATCTTCACCGCCTCCACCGCCTGGGCGACCAGCGGCATGGTGCCGACGAGGCCGGTGTGCCCGCCGCCCTCGCCGCCCTGGCAGATCACCGCGTCGCAGCCGGCCTGCTCGGCCTTGACCGCGTGCTTCACCGCCCCGCAGACCACCATGACCTTCAGGCCCGCGCCCTTCAGCCGTTCCATGATCGGCATCGGCACGCCCAGGCCCGCCACGAACGACGAGGCGCCCTCCTCGATGATGATTTCGACGCTGGCGGTCAGGCTGTCGGGGCTCGCGGCCAAGAGGTCGACGCCGAACGGCTTGTCGGTCAGCGACTTCACCTTGCGCATCTCGTCGCGGATGAACTCCGGCGTGCGGCCGGCCATGCCCAGGACGCCATAGCCGCCGGCGTTCGAGACCGCCGCCACCAGCTCGGCGTAGGAAACCCCGCCCATGCCGGCCAGCATGATCGGGTGCTCGACGCCCAGGAGGTCGCAGAGCTTGGTGTGCAGGGTCATGAGGGTTCCTCCGACGGTCTTGGCGTCAAGCATGGCGCCCGCGCGCGCAGATGGGAACGCTGACGCGAAGTCACCCTCAAGCTGTGATCCCCGAATGGGCGCAGCCCATGTCCCAACGCCGTCATCCCGGAATGGGCGCAGCCCATGTCCGGGACCCAGGGACCCGACTTGTGCAGGAAAGGTCGCGGCGCCGACGCTGAGGTCGTTCCTGGACCGCCGGCGCATATGGGTCCGGTCTTCGCTTCCGCGAAACCGGGATGACAGCGTCAGAAGATCGTATAGCCGCCGTCAATGACGAAGCTGTCGCCGGTGTGGAAGCGGGACGCGTCCGACGCCAGGTAGACCGCAATGCCGGCGAAGTCGGCCCATTCGCCCCAGCGCCGCATCGGCACGCGCCGGATGACCTGGTCGTTGAACTTCTCGTTGCCCTGGGCGCCGGCGGTCATGTCGGTGGCGATCCAGCCCGGCAGGATGGAATTCGCCCTCACGCCATATCGGGCGTACTCGACCGCCAGGCCGCGGACCATCGAGAGCACCGCGCCCTTGGTGGACGCGTACGCCTCGTTGCGCGGCGCGCCGTGGATGGCCGATGTGGACGAGGTCACGACCAGGGAGCCGCCGGCGTCGCCCGCCTCGGCCCGTTCCTTCATGTGTCGAACCGCCTCGCGGAAGGTCCAGAACACCGCGTCCAGATTGACCGTGGTGACGCGGCGCCACTTCTCCGTCGTCATCTGGTCGAACGGGGCTCCGCCGCCGATCCCGGCGTTGGCGGCGCAGAAGTCGAGCCGGCCGAAGGTCTTGATCACTTCGGCCACGCCGGCCACGACCTCGGCTTCATCGGCCACGTCGACCTTCTGGACCAGGACCTCGACGCCATGCGCTTTCAGCGCGGCCTGCGCCTTGGCGTTCTTCTCCGGGTTCTGCCCCCAGACGGCGACATTGGCGCCAGCCGCCGCCAGGCCCTCGGCCATGCCCAGGCCGATCCCGCCATTGCCGCCGGTGACCAGCGCCACCTTGCCCGTCAGGTCGAACGGCTTGTAGGCCATGACCGCCTCCTCCCTTTTCGTCGTTTCAGCTCAGGTCGCGGTCCAGCCGCCGTCCACCGAAAGCGCCGCCCCGGTGGCCGCCGAGCCCATGTCGGAGACGAGGTACAGCAGCATGCCGGCCAGGTTCTGGTACTCCACGAACTGCTTGGTCGGCTGGGCGGCCAGGATCACCTCCTCCACCACCCGCTCGGGCGTGATGCCGCGCGCCTTGGCCTGGTCGCCGATCTGGCCCTCGATCAGCGGCGTCTTCACATAGCCCGGGCAGATCGCGTTGACGGTGATCCCGGTCCTGGCCAGCTCCACGGCGCAGGACTTGGTGAAGCCCACCACGCCGAATTTCGCCGCGCAGTAGGGCGCCTTGAACGCCGAGGCCACCAGCCCGTGCGCCGAGGCGATGTTGACGATGCGGCCGCGGCCCTGCGCCTTCATGATCGGCACCGCGTGCTTGGTCGCGTGGAAGGTGGACGACAGGATCACCGCGATCAGCGCGTCCCATTTCTCGTCCGGGAACTCGTCCACCGGCGCGACGTGCTGGATGCCGGCGTTGTTGACCAGGATGTCGAGCCGGCCAAACTCCTTGTGCGCATATCCGATCAGGTCGGCGATCTCGGCGGGCTTGCTCATGTCCGCGGCGTGATAGCGGACGGCGGCGTTGGTCTTGGCCTGGATCGCAGCGCGGTCGGCCTCGATCTTGGCCGGGTCGCCGAAGCCGTTCAGCACCACGTTGACGCCCTGCTCGGCGAGCGCCGCGGCCAGCGCCTGGCCGATGCCGGACGTGGAGCCGGTGATGACGGCCGACTGGCCTTCCAGGTGATAGTCGACGGCCATGGTTGGTCCCCTGCGGCTTGAACGGCATCCGGCATAGCCAGCGGGGCGGCCTAGAACAACAGCCGGCTAGAAAAGCACCCGGGGATTCATGATCCGCTTGGGGTCCAGGGCCCGGCGGATCGCCGCCAGGGCCTCGACCTCGACGGGCGACTTGTAGCGCCTGGCCTCCTCGGTCTTCATCGACCCCAGGCCGTGCTCGGCGCTGATCGACCCACCTAGCGACGCCACGATGTCGTGGACGATCCGCGAGCCCTGGTGGCGCCGGGCCGAATGCTCGGCGTCCGACCCGCCATCCGGGCGCAGCACGTCGTAGTGGATGTTGCCGTCCCCCATGTGGCCGAAGGCGGCGATCCGCGCGCCCGGCGCGAAAGCCTGCATGGCCGCCGTGGCCTCGCTGAGGAAGCGGGCGACCTGGCTCACCGGCACGCTGACGTCGTGCTTCCAGGTGGCGCCTTCCGGCTTCTGGGCCGGCGACTGGTTCTCGCGGATGGCCCACAGCGCCTTGGCCTGCGCCTCGGTCTGGGCGACGACCGCGTCGCGGACCAGGCCCGCCTCGAGCCCCGAGGCCAGGAAGCGCTCCATCGCCGCCTCCGCAGAGCCCGGCTCGCCCGACGAGAACTCGGCCAGCACGTACCAGGGATGGACCTCGCCCAGCGGATCGCGCGTGCCGGCGACGTTCCTCAGTGCGAAATCGACGCCGAGGCGGCCCATCAGCTCGAAGGCCTCCACCGCCCCGCCGGTCTCGTCCTTGGCCCGCACCAGCAGCTCGATCGCCCGCTCGGGACTCTCGAGGCCGATAAAGGCGACCGCCCGCGAGGCCATCACCGGATAGAGCTTCAGCGCCGCGGCGGTGACCACGCCCAGCGTGCCCTCGGCGCCGATCAGCAGCTGCTTCAGGTCATAGCCGGTGTTGTCCTTGCGCAGCCGCTTCAGGCCGTTCCAGACCTCGCCGGTCGGCAGCACCGCCTCCAGACCCAGCACCAGGGCGCGCGCCATGCCGTAGCGCAGCACCTGGGTTCCGCCGGCGTTCGTCGAGACGATCCCGCCCACCGTCGCGGTGCCTTCGGACGCCAGCCCGATGGGAAACCGCCGCCGCACGCCCGCCGCCGCCTCGTGAACCGCCGCCAGCGTCACCCCGGCCTCGGCGGTCAGCACGTCGTCGAAGGCGTCCACGTCGCGGATGCGGTTCAGCCGCTCGGTCGAAAGCAGCACCTCGCCCATCGGGATCTGCCCGCCGACCAGGCCGGTGTTGCCGCCCTGCGTGGTGATCGGCGTCCCGCTTTCGAAGCAGATCCCCACGACCGCGGCGACCTCTTCGGTGGTCTTTGGCAGCGCCAGGAACGGCGTCTCGCCCGTCCAGCGGTCGCGCCATTCCAGGAGCTTGGGCGCAAGGCGCGCCGGGTCCTGGCTCCAGCCACCCTCGCCCAGCACCGCCTTCAGGCGGGAAAGCACGTCGGCGGGCACGGGCGCGGTCATGGGGCGAGTGTAGCGGCGCCCAGCTAGCCCACAAACCCCGCCGCCCGGCGCAGGCGGTCGTTGATCGCTTCGCCGAGGCCGGTGTCGGGGATCGGGGCGACCGCGATGCCCGCAGCGCCCATGCTGCGGTCGGCGGCGCGCAGGTAGGCGAAGAGGTTGGCCGCCGCTTCCGCCAGGTCGCCCTCCGGGCTGAGGTTGAACCCCGCGCCGCCGTGCGGGCCGAAGCCGATCCAGACCTCGTTGGGTTCGCGCTCCAGCGCGTTCAGCCGCAGCGGCAGGTTCGGCGCATAGTGCCGGGTGAGCCGGCCCGGCGAGCGCTTCCTGTCCGCCTCGGCCTCGGCCAGCGATCCCGCCACCGCCTCGATCTCCTCGCGGGTCACCGCGCCCGGCCGCAGCAGGCGCGGCGCGTCCAGCAGCGACACCACCGTCGATTCCAGCCCCACGCGGCACGGCCCACCATCGAGGGCGAAAGCCGCCGCCGCGCCGGTTTCTTCCATCGCGTCGGCGAAGGTCGTCGGGCTGGGCCGCCCGGACCGGTTTGCGCTGGGCGCCACCAGCGGACCGCCGAAGGCCTGCAGCACCGCCTGTGCGATCGGATGCGCCGGCGCCCGCACCGCCACCGTGTCGAGGCCGGCCCGCGCCAGGTCGCACACCGCCGTCTCGTCCAGCACGGGCAGCACCAGCGTCAGCGGCCCAGGCCAGAACCGCTGGGCCAGCCACTCCGCGCGCGTGTCGAACCGCGCGATGCGCTGGGCCGTCGTCAGATCCGCCACATGGGCGATCAGCGGATTGAACGCGGGCCGGCCCTTGGCCTCGTAGACCTTCGCCACGGCGCGCGGGTTCGCCGCATCGGCGGCGAGCCCATACACCGTCTCGGTCGGCAGGATGACCAGCCCGCCGGCGTTCAGCGCGGCGGCGGCTTCGGCGATCTGGGCGGCGTCGGTCACGGCGGCGTGGTTACACCGCCACTGCGCGCGCTCCTACTTCTTCGGCTTCGGGCTCGGCTTCGGGCCCGGCTTGACGAACTTGTAGACGAACTGGTCGGTGTGGCCGCGGATCGCCTTGTCGAACACCACCTTCTTCAGGTCGTCGGCCGGATTGCGCAGCACGTTGCTCTCGCCTTCGAAGACGAAGCCAGCGTCGGTCACCTGCTTCTTGACGATGGCGGGGTCTATCCGGTGCAGGGTGTCGGTGTCGCGCATGCCCGAGCCGGCCTCGCCGGTGTGGTCGACGATCAGGAACACGCCGCCGGGCTTCAGCGCCTTGTAGACCGCCCGGTTCAGCACCATCGGGTCGATCTTGCCCATGAACTTGTCCGGGTAGTCGTGGTAGTTCTGGACGGTGAACACTAGGTCCACCGGCTCGGGCGTGGCGAACGCCGCGCCGGGCTGCTGGATGACCGAGGTGTTCGGATAGCCCGTCTTCGCGAGCTCGGCGTTCTTCACCGGATCGGGCTGGGCTTCCTTGGCGTACTCGTCCGGCCAGATCATGTAGACGTGGCCCTTCGGCCCGACCGCCTTCGAGAAGACCTTCGTGAAATAGCCGGAGCCCGGGATCAGGTCGACGACCTTGTCTCCCGGCTTCACGCCCGAGAACGAGATCAGCTCGGCCGGATGGCGGCGCGCGTCGGCGTCCTTGTCCGCGCCGCGCCCAGGATCCGCCACGGCGGCGGCGACGTAGGGCTTCACCGCTGGGGCGTCCGCCCCCCGCGCCAGGGAGAATGGGGCGACCGTCGCGGCGGTGGCCGCGAGCACGGCGGCCAGGAGGATCGTCTTCATCGGGACCTCGAGATGAATGCGGCGGCCAAGCTCTGGCTGCTGGGCGGCCGAGTCAATGTCCTGCCGCTACCGCTGATCGCGCGTCGCGGTCAGCTCGACGCGGACCGCCACCTTGGCCGGCACCTGGTCCGTGGCGGTGAAGTCGCCCTGCCCGACGCCGAACGCCAGCCGGTCAAGGCTCGTCTCCGCCGACACCTTGGCCGTATCGCCGGTGATCGTCAGCTTGAACGGCAGGTCGAGGGGCTTGGTCACGCCTCGCATCTGCAACGCGCCATGGGCCACGTAGCGGTCGGCGCCGGTCTTCTCGAACCGCGTCGCGGTGAACACCGCCTTCGGATGGGTCGCGGCGTCGAACCAGTCGGGCGCCGGCAGGGATGCGTCGCGCTGGGCGTCGCCGGTCCGCGCCGAGGTCATGTCGATGCTGACCGTCACCTTGGATTTTTCGAGCGCGTCGGGACTGAACAGGATGTTGGCGTTCCAGCGGTCGAAGCGGCCCTCCAGCGGCTCGCCGCTCCAGGCGGTCGTGAACTTGAGCTGCGAGCCCCGCGCGACCTTCCAGGCCACCGGGCGGCTGGGCGTGGTCGCCGATGCGTTAGGGCCGGAGACGTTGGGGTTGGGCGCGGTGTCGGCGGAGGCGGGTTCGCCGGGCCCCTGCGCCTCGGCGGGCTCCTGAGCCGGGCTCTGCGGCGTGGCCGCGGCCGGCGGCGGGGCCATGCCCGGACGCGGCGGTGTCACCACCCGACCGAAGCCGATCACCGCCAGGAAGGCCGCGGCGATCACGAACATCCGCGGCTCCCACCAGCGGCCGGCCACCGCCCCCGGCGCCATGCGCGCCAGCACCGGCTCGTCGCGGCTGAACAGTTGGTGCTTGAGCGCACCCGCGACATGCAGCGCCAGCAGCACATAGATCAGCTTGGCGATCAGTCCGTGGCCGTTCTCCCCGATCGCGTGCCAGACCTTCTTCGCGCCCGGCGCCAGCTCCGCGATCCCCGGGACCATCGGCCAGGGCACGACGCCATAGAGCAGCGTCGGGATCTGGGTGCGGCTGGCCGAGACCATGATCCAGCCGGTCAGCGGCATGGCGATCATCACCACGTAGAAGCCGACGTGGGTGATCCGCGCCAGCTCGCGTTCCCAGCGCGCCATGGTCACCGGCATCGGGGGCGGCGGGTTCATCAGCCGCCAGGCGATCCGCGCCAGGCTGAGCAGGAGGATCGTGACGCCGATCGACTTGTGCAGCTGGGTCACCGCGAAGCTGGTCGGCGTCCTCGGCCCCTCCATGCGGCCGGCCAGGATGATCTGCAGCACGATGGCGAGCGCGATCGCCCAGTGCAGGACGATGGCCGCCGCCGAATAGCGTCCGCTGCCGACCTCGGCCGGATCGGGGGCCGGGTCGCGCGCCACTGCGGTCATGAGGGAAGTCCTTCCAAGCGCCCGTCTATTTCTTCTCGAACTCGAGCTCGAACAGCACCTCGACCTCGTCGCTGGTGAACTGGCGCAGGATCACGTTGTCGACGCCGAAGTCGCTGCGCTTGATCTGCGCGGAGCCGGAAAAGCCCAGCCGCGTGCCAATCGGGCTGATGCCGTGGCCGGACCCGTTGAAGGTCACATCCAGCGTCACCGGCTTGGTCACGCCATGCAGGGTAAGGTCACCTGAGATCTGGCCCTTGCCGTCCTGGCCGCCCTGCACGGCGGTCGAGGCGAAGCTGATGGCGGGGAACTTGTCGGTCTCGAAATAGCCGGCGATCTGCTTGTTGAAGGCCGGGTCGTTGGTGTCCACCGACTTGGGATCGACGGTGAAGGTCACCTTGGTCGCCTGCCAGTTGGCCGGATCGTAGGTGAAGCCGCCGTCGAGTGCGTCGAAGCGCAGGGTGTAGCGGGAGAAGCCGCCCATGTGCGCGATCTTCACAACCAGGCTCGCATGCCGCTTGTCCAGGGCGTACTGCCCGGCCGGCACCTTGGCGGGATCCTGGTTCGTCGGGTTGGCGAGCGCGGGGCCGGCCAACGCCGGCGCGAGCGCCAGGCACAGGACGAGGGTGAGGACAGCGCCGCGCGTCATTGGATTCGTCTCCCGGCCGCCGTCCCTTGGGCCCAGGACGCTGGGCAAGGAGCTTGACCGAAAGACGGCGACGCTGACCTGTTTATTCCCGTTTCGGCGCCGTTGGTTCTTTCGCCGCCCCATCCGCTCCACCTGGGCTCCGTATTGGAAGCGGCGGGCCCCTGTCCTAGAACGCGCCCAGCAATCGGAGCTTCGCCCCAATGACTTTCCGCGCGCCCGTCCGCGACCTGGCCTTCGCCCTGAAGGCGGTCGGCCACGACGCCCTGATCGCGCGCGCCTACCCGGACCTCGACGCCGACACCGTGGCTGCGGTGCTGGAGGCGGCCGGCGCCTTTGCGACCGACGTCCTGGCGCCGCTGAACCGCAAGGGCGACACCGAGGGCGCACGCTACGAGAACGGGACGGTCACCGCCGCGCCCGGTTTCGCCGACGCCTACCGCGCCTTCGTCGCCGACGGCTGGAACTCGCTCTCCGCCGATCCTGAGTTCGGCGGCCAGGGGCTCTCCAAGGCCATGGAGCTCGCGGTCTTCGAGATGGTCCACGCCGCCAACATGGCCTTCGGGCTCTGCCCGATGCTGACCCAGGGCGCGATCGAGGCCCTGAAATTGCACGGGACCGAACGGCAGAAGCGGCTGGTGCTGCCGAAGCTGGTCTCGGGCGAGTGGACGGGCGCCATGTGCCTGACCGAGCCGCAGGCGGGCTCCGACCTCGCCGCGCTCACCACCATGGCCCGGCCGGACGGGGCCGGCGGCTACCGGCTCTCCGGCCAGAAGATCTTCATCACCTGGGGCGACCACGACGCGGCCGACAACATCTGCCACCTGGTCATCGCCCGCACGCCCGACGCCCCGCCCGGCGTGAAGGGCATCAGCCTGTTCCTGGCCACCAAATTCCAGGTGAAGGAGGACGGCGGTCTCGGGCCGCGCAACGACTTCCGGGCGGGCTCCATCGAGCACAAACTGGGCATCCACGGCTCGCCCACCTGCGTCATGCTCTACGAGGACGCCCAGGCCGAGCTGGTCGGCGAGCTGGGCCAGGGCCTGCCGCACATGTTCGTCATGATGAACGCCGCGCG
>JBJMQX010000110.1:0-19787 GCA_045802455.1 Phenylobacterium sp. | reverse complement strand
GCGGCGGTCTTCATCGCCTTGATCTGGGCCGAGGAGCCCACGCGCGACACCGAGATGCCGACGTTCACCGCCGGGCGGATGCCCTGGAAGAAGAGGTCGGTTTCCAGGAAGATCTGGCCGTCGGTGATCGAGATCACGTTGGTGGGGATGTAGGCCGAGACGTCGTTGGCCTGGGTCTCGATCAGCGGCAGGGCCGTCAGCGAGCCCGAGCCGTTGTCCTCGTTCAGCTTGGCGGCGCGCTCCAGCAGGCGGCTGTGCAGGTAGAAGACGTCGCCCGGATAGGCTTCGCGGCCCGGCGGACGGCGCAGCAGCAGCGACATCTGGCGGTAGGCGACGGCCTGCTTGGAAAGGTCGTCATAGATGATCACGGCGTGCATGCCGTTGTCGCGGAACCACTCGCCCATGGCGCAGCCGGCGAACGGGGCCAGGAACTGCAGCGGGGCCGGCTCGGACGCCGTCGCGGAGACCACGATGGTGTAGTCCAGCGCGCCGCGCTCCTCGAGCGTCTTGACGATCTGGGCGACGGTCGAGCGCTTCTGGCCGATGGCGACGTAGATGCAATAGAGCTTGGCGCTCTCGTCGGTGCCGGCGTTGATCTGCTTCTGGTTCAGGATGGTGTCGATCGCCACGGCGGTCTTGCCGGTCTGGCGGTCGCCGATGATCAGCTCGCGCTGGCCGCGGCCGACGGGGATCAGGGTGTCGATGGCCTTAAGGCCGGTCTGCACCGGCTCGTGCACCGATTTCCAGGGGATGATGCCCGGGGCCTTGACGTCCACGCGGCGGCGCTCGGCCACGTTCTGGATCGGACCCTTGCCGTCGATCGGCTCGCCCAGCGGGTTCACGACCCGGCCGAGCAGGCCCTTGCCGACCGGCACGTCCACGATCTCGCCCAGGCGGCGGACCTCGTCGCCCTCGCTGATCGCCTGGTCCTGGCCGAAGATCACCACGCCGACGTTGTCGCGCTCGAGGTTGAGCGCCATGCCCTTGACCCCAGCCTTGGGGAACTCGACCATCTCGCCGGCCTGGACGTTGTCGAGGCCGAACACGCGGGCGATGCCGTCCCCGACGGAGAGCACCTGACCGACGTCGGAGACGTCGGCTTCCTCGCCGAAATTGGCGATCTGCGACTTGAGGATGGCCGAAATCTCGGCGGCGCGGATATCCATGGGCTTACGCTCTCTTGAGGGCGAATTTCAGGGAGTCGAGCCTCGACTTCAGCGAAGCGTCGAACAGACGGGAGCCGACCTGCACCTTGATGCCGCCCAGGATGGCGGGATCGACGCGGGTCTCGATTTCTGGGTCCTTGCCGAGCGCCTGGCGCAATGCGGCGGCAAGGCCCTTGGACTGGGCGGCGCTGAGCGGCAGGGCCGTGGTCACCTGGGCGGAAACGGCGCCGCGGGCCTTGGCGGCCATGGTCTGGAACGAGGTGATCACCGACGGCAGCAGCGAGGCGCGGCCGTTGGCGGCCAGCAGGCCCAGGAACTTGACGGTCGTGGCGTTAAACTGCGCCTTTTGCGCGATGGCGGTGAGCGCGGCCCCCTTGGCCTCGGCGCCGAACTTCGGCGAGGCGACCAGGACGTGAAGGTCACGGCTTTCCGCCAGGGCAGTCTTGAGCGACTTCAGGTCGGCCTCGACGGCCGCCACCGCGTTCTGTTCAACCGCCAGATCGAACAGGGCTTGAGCGTACCGCTCACCCACATTCGAGGCCTTGGAATCGTCCGCCAACTTCAGTGTCCGCCCGGTGCGTTTTCGGAAGCCGCCGGCGGGGATGTCCGCCGCGACCTAAAGGCTTGAAAGCGCTTGGAAAAAGCACTTCGGTCCGCGAGGTGGAAAGAACCCCTGGCCCAAAGCCGCGCGCCTGATAGCACGCGCCCTCCCGCATCGCAACACGGGGGGCCGCCCCAGATCCACGACGTTTGATCACGAGCTCCGTGCGGCGGCGCACGATTGCCGGGGCAGCGGACAAAAAAGGAGGGCGCCGGCGGGGGCCGGCGCCCTTCAGGTTTCAGAAGCTCGACAACAGAGCTGCTGGGAGTGGATGAGCCAGGCTATTGCTTGGCGAGTTGCGGGCCCGAGGCCTTGGCCACGGCCGAGGCGTTGCAGGCGCCCAGGCGGGCCTCGTCCATGGTCTTCGGACCGATGAAGGCCGCGATCGGGCCAACCTTGCCGGCGATGGTCTTGCAGGTCGCCAGCGCGAAGGTCTCGGAGGTCGCCGCGCCCGAGGTGCAGGCGTCCTCGGCGCAGTTGAAGACCGCGCCGCCGGCGATGAACTTCACCGGCTGGGCGACAGGCTGGGCCAGTTTGGCGACGACCGGGTCGGCGGCGAACGCCGGCGCGGCGATGAGGGTGGTGAGCGCGGCGCAGGCGGCCGCAAGAGTAAGGCGCGTCATGCGAGCCCTCCTTGGTTTCGGGGAGTGGCGGCGCCCCTGCTCAAGGCGCCGGCCCGGCCCGCCGCGTGGGATCGACGCAAGTATCCCCACCTGCGCCGCGCAACGAACTGAGCATCGCTAAGATAACAGTGTTAAGATCGCTGGCAACCGCTATTTTCGCAATGCGGGTATGCGGAAAAACGGGAGGCGGGCGGCCGCGCGGTTTCCTATGGGACGTCCCCTACTGCGCTGCGCCCTTCAGGTTGAGGCGGATCGGGATGTGCACCACGCCACCCTGCACCGGCGCGCCGTCGGCCGACCACAGGTTCATCCGCATGGCGGACGCCAGCTTGGCCGCCGCCTCCGAGAAGCCGAGCCCGTCCGGCTCGCCCGGCTCTGGAACGCAGTCGCTCATCGCGCCGTCGGGGCCGACCTTGCAGCGGGCGACGCCGCGGCCGGTCGTCAGCCCGCTGGCGGCGGCTTCCGGCGGGAAGACGCGGGGCGCCGTCCTCGTGTCGAAGCCGGCCAGCCAGAGCGGGGCCATCACCGTGCGGTCCTGCGCCTGGGCGGGCGGGACCAGGCGGATCGGAATATCGACCCACAGCGGCGTGCCGTGGGGAGCGCGGACCAGCGCCGCCGGCGCGATGCGGAACTTCGACGTCAGGCTGAGCGCGGCCTTGCCGAAGTCGTGGCCCTCCGGGCTCTCCTTGATCACCTGGCAACTGCGCAAGGCGCCCGCTTCACCGCCCGACCGCTCGACCATGCAATGGGCGGCGACATAGCCCTCCAGGCCCGCGCCCTTGGCGGGATAGGCGCGCGCCAGGTCGTCGAAACCCGCCGCCTGCGCCCAGACCGGATCGTCGACCATGGTCACGTCGCGCATCGCCAGCGGGTTGCCGGCCATGCTGCGCTGGGACGCGATGAGGTTTTCCGAATCGTGGATCGAGCGGACCGCGGCGTTGCTGCCCTCCATGCCGAGCACGTCGCGCTTGGGCGCCTTGAAGGTGATGTGCAGCGCCATGGTGGCGTTCACCGGCGCGCCGTCCGGACCCGTCGCCGGCTTCAGCTTGAAGGTCGGGCGAAGCTCCAGCGCGGCCTTGCCGAAGCCGCGGTTCTGCGGCGTCTCGGCCGCGACCCGGCAACGCTCAGCCAGCCCGTGGACGTCCACCAGGCAGGAAAGCGTCACCTCGCCGTCGTAGCCGGTGTGGTAGGCCGTGGCCGGCCAGATCGCCACGAAGTCATGGCCGCCGCTCTCCTCGTCGCCGGCCACGTCGATATTGGCGGCAATCTTCGGGGCGGGGGTGACCACCACCGGGGACACCTGCTTGACCGGCGGCGCGGGCGGCTGAGCCGCCGCGGCGGCTACCTGCAGGGCCAGGATGAACGCCAGCATGCCAATCCCCCTCGCGGCGTGTTGCTGTGGCGGAAGCTTAGCGCCGGCCGGGTCGCGGCAATATTTCAGCGCGCTGCGTTAGCCCCCCGCCGCCTTGATGGCCGCGTCGATCTCGTCGAGCGGATGGTAGCCCGGCTCCAGCGCCTTGCCGTTGATGACGAAGGTCGGGGTGGAGTTCACATGGTCGCGGGTGCTGTGCTGCTCGACCCGGTCGTTCAGCGCCTTGATGGCGGCCTCGTCGTTGATGCACTTGTTGAACTGGTCCTCGGTCATGCCGACGGACTTGGCGATGTCGACCAGGGTCTGGCGCGGGGCCTGGAAGGCCTGCTGCTGGTTCTTGAAGATAGCCTCGTTGACCGCGAAGTACTTGTCCTTGCCGGCGCAGCGGGCGAGCAGGAAGCCGGACGCGGCCACCGCCACCTCCGCGCCGCCGCCGACCAGCATCTCGCGGAACACGTAGTGCACGCGGCCGGTGTCGACGTACTTGGCCTTGAACGCCGGGAACACCTCCTGGTCCCAGCGGGCGCAGACCGGGCAGCCGACGGAGGCGTATTCGACCACCGTCACCTTGGCCTTGGCATTGCCCATGTCCATGTCGTCCGGCAGCGCGCCCGCGGCTCCGCCGGCCTTGGGAGAGCAAGCCGCAGCGCCCAACACCGCCAGCGCCGCCACCAGCGCCACCCTCTTGCGCATCATCTCGAGACGTCCCCTGTCTGGCGGCGGCGGCTTCACAGCGAAGCCCGGCCGCGAAAACTTGCGGCGGAATGTGACCGAAGCTTGGCCCGGAAGAAAGGGGCCAGAACGGCCGCGGCCACGCGCCCGGCGACGGCCGTTCATATCTCGTCAATCTTGTCGCGCGCTTCTCCTCGCTGGGTTATGACCCGCGCCGGGTCGGGCGCCCGCAGCCGATGGCGCAAGCTTAGGAACGACGAGGAACATGGCCAACGCGCAGCCGCCCGGCAGCGGCCATGGAGACGGTCGCGGACCGGACGCCCCGCGCCCTCGGCGCTCCCCCCTGCAGTCCTTCATCTACTGGACGCTGGTGATGGGCGTCTGGCTGCTGATCTTCGGGGTGGCCTTCTTCGCGGTGTTCTCCGTCGACCTGCCCGACACCTCCAAGCTCTACGAGGTCAAGCGCCAGCCCTCGATCTCCTACCTCGACCGCTCGGGCGGGCTGGTGGCGGTGCGCGGCAGCCAGTACGCGCCGCCCGTCGACCTGGACAAGCTGCCGCCCTACGTCCCCAAGGCGTTCGTGGCCATCGAGGACCGCTGGTTCTACTACCACCTGGGGTTCAACCCCTGGGGCATCTTCCGCAGCCAGGTCTACAACTGGACCCACCATGGCGGCCCGCTGCGCGGCGGCTCGACCATCACCCAGCAGCTGGCGCGCGCGCTCTTCCTGACCCCCAACCAGAACTATCGGCGCAAGGCCCAGGAGCTGATCCTGGCGGTGTGGCTGGAGATGAAATTCTCCAAGAAGCAGATCCTCGAGCTCTACCTCAACCGCGAGTACTTCGGGGCCGGGGCCTACGGCATCGAGGCCGCGTCCCAGCGCTACTTCAACAAGCCCGCCGCCCAGCTCACCCTGGGCGAGGCGGCCCTGCTGGCGGGCATGATGAAGGGGCCGTCGCGCTATTCGCCGGTGGCCGCCACCGACCGGGCGGCGCGGCGCGCGACCATCGTGCTCGACGAGATGGTGCGCATCCACGCGATCACGCCCGAACAGCGCGACCAGGCCTTCTCGACCAAGGTGCGGGTCAACCCGGTGCTGGCCAACCAGCGGGCGCAGTACTTCACCGACTTCGTGGACGACCAAGTCCGCCAGCTGGTCGGCGAGCCCACCGAGGACCTCGTCGTGGAGACCACGCTGGACCTGCCGCTGCAGGCCTCGGCCGAGCAGGCGCTGCAGCGCGGGGTCGCCGCGGCCCAGAGCCAGGGGGTGAAACAGGGCGCGCTGATCTCGCTCGACGGCGAAGGGCGGATCCGCGCCTACGTGGGCGGAATCGACTACCTGCAGAGCCAGTTCGACCGGGCCACCCAGGCCAAGCGCCAGGCGGGCTCGGCGTTCAAGCCGTTCGTCTACCTGACGGCGATGGAGGCGGGCCGTACGCCGGACACGCCGGTCGTGGACGAGCCGATCACCATCGGCAACTGGACGCCTCGCAACTACACCGGAAAGTACCTGGGCCCGATCAACCTCGAGATCGCGCTCAAGGAATCGATCAACACCGTGGCGGCCCGGCTGGCCAACGAGGTCGGCACGTCGAACGTCGCCGCCACCGCACGCAGGCTCGGCATCACCTCCCCGATCCAGCTCGATCCGTCCATGGCGCTGGGCGCCGTCGAGGTGAGCCCGCTGGAGATGGCCCAGGCCTATGCGCCGTTCTCCAACGGCGGGGTGTTCGCCAAGGGCTTTGGCATCGAGCGCATCCGCACGACCACCGGCCGGGTGCTCTACGATCACGGCATGGGCGGGGCCGAGCGCAGGCCGGTGATCGGCCAGCCGGCGCTCTCCTACATGATCCGCATGATGCGCCAGGTGATCGCGTCGGGCACCGGCACGCGGGCCCGGGTGCCGGGCTACGACCTGGCCGGCAAGACCGGCACCACCAGCGACTACCGGGACGCCTGGTTCATCGGCTACACCGGCGGCTTCACCACCGCCGTCTGGGTGGGCAAGGACGACAACACGCCGATGAAGAAGGTCACCGGCGGCGCGGCCCCGGCCGGGATCTGGCACGACTACATGATGCAGGCGTTGCCGCGGCTGAAGGTCCAGCCGATTCCCGGCGGCGACGCCCCGCCGCCGCCCGAGCAATCCTCGGACCCGCTCGGCGCGATCATCAACGGCGTCCAGGACCTGCTGCACGGCGACCACGAGGCCGAGGGCCCACCGCCGCGGGTGGTGGTCCCGCCCTCCCGCTACCCTGACGAGGCGCCGCACTAGTGGACCTCCGGCGGGCCACGCTGAGGGTCGCTAGATCAACGGACCGGATGGCGGAGGTGACCGCCTTCTACGTGGATGGGCTGGGGCTCGAGAAGCTAGCCGAGTTCCAGGACCACGACGGCTTCGACGGCGTCGTCCTGGGCGCCCCGGAAGCGCCCTATCACCTGGAATTCACCCGCCAGCGAGGTCACGCCAGCGGGGCGAGACCCGACCCCGAGACCCTGCTCGTCTTCTACCTCGAGGACGAGGCCGAGTGGCGGGAAGCCGTCGCCAGGCTGGCATCGTGGGGCGCCAGGCGGACGCCGTCGCAGAACCCCTATTGGGACCGTTCGGGCGTCACCTTCGAAGATCCCGACGGCTTTCGCGTGGTGTTGCAGAACGCGGCTTGGCCGCTCTGAAGGAAGCTAGCGCCCGAAGGCGTGCAGCTTGGCGCCTTCGGCGCGCAGCCAGGCGCGGTGCTGGCGCTCGTCGCCGACCAGGGCGCGGACGTGGCCCCAGAACCGCGGGCCGTGGTTCAGCTCCTTGAGGTGCGCGCACTCGTGGGCGGCCACGTAGTCGGCCACCGCATAGGGCGCGAGCGCCAGCCGCCAGGAATAGCGGATCGCCGCGGGCGCGCCCTTCACGCCGGGACGGCAGGAGCCCCAACGGCCCTTGGCGTCGGCGATGGTGACGGTGGGCGCCTCGACGCCCAGCATGGCGGCGTAGGTGGTGGTGCGCTCGCCCAGGACCGCGGCCGCGCGCCGCTTGAGCAGCAGGATCACGGCCCGGGCGTAGCCCTCGCCGTCGCCCATGGCGGTGATCCGGGCCGGCTCGTCGGCCGTCGCCGGATGCCAGCGGGCGCGCCCCGTCCCGCGCTCCAGCACCACCGGCTCGCCGAACACGCTCAGCGTCATCCCCGGATGGATCGGCTGGGCCTCGGGAAGCTCGGCCAGGCGGTCGGCGATCCAGGTGGCGCGCTCGCGGGCGAAGGCGGCGGCCTCGGGCAGGCGTCGCGGCGAGGGCGCGGTGGCGACGATCTCGCGGCGCGTCCGGTCGAGCCTGAGCGAAACCCGCCGCGCGCGGCGGTTGACCTTGAGGGTTACAGGCGCGCCGGCCACCTCCAGCCGGTCGCCGTCGGCGAACTGGCGGCCGAAGGGACTCATGGCCGATATCTAGGCGGCTTCCGCGGCCTTTGGGAGGGGGTTGGCGGCCCGCGCGCGCGCCAAATTCACCTCGGTTCCCCAAATGAGGGCGCGCACCTTCGGATAGATCTCCTCCCGGAACCGCCGGCCGTTGAAGACGCCGTAGTGGCCGACGTGCGGCTGGACGTAGTCGTGCTTCATGGCCTCGGGGATGCCGGCGCACAGCGCATGCGCCGCCTGGGTCTGGCCGATGCCGGAGATGTCGTCGTGCTCGCCCTCGACGGTCAGCAGGGCGATGTCGGTGATCAGCTCAGGCCGCACGGGGCGCCCGCGGTGCTCCAGCTCGCCCTTCGGCAGCAGGTAGCGCTGGAAGACCACGTCGACGGTCTGGAGGTAGAACTCCTCCGTCAGGTCCAGCGCCGCCAGGTACTCGTCGTAGAATTCGAGGTGCTTCTCGGCGGAGTCACCGTCGCCGTCCATCAGCTGTTGCAGGTAGCGCAGGTGCGCCTCCTGGTGCTTCTCGAGGTTCATGGACATGAAGCTGGCGAGCTGGACGAAGCCCGGATAGACGCGCCGGCCCATGCCCGGATAGGGCCCCGGCACGGTGTCGATCATGTTCGACTGGAACCAGGCGAAGGGCTTCTCCTCGGCCAGGCGGTTGGTCACCGTCGGCGACAGGCGCGCGTCGATCGGCGAGCCCATGAAGGTCATCGAACCGGGCCGGCTCGGATCGCTGTCCTCGGCCATCAGCGCCGCCGCGGCCAGCACTGTCGGTCCCGGCTGGCAGACCGCCACCACGTGCGGGCGCGGGCCCAGCACCTGCAGCATCCGGCGGATGTGGTCGATGTAGTCGTGGAAGTCGAAGCGGCCCTCCAGCACCGGCACGTCGCGGGCGTTGGACCATTCGGTGATGTAGACCTCGTGATCCTGCAGGAAGGCCTGGACGGTGCCGCGCAGCAGGGTGGCGTAGTGGCCGGAAAGCGGGGCTGCGATCAGCACCGCGGGCTCGATCGTCCGCCGGCCCGCGCGGCGCATGTCGGCCATGTCGCGCGAGAAGTGGGTCAGCTTGCACCAGGGCGAGGACCATTCCTCCACCGCGCGCACCCGGACCGGATGGCCGTCGATCTCGACCGAGGTGATGCCCCACTCGGGCTTTCCGTAGCGGCGGGTCAGGTTCGCGAACACGTCGGCCCCCGCGTACATCCGGCGGCCCAGCTCAGAGTCGCGGGCCGGGTTTAGCGGCGAGGACCAGAAGTCGCGCGTCAGCCGGGCGGCGGCCCTGAGGGGCGTCGAGGCGTAGTAGCCGGCTTCGTAGAGGGAATAGAGCATGGCCCCTCGCAAGCCCCAATGGGCGTTGTGCATCGCAACATAACACGCGAAATGTTAATCGGGTCCATACCCTTATTTTGATACAAGCGCGACTTTGGCGGAAGCGGCCGTCTGGGCGAGCGCTTAGCAGGTCTCGGCGCCTGGCCCCTGCCTCATCGCGGCCGCGATCTTGGCGGCCAGCACGTCGGGCGGGGTCCCGTACGGCAGGGCACAGACGAAGCGGCCCTTGGGGCTCATCAAGTAGGTGATCGTCGAGTGGTTGACCTGGTAGTCCGGGCCGTCGCCGGCCTTCTGATAGAAGACATGATAGGCGCGCGCCGCCGCGGCGGCCTGGTCGGGAGTTCCGGTCAGCCCCAGTGTGCGGTGCGGGAAAGAGCCGTTCGACAGGTAGTTGGCCATGACCTTGGGCGTATCGCGCTGCGGGTCCACCGAGATGAACACCGTCTGGAAGTCGTCGGCCCGCCGTCCGAGCTGCTTTTCAGCCTGGGCCAGCGCCAGCAGCGTCGTCGGGCAGGCCTCGGGGCAGAAGGTGAAGCCGAAGAAGACGGCGCTCCACTTACCCTTCAGCGCCGCCTCGGTGACCGGCCGCCCGGCCTGGTCGACCAGATGGAACGGCCCGCCGATGGCGGCGGTTTGCGCTGGGGGATCGAGAACACCGTGCCTGACCGCAAGCCCTGTCAGGCCAGCGAAGGCCAGGGCGAGGATTGCGAGGACTGCCCAGATGGTCCGGCTCATGAGGCGCAACTCCATGGGACATATTCGGGCTCGCCACCGCGCCGCCGCCGGGCAATCCTAGGCGGGCATGGCGAGATCGCGGACAGCTCCGGCGCCACAGCCTCCGGTCGGTTTCGATAAGACCGGCGCTGCGGCGTTGCAAGGCGCGGCCGCGGCCGAGCCGCCCGATCCCGACGAGGTGAGCCTGGCCGACGACTGGTCCGAGGGGGCCGTCCACCGAGGCCGCCTGCGGGTCCGCACCCTGGTCACCCTGCGCTGGCTGGTGCTGGCCGGCGAGGTCACGCTGCTCGTGGCGGTGATGGCGCTGGGGTTTTCACTGCCGTACCCGCTGTGCTTCGGCGTCGTGGCGGCCGGCGTCTGGGTCAATCTGCTGACCGGCGTGGCCTCGCCGGGGCAACGGGTGTTCGGCGACCGTGAGGCCGCCGCCCAGTTGTCCCTCGACATCCTGCAGATCAGCGCCCTCGTCTTCCTGACGGGCGGCACGGCCAACCCCTTCGTCCTGATGCTGATCGCGCCGGTCACCCTGGCGGCCGCCACCCTGCCCGCGCGGCCGGTCCTGATGCTGGGCGCCCTGGCGATCCTGCTGAGCGCCGTGCTGGCGATCTACTCCCTGCCGCTGCCCGCGGCCGCCGGCGCGACCGTCGCCATCCCGTTGAGCTATCGGATCGGCGCGGCCCTGGCGGTGGCGGCCGGCGTCGCGCTCACCGCGGGCTATGTGCGCCAGGCGGCGGTGGAATCGGCCCGCATGGCGCTCGCCCTCGACGTCACCCAGGCGGTGCTGGCCCGCGAGCAGCGGCTCTCGGCGCTGGGCACGCTCGCCGCCGCGGCCGCCCATGAGCTCGGAACGCCGCTCGCCACCATCGCCATCGTCGCCAAGGAGATGGCCCGCGAGGCGCCGACGCCCGGCGTGCGCGAGGACGCGGACCTGCTGATCGCCCAGGCCGAGCGCTGCCGCGAGATCCTGCGGCGGCTCACCGAGACCCCTGGCGCAGCCGCGGACGAGGTCCACGAGCGTCTCTCGCTGCGTCAGCTGGTGCAGGAGGTGACCGAGCCGCAGGCGGAGACCAAGGGGGTGCGCGTCGAGGCGATCGTGACCGGCACGACCGGCATGAAGACCCCCGACGTCCGCCGGATGCCGGAAATCACCCACGCCTTCACCTCCTTCCTTGAAAACGCCGTGGACTTCGCGAAGTCGGAGGTGCTGGTCTCCGCGCGCTTCGACGCCGAAACTATCTCCATCGAGGTCCGGGACGACGGGCCCGGCTTCGCGCCGGAGGTGCTGGCCAAGCTGGGCGAGCCCTACGTGACCACGCGTCCGGGCGCCGAAGGCTCACGGACCGGCCACATCGGCATGGGCCTCGGCTTCTTCATCGCCAAGACGCTGTTGGAACGAACAGGGGCCCTTGTGACGTTTCAGAATGGACGGCCGCATGGCGCAGTCGTCTCAGCCCGGTGGCCCAGGTCGAAAATCGAGGCTGCGGGCGCGTCTTAGAGAACCGCGAAAGTTGAGTTCCAGCTTGCCCTACCGTCTCCAACTGCGACAGGATGACGCACATGTTAGTGCAAAGGGAGCCCGCTCGCGGGAATGCCCCAATGACTGATCTTTCCTCCGACGTCGCGGCCCTTCCCGACAAGACGCTGCTGGTGCTCGACGACGACGCGCCCCTGCGCACGCGCCTGGGCCGCGCCCTCGAACAGCGCGGATTCGAGCCCACGCTGGTCGGCAGCGTCCAGGAGGCGATCGCCGCGGTGAAAGCCCATCCCCCCGCCTTCGCCGTGCTCGACATGCGCCTGGAGGACGGCACCGGACTGAAGGTGGTCGAGGCGGTGCGCGACGCCCGCCCCGACGCCAAGATCATCATGCTGACGGGCTATGGCAACATCGCCACCGCCGTGCAGGCCGTGAAGGCCGGGGCCGTCGACTACCTGTCCAAGCCGGCCGACGCGGACGACGTGGCGCGCGCGCTGCTGGCCCGCGGCGACATGGCGCCGGCGCCGCCCGAGAACCCGATGAGCGCCGACCGCGTGCGCTGGGAGCACATCCAGCGCATCTACGAGCTCTGCAATCACAACGTATCGGAGACCGCGCGGCTGCTAAACATGCACCGGCGGACCCTGCAGCGGATCCTGGCCAAGCGCGCGCCGCGATAGACCCGCAAGGTCGATGATGGCGACTTGGGAAGACATTCGCGCCGTTGCCCTGACGCTGCCGGGCGTCCGCGAAACCCAGTCCATGGGCGAGCCCTGCTTCAAGTTCGGTCGGAGGGGAGTTGTGCACCTCTGGGGCAAGCGCGCGCTGATGAAGCTCGATCCCGGGCGTCAGGAGCTGTTGTTCGAGGTGCGTCCGGACGTCTTCGAGCCGTTCACGGCCGGAGCCATGCGCTGGAGCTTGGTGGAGATCGAGGCGCTGGAAGCCGACGAGATTGGCGAGCTCGTTCGTGAAGCCTGGCGCTGCGTCGTTCCAAAGAAGGTCAGCCGGGCTTCTGTTCCCGCCGCCTAAGCCGCTCGCACCCGGTCCGGCAGGATCGTCACCGACTCGCGGATGATCGCGTCGAGGCGATCGCGGAGCTCGCGGCCGGCGGCGGTCAGGTGGATGACGTGACTGCGCGCGTCAGTGGGATTCAGATAGGCCTCGACCAATCCCAGGGCCGGGGGCTGTGACCAGGGCGAAGCCGCGGGGCCCAGCGCCCGCAGGCTGCGCGAGGCGGTCGACTGGGTGATGCGGGCCATGTTCGCCATCTCCTGCACCGTCAGGCCCTCGTTTTCCGCCGCGTAGAGGAAGGCGATCACCTCGTTGACGCTGACCCGCGCGTCCAAGGCCTTGAACAGGTGCAGGCTCTGCAGGACGGCGTTGCGGCAACGCATGCTCATGGCGTCGGGCCGCCACCGGTGGGAGCCGGCGTGAGGGCGAGCGGCTTGCGCTCCCGCCGCTCGCGCATCGCCAGGGTCGCCTCGGGATAGCTTGCCCGGATCGTCCCGAGCAGCAACTCGAGCCGCCGCTGGTGGTCCGCCGCCTCCACGAAGTCGTCGACCGTCAGTTCGATGGAAATCTGTCCGCAGAGCTTCATGGCAGGTCTCCCCGACAACCAGGCGCCGAAGCGCCATTGAAGCTTCCGACCTCGGGCGCGGTCGATCACGGCGTATTCGACCAGGCCTGCAATCCGAGCGGCGAACCGCAGTCGCTGCGGCGAACGGCGGTATCGGCACGACGAACGGCGTCGCCGCAGCCGCCGCCATGGCCTAGTCTCGGGCCATCGTCACCGGCGCGGGGGAAGCGTCCATTGGGCCGTGCCTATGTATCGGGCGGCGAACAGGCCCCGCCGGCAAGGCGCCCACTCCTGGACCGCTACCTGGTCGCCAACATTTCACTGTGGGCGCTGACCTATCTGCTGATCACCGTGCGGGTGGTCATCAATATGGATACCCCGTTGGGGCAGGTGCTCGACATGGCCGTGCGGCGCGCCGGGGTGACGGCGGCCGCGGTCGTCTTCTGCGCGCTGATGCAGAGGTTCCTGCTGCGATCTCGCGACTGGCCGTTGCCGCGCCAGATCCTGCTGGCGATCGGCCTCGTGCTGGCCGGGGTGGTGTTCTGGAGCGCGGTCAACGCCATCGCCTTCTACGCCATCGCTCCCCTGAAGCCTTGGAAGGACAGCCTCGGCGAGTTGGCGTTGGCCTCCATCCCATCGGCTTCTGTCCTGATCTGGTCCTTCATCGCCTGGTGCGCGATCGTGTTCGCGCTCAGCTACGACGAGCAGGCGCGCGAGCATGCGTTGCGGCTCGTGGAAGCCCAGGCGCTGGCCGCCGAGAGCCAGAACCAGATGCTCCGCAACCAGATCAATCCGCACTTCCTGTTCAACACCCTCAACGCCCTCTCCTCGCTGATCCTGCAGAAGGATTTCGCCCGCGCCGAGCGGATGGTGCTGTCGCTGTCCAACTTCCTGCGGGTTTCGCTTGAACAGGCGCCTGGCGACAAGATCACGCTCGCCGAGGAACTGCAGGCCCAGCGGCAGTACCTCGCCATCGAGGAGGAGCGCTTCGGCGAGCGGCTCAAGGTCACCGAGGCGACGCCGGCGGCGCTGCAGGACGCCCTGGTCCCCGGCCTGATCCTGCAGCCGCTGATCGAGAACGCAGTGAAGTACGGAGTCGCGCGCACGCGCCGCCCGGTGGCCGTCGAGATCGTCGCCGAAGCCCGGGACGGCCAGTTGGCTATCACCGTGCGCGACGACGCCGTCCCCGACCTGGCCGAGGCGCCGCAGACCCTGGGTGTCGGCCTGGCCAACGTGCGCCGGCGCCTGGAGGTGCTCTACGGCCCGGCCGGCCTACTCATTGCCGGGCCGCGGCCGGGCGGGGGCTTTGCGGCGACCATCGAGCTTCCGCTGGAGCGGCGCTGATGGCCGGCCCGCCCACCCTTCGCGTGCTGATCGTCGACGACGAGCCCCTGGCGCGGCGGCGCCTCGAGATCCTGTTGCGGGAGCTGCCGGACGTGGTGTTGGCCGGCGCCGCCTGCGACGGCGTGGCCGCCCAGCGGATGATCGCCGAGCACGGCCCGGATGTGGTGCTACTGGACATCAAGATGCCCGGCCGCACGGGCCTGGAGGTGCTGGACGGCCTCGCGGGCGAGCGGACGCCGCCAAGGACTCCCATCGTGATCTTCGTCACCGCCTTCGACCGCTTCGCGATCGAGGCCTTCGAGCGCGCCGCCTTCGACTACCTGCTCAAGCCGGTGGAGCCCGATCGCCTGGCCGCCTCGCTCGCCCGCGCCCGCCAGGCGCTCGCCGAACGCGCCGCCGCCGAGCGGGCCTCCGAGCTGGAGGAGATCCTCACGAACCTGCGCGGCGGGCCCGAGCCGCCGGCCTCGCCGTTCGCCCGCGACATCTGGATCGCCGAACGCGGCGGCCGCGCCTGCCTGCCGATCGCCGCCATCGACTGGGTCGCCGCCGAGCGCGACTATGTGCGCATCCACGCCGGTCCGAAGAGCTACCTGATCCGCCAGTCGATCGGGGCGCTGGAGGCCAAGCTCGACCCCGGCCAGTTCCTGCGCGTGCACCGCTCCAGCCTGGTCCGCCGCGACCGCATCGTGCGCATCCGCCAGTCCGCCGGCCGCGCCGCCGTGGTCCTCTCCACCGGCGCCGAGATCCCCGTCTCGCGCCGCCACATGGGGGCGCTCAAACAGCTGAGCGCGGGGGGCTGAGCTACTCCAGGTCCACCGCCGGGGCGCCGGCCGCGCGCAGGGCGGCGAGGCGCCCGAAGGCCAGGGTCAGGGCCTTGCGCCGGGCGCCGGCCAGGGGCGTCACCGGCGCCTCGCGCAGGACCGCGCCGCCGAAGCCGTCGGCGACGATCAGGCCCGGCTCCTGGGGCAGGATCTCACGCGGGAACTCCGGCGCCACGGCGAAGGCGAAGGCGTCGCAGTAGGGCATGTACTCATGCCACTTGGTGTCGGTGCGGAAGTCCTCGAGGCTGGACTTCACCTCGACGATGAAGATCTCGCCCTTGCGCCCCAGGGCCATCAGGTCGGCGCGCCGCCCGTTCGGCAGGGTGACCTCGGCGAGCGGCGCATAGCCCAGCGCGGTCAGCAGCCGGGCCGCCCCGCGGGTGACGGCGGCGGTGGTCTCCGGCCGCGAGACCGTGACGATGGTGACGGTGGCGTCCACGAGCCTACTCTGTTCTGGGTACGTTCCGGACGCAAGACTCTGTTGGCCCGCGGGCCCTAGCCCCGTCCGGGCAACGGGAACTCCAGGCGGCCGGTATCGAAGCCGAGCTGCCGGATGCGCGCCACCGCCTCGGTGCGGATCTGGGCCGGCAGCGTCGGCTTGCTGGACATCAGCCACAGGTAGTGGCCGTCGTGAGTGGCCAGGATGAGCCAGCCCTGGTCCGGCCGCTGGTCGAGCACCCAGTACTCCTGGGAGACCAGCCCGCCGAAGAAGCTCATCTTGAACTTGGCGTTGGTGGCCGGGTCGGCGACGCGGGCCCTGGCCTTCCACTCGGCGAGCGGGCCGTCGGGCGTGCCCTTGTGGCAGCTTTGGGTCACCGCGAAGCCGTCCCCGGTGCGGATCCAGTCCGAGGCGCCGGCCTGGCAGCCGCGTTGGATCTGGTTCGGAAAGCGGGCCACCTCGTACCAGCGGCCCATCATGCTGGTCAGCTCGACGTGCGACACGGGCCGCACGGCCGCGGTCGGGTTCTGCGGTTCCGCGGCGGCGGGCAGGGCCGCGGCCAGGGCGGTCGCGGCGGCGAGGATCGCGGTCAGGCGCTGGAGCATGGGCGCTCAATATCCGGGGCACGTGAGAATTGAAACGCGGGGCCCAAACCATCGGGCGCCGCATATGGACGCAATCCTATTTGGAGATTTCTAAACCACGCTTCAACAAGCGGCGCTATTCGGCCGCGATCGACACCGGCTTGGCGCGGTCCTTGAAGTTGATCGCCTGCAGGTAGCGGATGCCGTCCTCGGCGATGTCGTCGCCGACCATCCGCGTCCCTTCGCCGGCCAGTTCCTCCAGGTCGACGTAGGTGGCGTAGAAGCAGCGGGTGCGCTCGGTGATCAGGCCGGCGTTGAGCAGGGTCTTGATCAGCACGCGGAAAACGTTGGTCTCGCCGCGGAACTTGCGGTTCGGGTCGCGCTCCTTCCGGCGTTGGACGATGTCGGCGATCACCCGCTCGGGGTCGAGGCCGAAGCGGCCGTAGATCTCCGCCGACTGGCGCGGGTCGCCGCGGTCGAACAGGAGCTTCTGGGCGCAGTGGGCGGTCCAGTCCTCGACCAGGTTGCGCTCGGCCTCGGTGAGGTGCGGGATGGTCCGATCGGCCCAGATCTTCCCGAACCTGTGGTGGAAGGCCTCGTCGGTCATCACCAGCTGGAAGAGCTTGCGCGCCACCGGGTCGCGGTTGTGCTTGTAGCCGTTGGCGAAGGCGCCCATGGCCAGGCCTTCGACGAGCATCTGCATGCCGACGATCTTCTTGTAGACCTCCGGCGCCTCGATGATCTCGACCAGGAGGCTCTTCAGCGCCGCGCCGCATTCGGTGGGGCGGCCCCAGCGGGCCTTGATGTACTTGGCGAAGGCGGTGACGTGGCGCGCCTCCTCGCGGGTCTGGTTGGCCGCGTACTCCTGGGCGCCCTGGTCGTAGAGCACGTGGCACAGGCTGGCCGAGAGGTTCAGCGCGCCCTGCTCGCCGTGCAGGATCGACGAGAAGTTCCGAAGCTGCAGGTAGTTGATGAAGGCGATCCGCTGCTTGGGGTCGGTCAGCGCGGCGTCGACGTAGGGCAGGCGGAACAGGGGCATCTGGTCCTCGCCCGTCAGCGCCTCGTTCTCCAGGTCGAACGGCTCGTCGAAGTCGATGTACTTCTTGTCCAGCGGATCCCAGAAATGCTCGTGCGTCGCCGAGATGATCTTGTCGAAAGCCGTCGAGCGCTCGGCGTACCGATCCAGCGTCAGCATGGACTCGAAGTCGTCGGGCGCCACGGCCCCGTACATGGCGTCCTTGGTGATGTTGCCGTCGGCCATGGCGCAGCTCCTTCGGCAGCGTTCCCTGAACGCCGTTCAGGAAGGATCGCGCGGCGGCGGGCCCGCGTCAAAGAAATCCGGCGGCGACGGCGGAGCGCCTCGCCCGCGGACGATCGGTGGGATCGCCGCCGCGCCAGCGACGTTTGGGACTGAGCGCCGGCCCGCACGCGCCGGCGACGACGCAGGAGCGACCGCCGTGCAGGGAGACGAGCGGGGCAGAGAAAGCGGGCGCCGGTTCGGCTTTCGGAGCTACGCCGACGACACGCCGCGGGATCTCGGCCCCGATGACGACCTGGGACCTTTGCCTCCTGAGCCGCGAGCGTTGCACACGCCGGCGGACGCGGAGCCTGAGGCGTTCGATCCCGATCCTCGCCTGGTTCGCGACGGCGCCTACGAAGCCGAGCCGCCCATAGCCCCGCCACGCGCGACCACCCCGACCGCGCCTGCCGACCTCGGGCTCATGGGATACGAAGGGGCTTCCTTCAGCGCCCATCGAGCGCGTCCTGCCGATAGCCCGCGGACCGAACGGCGGCGCCGCGCCGCGCGCTGGCCGTTCATTGTCGCCGGGGGTCTGGCGGTCGCGGCGGGCGCCGTCGCCGGCGTGGTCCTGCCCATCGCCGATCTCCTGCCGCGCCCAGCCGCCCGCCCGCCGCATGCGCAAACTGCGGCCAGCGCGCCGACCCCGGAAGCCCAGCCCCAGCAACGGCTCGATCTGGCCGTTCGCGGCAGGCTGCCTGCAACGCCTTCGCAGCCTGCAGCAGGTTTCCCCCCACAGGCGCCCCAACCGCCCCCCTGGCGTCGGTGGACCCAGGCCATCCAGCACCCCGCGACCCCGCCGCCCAGCGCCCAGCTCGGCCTGCCGGCCGCCGCCGCTCCCGTACCGGCGGCGCCCGCCGAGGCGCGTGCAGAGGCGCCGGCTCCGGCGGTGGCCGCGCCTCCGCTCGCAGTGCCGTCCGCGGCCCCTCAGGTCGCCGTCCCGGAACCGGCGGAACGCGAGACAGCGGCGGCGGAACCCTGCGCCCGCGCCGTATCGCCGGCCGAACAGGTGGTCTGCCGGGAACCCGAGCTCGCCGCCGCGGACCGGCGCATGCGGCGCGCCTACGCCCGGGCGCTCGCGCTTGGCGTGATGCCCGCGAGCGTGCTGCGCGCCGATCAGGACGAGTGGCTGAATGCACGCGAGGCGGCGGCGCGCGTGTCGCCACAGGCGGTCGCCAGGCTCTACCGGCAGCGCATCGGCGAACTGGAGTCCGCCGCGCCCGCGGCCGGACCGCCCTGACGGCCGCCGCTATTCCGCGGCGATCAGCAGCGCCTTGGCGCGGTCCCTGAAGTTGATCTCCTGGAGGTACTTGATGCCCTCCTCGGCGATGTCGTCGCCGACCATCTTGTCGCCTTCGCCCTTCAGCTCGTCGATGTCGACGTAGACGGCGTAGAACGCCTTCGTCCGCTCGGTGATGATGCCGGCGTTGACCAGCGTCTTGACCAGCACCCGGAAGATGTTGGTCGCCTCCTTCATCTCCTCGCGGCGGGTCTCGTCGCTGACGAGCTTGCCCATCTCCTCGATCACCCGGTTCGGATCGAGCCCGAACTCCTCGTAGAGGCCGACGTTCTGGGTCGGCGCGACCAGGTTGAAGAGCAGCGTCTGGAAGCAGTGAGCCGCCCACATCTCGATGATCTCGTGCTCGGCGGGCGTCAGGTGCGGGATGGTCCGGTCGGCCCAGATCTTCCCGAACTTGTGGTGGAAGGCCTCGTCGGTCATCACCAGCTGGGTCAGCTTCCTGGCCAGCGGGTCGTTGGTCTCGTTGAAGATCGTGGCGAAGGCGCCCATGGCCAGGCCTTCGACCAGCATCTGCATGCCGATGATCTTCTTGTAGACCTCAGGCGCGTGGATGATCTCGACCAGCAGGTCCTTCAGCACCGGTCCGCATTCCACCGGGCGGCCCCAGCGGGCCTTGATGTACTTCGCAAAGGCCGTGACGTGGCGGGCTTCCTCGCGGGTCTGGTTGGCCGCGTACTCCTGCGCGCCCTGGTCCTTCAGCACGTGGCAGAGGGAGGCCGAGAGGTTCAGCGCCCCCTGCTCGCCGTGAAGGATCGAGGAGAAGGTGCGCAGGGTCTGGGCGTTGGCGAAGGCGATCCGGCGCTCCGGCGTGCCCAGCGTCTCGTTGACATAGTCGAGCTGCAGCGCGCCGATCATCTTCTCCGGCATGATCATGGTCGAGGCCATGTCGAACGGCTCGTCGAAGTCGATGTACTTCCTGTCGAGCGGATCCCAGAAGTGGTCGTGGGTCGCCGAGATGATCTTGTCGAAGGCGGTCGAGCGGGCGTTGTAGCGGTCCAGCTCCAGCATGGACTCGAAGTCGTCCGGCGCCACAGCGTCGTAGATCAGGTCCTTGGTGATGT
>JBJMQX010000109.1:0-8001 GCA_045802455.1 Phenylobacterium sp. | reverse complement strand
CGTTCCGCGGCGCCGGCCATGTATGGGAGCCGCGGCGGCAGCGGCCGGAGCTCTGGCGCCTCTACAACACGCGGCTACGGCCGGGCGAGACAATGCGAGTGTTTCCGCTGTCGAATTGGACTGAAGTCGATGTGTGGCAGTACATCGAAGCGGAGAATATTCCGGTGGTGCCGCTCTATTTTGCCGCGCCGCGGCCGGTGGTCCGGCGCAGCGGCGTCTGGATTATGGTCGATGATGATCGCCTGCCGCTGCTCCCGGGCGAGACACCGGAACTGCGGCGGGTCCGCTTTCGCACGCTTGGCTGCTATCCGCTGACCGGAGCCATCGAGAGCACGGCCGCCACCCTGCCCGAGATCATCCAGGAGATGCTGCTCACCACGACCTCAGAGCGCCAGGGACGGGTCATCGACCACGACCAGTCCGCCTCCATGGAGAAGAAGAAGCAGGAGGGCTATTTCTGATGGCCCATCAGAGCGCCCTGATCGCCGAGGACATCGAGGCCTACCTCCACGCGCACGAGCACAAGAGCCTGCTGCGGTTCCTGACCTGCGGCTCGGTGGACGACGGCAAGTCGACCCTGATCGGCCGCCTGCTCTACGACTCCAAGATGATCTTCGAGGACCAGCTGGCGGCCCTCGAGGCGGATTCGAAGAAGGTCGGCACCCAGGGCGGCGAGATCGACTTCGCCCTCCTGGTCGACGGCCTGGCCGCCGAACGCGAGCAGGGCATCACCATCGACGTCGCCTACCGCTTCTTCTCGACGGACAAGCGCAAGTTCATCGTCGCCGATACGCCCGGCCACGAGCAGTACACCCGCAACATGGTCACCGGCGCCTCGACGGCGGACGCGGCGATCATCCTGATCGACGCCCGCAAGGGGGTGCTGACCCAGACCCGGCGGCACAGCTATCTGGTCAGCCTCCTGGGCATCCGCCACGTCGTCCTGGCGATCAACAAGATGGACCTGGTCGACTGGAGCGAGGCTCGCTTTGAATCGATCGTCGGCGACTACCGCGAGTTCGCCCGCCAGATCGGCATCGACAGCTTCACCGCCATCCCGATGTCGGCGCTGAAGGGCGACAACGTCACCGAGCCCAGCGCCCATTCGCCCTGGTACTCGGGCCCGCCGCTGCTGCGCTGGCTGGAGGAGGCCCCGGTCGAGGAGGACCTCGGGGACCAGCCCTTCCGGATGCCTGTCCAGTGGGTGAACCGGCCCAACCTCGACTTCCGCGGCTTCTCCGGCCTGATCGCCTCCGGCTCCGTGAAGCCCGGCGATAAGCTGAAGGCGCTGCCGTCGGGCCGCGAAAGCACCGTCGAGCGGATCGTCACCTTCACCGGCGACCTGCCCGAGGCGGTGGCCGGCCAGTCCGTGACGCTGACGCTGAAGGACGAGATCGACGTCTCGCGCGGGGATGTGCTCGCCGCCGCCGGCAGCCCGCCGGCCGTCGCCGACCAGTTCGAAGCCACCATCGTCTGGTTCGACGACGAACCCATGCTGCCGGGCCGCCCCTACCTGCTGAAGCTGGGGGCACGCACCGTCTCGGCTCAGGTCGCCGAGCCCAAGTACAAGGTCAACGTCAACACCCTGGAGCACCTGGCCGCGCGGCGGCTGGAGCTGAACGAGATCGGCGTCTGCAACCTCTCCCTCGACGCGGCCATCGCCTTCGACCCCTACGCCGACAACCGCGACTTGGGCGGCTTCATCCTCATCGACCGGATCTCCAACCGCACGGTGGCGGCCGGGATGCTGCACTTCGCGCTGCGGCGCAGCCAGAACATCCACTGGCAGGCGATGGACGTCGACAAGCAGGCGCGCTCTGCCGCCAAGGGCCAGCAGGCGCGGGTCGTCTGGCTGACCGGCCTTTCCGGCGCCGGCAAATCGACCATCGCCAACCTGGTCGAGAAGCGGCTGATGGCCGAGGGCCGCCACACCTACCTGCTGGACGGCGACAACGTCCGCCACGGCCTGAACAAGGACCTGGGGTTCACCGAGCAGGACCGGGTGGAGAACATCCGCCGCGTCGCCGAGGTGGCCAAGCTGATGGTCGACGCGGGGCTGATCGTGCTGGTCAGCTTCATCTCGCCGTTCCGCGCCGAGCGGCGGATGGCCCGCGAGCTGATGGGCGAACGGGAGTTCGTCGAGGTGTTCATCGATACGCCCCTGGCCGAGGCCGAGAAGCGCGACGTCAAGGGCCTCTACAAGAAGGCCCGCGCCGGGGAGCTGAAGAACTTCACCGGCGTCGACAGCCCCTACGAGCCGCCTGAGAACCCTGAGATCCGCATCGATACGACGCGGGCCTCCGCCGAGCAGGCCGCCGAGCAGATCGTCGGTTGGCTCGACGACCGCGCGGCCGATCCGGAGAGCTGAAAACCCGGCCTCAGTGCCGGAACCAGGGCGACATGCGCACCGTGCCGCTGGCGACCATCGCGCCCACCGTGCAAGGCGCGAGGCCTGCCCGTTCCATGCCGTCCAGCAACAGCTCGACCATCTTGACGCGGTCGAAGGTCGGGGCCGCCACGCCAGGCGCCATCACCATGCCGTCGTGCAGCAGCACCACCTCGCCGCCGCGCATGTCGCGAAGGGCCCTCTCGGCCGCCTCGGACGGCAGCTGTTCCTCCCAGTCGTACGCCGCCGGCCCCCAGGCCACGACCTCCAGGCCAAGCGAACGGGCCATGAAGTAGGTGGCGAACGACTGGCCGCCGAAGGGGGGTCGGAAGTACCGGACCGGCCCGGCCAGCGCCTCCAGGCTCTGGCGCGCCGCGATCAACCGCTGCCGCGCGACCTGCACCGGCAGGTCCGTCAGCCGGTCGTGCCGGTCGAAATGCAGTCCGACCTCGTGGCCCTCGTCGGCCAGCCTGCGGACGATGTCCGGATGCTGGTGCGCCAGTTCGGTCAGGACGAAAAAGGTCGCCCTGCAGTCCCTGCGCTTGAGCAGGTCGAGCAAGCGCGGCGTCACCGCCGGATCCGGGCCATCGTCGAACGTGAGCGCGACCAGGTTCGTGGGCCCGATCAGGCCGTTGATCGAGCCGATCGAGGTCAGGAAACGCTCACCGAACAGGCGGATCTGGCGCCGTACGCCCGGCGGAAGACTGGTTCTGATGCGGTCGGTGAGCGATCTGGACATTCTGGCGACGGGGCTATCCTAGAGAGCGTATGGCTGGATCGGTAGCCGGTTCGCCTGATGGTCCTCCCACCGCGTAAACGGCGAGCCAAACCTATCCGTCTGCTGAGTATAAAAAATTAACAGTAAAATCAACACTTCGGGCCATTGATACGATCTGTGAATTTTGCCTAGATTATTCTCGCAGATGCAATCGGGGCGGTGGGGGTGTGAGCGCCAGCGTTTATGCTAGGAACGATGAGTCGCCCACGATTGATGCAAGTGAAATGGCCGAAGACTTGACGAATCCGGAACCGGGCGGTGGGAAGCGGCTTCGGCTGGCGTATGTCTGCAGCGGCGATCCGCTGGATGTGCGGACCTGGTCCGGCACGCCGTTCCACATGCTCGAGGCGCTTCGTCGGCGCGCGGACATCGTCGAGGTCGTCCGCAAGCCCTGGTCGGGCTGGTTCGACCTGGGACGCCGTGCGTTGCGGAAGCTTTCCGGCGGCCGCTACGACGTCTACTGGTCGCCCTTCTGGAGCCGGCTCGGGAGCGCTTCAGCCGTCGAGCGGCTGAAGCGCGTCAGCTGCGACGCCGTGATCACGGTCGCGGTGACCCCGATCACCACCCAGCTGGTCGACAGCCAGAACACCGTGTTCATCTCCGACGCGACCTTCCTCGTCATGTCGGACTACAACATCAATTTCCAGAAGCTCGCGCCCTCCCACAAGAAGTCGGCGCACGAGCTCGAAGGCCAGGCGATCCGCCACGCCACCATCTCGGCGTTCCCGTCCCATTGGGCCCAGTCTTCGGCGCTCGCGGACTACCAGGGCGACCCGGATCGCACGCTGCAGATCCCGTGGGGCGCGAACCTCGTGGCCAGCTCCATCACGCCCGTTGACCAGCGCCCGAAGAGTCCCTGGCGGCTGCTCTTCGTCGGCGTCGACTGGTATGGCAAGGGCGGCGACATCGTGCTTCAGACGCTCGAGGCCCTCAGGGCCCGCGGCTGCCAGGTGGAACTGGACATCGTCGGCTGCGCGCCCAGCGAGCCGCCGCCCCACGTCGACGGGGTGACGTTCCACGGATTCATCAGCAAGAACACGCCGGAGGGCCGCCAGCGGCTCGAAGACCTGTTCCGGCGCGCCCACCTCTTCCTGCTGCCGACCCGCTTCGACGCCTTTCCGACCGTGATCGCCGAAAGCGCCTCGTTCGGGGTCCCTGCTGTCAGCTACCGGACCGGGGGTTTGCCGAGCAACGTGCTGCACGGCGAGACGGGCATCCTGATCGACGAAGGCGCGCCCGCGGCGGCCTTCGCCGACGCCATCGCCGAGCTGATGGCCGCGCCTGCCCGCTACAGCAAGATGGCGAACGCCGCGCTGCGCTTCAGCCACGAGGCGCTCAACTGGGACAGCTGGGCGCAGCGTCTCCTAGCCGCCCTTACGGCTCAGGTCGAGGCGCGGCGCGCCAAGGGCGGGGCCAACAGCTAGCCCTCGTCGCGACGCCTTGCGTCCAGCTTCCGCTCCCAGGCCACCGCGTCGGCGATGATCACGTCCAGCTCGGCGCGCGCCGGCCGCCAGGGGAAGGCCGCGAGGATCGCGCTGTTGTCGGCGATCAGCATCGGCGGGTCGCCGGCGCGCCGCGGCTCGATCCGCCGCTCGATCGAGACGTTGGTGACACGGTCCACGGCCTCCAGCACCTCGCGCACCGAGAACCCCCGGCCATAGCCGCAGTTGAGCGTGTAGTTGCGCTCGGGCTCGGCGATCAGCGCCTCGAGGGCGTGCAGGTGCGCGTTGGCGAGGTCGCTCACGTGGATGTAGTCGCGCACCCCGGTGCCGTCCGGGGTTGGATAGTCGTCGCCATAGATCGAGACATGGTCGCGCTTGCCCGTCGCGGCCTCGACGGCGACCTTGATCAGGTGCGTCGCCCCCACCGTGGACTGCCCTGTCCTGCCCTTGGGGTCCGCCCCGGCGACGTTGAAATAGCGCAGGGCGCAGTAGTTGACGGCATGCGCCGCGGCCACGTCGGCGAGCATCTGCTCGGTCATCAGCTTCGAGCGGCCGTAGGGGTTGATCGGGACGGTCGGCGTGGTTTCCGTGACCCGCGCCACCTCCGGAGTCCCATAGGTCGCCGCGGTCGACGAGAAGATGAAGTGCGGGACCCCGCAGACCACCGCGCTCTCGATCAGCGAGCGCGAGACGACGGTGTTGTTCAGGTAGTACTTGAGCGGATCGGCGATCGACTCCGGAACCACGACGGAGCCTGCGAAATGCATGATCGCCGCGATGTTGTCGCGCCGCAGGGTTTCACGGACCAGCGCCTCGTCGGCCACCGAGCCCTGAACGAACGCCGCACGCGGATCGATGGCCCAGCGAAAGCCGGTGACCAGGTTGTCGATCACGGTGACCGGATAGCCGGCGTCGAGCAGCGCCAGGACCGCGTGGCTGCCGATGTAGCCGCCGCCGCCGGTCACGAGAACGGCCGGTTTCGTCATCGATCCACCCCCGGGGAGTTCGCGGGCTCATGCCCTCGTCCAACGCGCCATTAGCGCGCGCAGACGTTCAAATTATCCTTACGCGCGAGGGGGATAAAGCTAGGCGCGGCGCACATAGATCAGGTTGTTGCTTTGCAGGAAAACGCTGAAATTGCGCTTGCCGATCTCCAGCTGGAACGTACGGCTTGTGTCCTCCTGGGGCCGAAGCCAGTCATGTGGTTCGATCATCACGCACTGGACTTCGTCGAGCCACGCGCAGTCACCGCTGAACAGTTCCCGCTCGCTGCCCTCGATGTCGATCTTCACGATGAGCAGCTCGCCATTCGGTCCGGCCGCCTCCTTGGCTTGCTGGACGCTGACCACGGGTATGGTGCCGCCTTCCGAAAAATCCGGGCGGAAGGCCCAGGACTCGCTGCCCGCCGCAGCCACGAACGGTGACTTGGCCGGATCGCCGATCGCCGCGTGCAGTGGAATGACGTTCGGCCAGGCGCGAACGTTCTCCGACAGGATTGCGAAGTTGCCCGCCTCCATCTCGATCGTGACGACCTTCGCCTGAGGATAGTCGTTGGCGAACCACACGGCGGTCGTGCCGATGTTGCCGCCCGCGTCGACGATCACTGGCGTCCTTCCCGCCGCGAGGATGGCGTCGTAGCGAGCCCGCACCCTCGCCTTGGCTGTGGGAACCAGATTGTATTCCCCGTTGACCAATAGGTAGCGGACAACCTGCGAATCCACGCCCCCGGCGCGGATGGTGAGCGGCCGGCCCTTGTACGAAAATCTGTGCCGGGATCGCCAGGGCGTCAGATGCCTGGCGACGAACCCCGGACCAACCTTGCGAGCATCGGCAACGTTGTCGGCGATCTTCCCGAATATGTTCAACAATAACTGCGCCTCCGCCGAGTGGTGTCCACCAGCCCTGAGTCTATGACGCCCAGCCTTGCGGGGGCAATCAGGAGGCCCACGACTTCGCACGCCGATCGTTGAAAATCCCTGCGAATGGCCGCCGGGCCGACCCGGCTGGCCTCAACGGGCGCGGCCGATATCCAGGAAATCCCGCGCGCTGAAGTCCTTCGGCGAGGCCACCTCGACGATCGGATCGTCGCGGTCGTCCCACTCGGTGCGAAGCGCCCGGCTCATCACCGCGTGCATGTCGTAGAGACAGGTGATGTAGGTCAGCTCCAGGATCTCCTCGTCGGAGAGGAAGCCTTTCAGGGTCTCGAACACCGCGTCCGGCGTGCGGCCGGCCTGCAGCGCCAGGCAGTCGGCGTAGGCCAGCACCGCCCGCTCCTTTTCGTCGAAGCAGTCGGCGACCTGCCAGTGCGGCACGGCGGCGATCTTCGCCTCGTCGACCTTCAGGCCGCGCAGCGACTTGCAATGCTGGGAAAAGACGAACTGGCTGGCCTTGGCCCAGCCGACGCGCGTCTGCGCCAGCTCGCGCAGCACCGGATCCAGCTTGCGCTTCGGGTTGCGGTAGAGCGCGAAGCCGCGGTTGGCGTGGTCCAGCAGGTCGGGGACCAGCGCGAAGACCGTCCACCAGTCGCCGGTGGTGCCGGTCGTCGTGCCGGGCTCGGCCACGGGATCCCGGTCGCCGAACAGCAAGTCGTAGGTGCGGGTGACGACCTCCGAGGTCGCCTCGGCGCGCGGGACCTGGCGCAGCCGCGGCATGCTCAGGCGTCCGCCGGAGCGACGGCGCGGGCCGGCTTGTGGGCCACGTCCTCGGCCCGGAAACCGCGCAGCACGGCGGCGTATTCGAGCATGATGCCGTTCGGGTCGCGGAAGTAGACCGAGCGCACCCAGACGCCCTCGTGCATCTCCCGCGACGCGCCCATGGGGCTGTCGTCGTGGTTCACGACCACCGGCACCGAGACGTGCACGCCGGCCGCCTGCAGCTTGCCGATCGAGGCCTCGAGCTGGTCCTCGTCCATGTCGAAGGCGACGTGGTTCATCGAGCCCACGGCCGACTTGGGCTCGCGCGGGAAGTCCTTCACCGAGGCGACGCCCGGGGCCGCGGCCGGGGCGTCCGGCCACCAGAAGAAGGCCAGCAGGGTCTCGCCGCCGCAGTCGAAGAAGAAGTGCTGCCCGCCGTCCGGCAGGGCGACGGTCTTCACCAGCGGCATGCCCAAGGCCTCGGTGTAGAACCGGACCGTTTCCTCCATGTCGCGGCAGACCAGCGCCAGGTGGTTGATCCCGTTGGTCTTCATGGGGTCCTCCTTCAGAACTCCAGGACGATCTTGCCGAAGTGCTCGCCGCCGGCCATGGCGGAGAACGCCGCCTTGGCTTCGGTGAACGGGAACACCTTGTCCACGACGGGCGCGATCCCGTGCAGATCCATCGCCCGGCACATCGCTTCGAACATGTCGCGGGAGCCCACCGACAGGCCCTGCAGCTTGGCCGAGTTGCCGATCAGGG
>JBJMQX010000108.1:0-17760 GCA_045802455.1 Phenylobacterium sp. | reverse complement strand
TCAGTGAATGGAATCTGTGATTTCATTTCCGTATATCCACTAGTCTGGTTCCCGACCTGGCCATTCGGTAGGCTGGAGCTCCACGAAGACCTGAGTGAACGCGCTCATGGCTTGCAGTCAATCCCTGGGATAGAATCAGAAGAGTTCGCCGCTGCCGCGAGTGGTGATCCAGATCGAGCGGTCGGGCCTTGGCTGAGCGACTGAAGCCATCAACCCCCGTCGCCCGACGTTGTCTGACGCCGAATATTCGACCGTACAAAATAGACGCCCCTACGTCCGCATCTGACGCACCGGCGTGTTCCCCTCGCCCCCATGTCGGAGCCCACAGCCGATCTTGACGAGGCGATGCTGGCGCGGCTGGCCGGGTTGGACCTGGCGGCGGCGGAGAAGGTGCATGGCAAGCTGATGGCGGCGGAGGAGGCCTCGGAGATCGCCGAGCTCGGCCGCACCTACCAGCGGTGCGCCCGGTCGCTGCGCCAGACGCTGGCGCTGAAGGCCAAGCTGAAGCACGACCGGGAGGCCGTGGCGAAGGGCGCTGCGCCTGCCAAGCCCGGCGGCGTCGCCGTGGCGCGGCGGCTGAAGGACCTCACCCAGGCCGTCACCCGGATCATCTGGGACGAGGCCGAGCGCGCCGACGCGCCGGACTTCCTGGAGATGCTGGACGACATGATCGCCGACGAATGCCAGGGCGACAGCTTCTGCGCCGAGCCGGTGGACGACCACGTGGCGCGCATCTGCATGGCGATCGGCCTTCCGCCGGAGGGCGCCGAGCACTGGCGAGACCTGCCCGATCCCCCGGAGGACTTCGCCGACGCCGAGGCGCCCGAGGATGACCCGGACCGCCGCAGCTCCGGCTGACGCCGCGTCCGTACCCCTGCCTCCGGGCCAGCGGAGGCGCTGCTATTTTTCGAACCGCGGACCCACGCGGAACCACGCGGACATTCTTTCAAAACCAGGCGCAGCGCTCATGCCGGCACGGCCGGTCCGCGTGCTTCCGCGTGGGTCCGCGGTCAATCTATTGGACGCCTCCGCTGGCGCGGAGGCAGGGCGTTTGCCTCGTTGATACGGTACCGTATCGACAAGCGCCGCAGCTTGGGCTAAGCACGCCGCCCCGTGATGGAGTAGCGTTCCACCAGAGACCATCGCCGAACCCGTCCTGCCCGAAAGACCCTATCCCATGCTCGCCCTGATGATGGACCGCCCGCTGACCCTGCCGTCGATCCTGGAATACGCCGCCCGCTACCATCCCGACCGCCAGGTGGTGGACCGGATGGTGGAAGGCCCCATCCACCGCTACGGCTACGCCCAGGCGCTCGTCCGCACCAAGCGGATGGCCAATGCGCTGATCGCCATGGGCGTCCAGCCCGGCGACCGGGTGGCGACGCTGGCCTGGAGCACGCACCGCCACTTCGAGCTCTATTTCGCGGTCACCGGCATCGGCGCGATCCTGCACACCATCAATCCGCGGCTGCACGACGACCAGATCGTCTGGGTGGCGAACCACGCCGAGGACGCCTTCCTGTTCTTCGACAACACCTTCGCGGGCCAGGTGGCGGCGCTGAAGGACCGGATGCCGCTGGTGAAGCGGTTCGTGGCCATGACCGACCGGGCCAACCTGCCGGCCGAGACGCCCGCCGACGCCCTGGTCTACGAGGAGCTGATCGACGCCAATCCGCCCGAGTTCGAGTGGCCGGAGCTGGACGAGCGGCAGGCGTCCGGCCTCTGCTACACCTCCGGCACCACGGGCAATCCGAAGGGCGTGCTCTACGGCCATCGCTCGACGGTGCTGCACGCCATGGCGCTGGGCCTGCCCGATGCCTTCAACTTCTCGGCCCGCGACGTGGTGATGCCGTGCGCCCAGATGTACCACGCCAACGCCTGGTGCACGCCCTATGCGGCGCCGCTGGTGGGCGCGACCCTGGTGCTTCCGGGCCGCTCGCTGGACGGCGCCTCGATCGCCGAGCTGATCGAGACCGAGGGCGTGACCTTCCTGCTGGGCGTGCCGACCATCTGGGTGGGCGTCGCCGACCACCTGGACCAGACCGGCGGACGGCTGACGTCCGTGAAGACCATCGCCGTCGGAGGCTCCGCTCCCACGGCCGCGCTGGTCCAGCGCATCGAGGATCGCCTCGGCGGCCAGGTGCGCCAGATCTGGGGCATGACCGAAACCAGTCCGTTGGGCGTGATCAACACGCCGCTGCCGGAACACGACGGCGAGGACGCCCAGGCCACCCTGCAGCGCAAGCTGAAGCAGGGCCGCGGCCTCTGGGGCGTCGACCTGCGGGTGATCGGCGAGGACGGAACCGAGCTGCCGCGCGACGGCAAGAGCTCCGGCGCCCTGCAGGTGCGCGGGCCCTGGGTCTCCTCGGCCTATTTCAAGCAGGACGGGGCCGCGGCCTTCACCGACGACGGCTGGTTCGACACCGGCGACATCGCCACCATCGATCCCTCCGGCTACCTGCGGCTGACCGACCGGGCGAAGGACGTGATCAAGTCAGGCGGCGAGTGGATCTCCACGCTCGACCTGGAGGACGCGGTCTGCTCGCACCCGGCCGTCGCCATGGCCGCGGCGGTGGGCGTCCCGCACCCGAAATGGGACGAGCGGCCGCTGCTGCTGGTCACCCTGCGCCCCGGCCAGAGCGTCGATCCGGAGGACCTGAAGACCCACGTGGCCGCCCGCGTCGCCAAGTGGTGGACGCCCGACGAGGTGCGGATCGTCGACGCCCTGCCGATCGGGCCCACCGGCAAGGTCCTGAAACGGGAATTGCGTGACCAATTGGCCACTCGGCCAACGGTTACAGCAACTTAAGCTGAACAACAGCGAACCAACTCTTTCACCCGGCGTTCCGCATACCCAGGTGAGACTGGACCAGGTGTGAGTGGCAAGGACCTTGCAAGGCCCTTGAAGGAGGTCGGAAGGGTGGCTCGAAAGAGACCCAAGGGTGTGCTGGCGATCGGCTGGGCGTGCTTCGAGTGCGCCGCCACCGGCCGGACCGAACACGCGCCGACCGCCGCCGACTATCCCGAGACCGTGATGCGCCGCACCAGCTTCAAGGCCGGCGGCGGCCACGGCTGGCGGATCTCGGCGCTGGAGACGCCGCGCGAGACGGCCGCCCCCTGGAAGATCGTGGTGATCACCGGCGCGCCGTCCTGGGCCGAGTACTGGGCCGAGACCATGGCCGCCCTGCCGGCCGACCGCGAGATGATCGTCGTCGACCGGCCGGGCTATGCGGGCTCCGAGCCGCTGCATCCGGTGACCGACATCCGCGTGCAGGCCGAGGCGCTGGCCCCGGTGCTGAAGGCCGCCCCGGGCCAGAAAATCCTGCTGGTCGGCCAGAGCTATGGCGCGGCGATCGCCGCCCTGATGGCCGAGGCCAATCCGGGCAAGGTGGAGAGCCTGGTCATGCTGTCCGGCTTCTTCGCCGAGCCGGGGCCGACGGCCCGGCGGCTGATCGAGCTGGGCGGCCGGACCTTGAACCTGAAGATGATCCCGCGCGACCTGCGCCATGCGGTGATGGAGACCCGCAGCCAGCGCTCACAGCTTCCCCGGGTGCGGCATGCGCTCGCCAAGCTGCGCATCCCGATCCACATGGTCCACGGCGACAAGGACGACTTCGCCCCGATCGAGGTGGCCGAGCGGCTGGCCGCCGAGCTGGTGACCCGCCGCCCGATCCGCTTCGTGCGCACCCCGGGCGCCAACCACTTCCTGAACGACGGCCCGACCGAGGTGCTGCTGGAAGCGCTGGAAAGCTGCATCCCGACGCGCAGCCCATGGACCTTCCGCTGGCCGCAGATGCCCAAGTTCCGGGCGCCGCGCCTTCCCAGCCTGCGGTTCGGCAACGAGGCGACCGCCTGAGCCCGCGCTAGAGGACGGGCGGTCGGTGGAAGAGGCCGGTCGCGGCCGCGAAGCCCACGACCACCAGCCAGGGCGGCAACCTGGCCACCGACAGGAAGACGAAGGCGCCGGCCGCCAGCAGCCAGTCGCTGGGCCGCTCGATCGCCACCGTCAGCACCGGGTTCCACAGCGTCGCGGCGAGCACGCCGACCACCACGGCCTGGACCCCCGCCATCGCGCCGCGGGAGGCGGGCCGCGCTTTCAGCCGCTCCCAGGACGGCAGCACGCCCACGGTCAGCAGCAGGCCCGGCGCGAACACCGCCAGGATCGCCACCGCCCCGCTCGCCCAGCCGGCCGGCGCGACCTGCTGCGCCGCGCCGACGAACCCCGCGAAGCCGAACAGCGGGCCGGGCAGCGCCTGGGCCGCGCCGTAGCCGGCGAGGAAGGTGTCGGCATCCAGCCACCCGCGGCCCACCACTTCCCTGTGCAACAGGGGCAGGATGACCTGATCATTCCCGAACGTCAGGGCGCCGGAGCGGAAGACCACGCTGGCCAGCCCCAGCGTAGGATCGCCGAGATAGGCGGCCAGGAACGGCAGCCCGGCCAGCGCCACGGCGAAGGCCGCAAGCGCGGCGAGCGACACGCCTTGTGAGAGCGGAGCGGCGGCGGGGCTGGCCGGCTCCGCCGGCGGCGGCGCGTCCTGCAGGAAGGCCAGGCCGAAGACCGCGCCGGCGGCCATCGCCAGGATCTGCGGCACCGGCCCATGGGCGACCAGCAAGCCGACCGTGGCCCCGATCGCCATGCCGGCGCGGATGGGACCCACGGCCAGGCTCCGGGCCATGCCCAGCACGGCGTTGGCCACCACGGCCGCCGCCGCCAGCCTGAGGCCGTGCAGCAGGCCCTCGCTCCACGGGGCATCCAGGTTCGGGATCAGCGAGCCCAGGGCGATCATGACCGCGGCCGCCGGCAGGGTGAAGCCGAGCCAGGCGGCGAGCAGGCCCGCATAGCCGCCGCGCCGCAGGCCGATCGCCATGCCGAGCTGGCTGGAGATCGAGCCCGGCAGGAACTGGGCGAGCGCCAGGAGTTCGGCGAAGGCGGCTTCCGAAAGCCAGCCGCGCCGCTCGACGAACTCGCGCCGGAACTGGGCGGCCTGGGCGAACGGACCGCCGAACGCGGTCAGGCCCTGCCTCAGGAACGCCGTGAAGACCTCACCTGCGGGCGCCGGTCCCCCGGCTGCGGCCTGGCCTAGCGGCGTCTCGTCCATCGGTCCCTCTCTTGCGGCCGTCGTCCCGACCTGTCGACCCTTTTGCGGAAACCGCGCGGCGAAAGCCCTTGGCCGCCGCATCTGATCAGCGATAAGGCTGTCTCGAAGGCCCGCCGCAACGGGCCCAGCGACACTCGAGGAAGGGAAGACGACCATGAAGGCCGCCGTGCTGCGCGAGGTGGGCAAGCCGCTTCAGATCGAGGACGTCCAGATCGGCAAGCCGGGCCCGCACGAGGTGCTGATCCGCACGGCCGCGGCCGGCGTCTGCCACTCCGACCTGCACTTCATGGAAGGCTCCTATCCGCACCCGCTGCCGGCCGTGCTGGGCCACGAGAGCGCTGGCGTCGTCGAGCAGGTGGGCTCGGAAGTGCGCACCGTGAAGCCGGGCGACCACGTCATCACCTGCCTTTCGGCCTTCTGCGGCCACTGCGAGTTCTGCCTTGGCGGCCGGATGAGCCTCTGCGTCTCGCCGGAGACGAAGCGCGCGCCCGACGAGGAGCCGCGGCTGACCTCCGAAAAGGGGCCGATGCTGCAGTACCTGAACCTCTCGTCTTTCGCCGAGCAGATGCTGATCCACGAGCACGCCTGCGTGGCGATCCGGCCGGACATGCCGCTGGACCGCGCCGCCCTGATCGGCTGCGGGGTGATGACGGGCGTTGGGGCCGTCTTACGCACCTCGAACGTGCGGCCCGGCGAGACCGTGGCGGTGATCGGCCTGGGCGGCGTGGGCCTGGCGGCGGTCAACGCCGCGGCCATCGCCGGCGCGAGCCGGGTGATCGCCATCGACATGGCGGCCGGCAAGGAGAACATGGCCAAGGCCTTCGGGGCCACCGACTTCATCTGCGCCAAGGACACCGAGGTGGTGAAGGAGGTCATCGAGATGACCAAGGGCGGCGTGCACCACTCCTTCGAGGCGATCGGCCTCTCCAAGACCGCCGAGCAGTGCTTCAACATGCTGCGCCGCGGCGGCACGGCCAACATCATCGGCATGATCCCGGTCGGCCAGACCGTGAACCTGATGGGCGCGGCTTTCCTGGGCGAGAAGCGCATCCAGGGCTCGCTGATGGGCTCCAACCAGTTCCCGACCGACATGCCGCGACTGGTGGATTTCTATATGTCGGGCAAGCTGAAGCTGGACGACATGATCTCGCGCCGCCTGCAGCTTGACCAGGTCAACTCCGCGTTCGACGAGATGAAGCGCGGCGAGGTGGCCCGCTCGGTGATCGTCTTCGACGCCTGATGCTGCGCTGACAATCTGAACGACCGGAACGCCGGGGCGCATCTGCGTCCGGCCTCTTCGCGTGGACCTCCCAAATCCGAAGGTGCGGTATCGCGCCTCCACGCCTGTAGGCAGGAGTGACCGCCGTTGGTTATCAGTGATTACTTCAGAAATGAAACAAAAGCGTTGCAATTACTGACATTCCCGCGAAATATGACTGAAAAGGGGCGAATTCGCCGGCATGCGCCGCATCGAGACGGCGCAGCCGGGTGGGGAGGGACTCATGTCGAAGACGCAGTATCTCTGCGCCGCGTCCGCGGCTGCCTTGCTGGTGGTCGCGGTCTCAAATGAGGCCCGCGCCCAAGGCGCAAAGTCCCCACCACCGAAAGGCAGCGACGTCTCCGAGGTGGTGGTCACCGGCTCGTTCATCGCCGGCACGCCTGAGGATGCGGCGATCCCGGTCCAGGCCGTCACCCTGCAGGAGCTGCGCGAGACCGGTTCGCCGTCGAACCTCGACCTGGTGAAGTCGCTCAGCGAGATCGGCAGCGTCGCCGGCGAGGCCAACCGCCTGAACGCCTTCGCCATCGGCGCGGAGTCGGTGAACCTGCGCTCGGTCTCGTCGTCGCGAACCGTGGTGGTGTTCAACGGCCGCCGGCTGCTCGAGCAGTATTCGGCCTCGGTCGGGCGGTTCAACAACGTCGCCCTGATCCCCAACGCCGCCATCGGCCGGGTCGAAGTCCTGAAGGACGGCGGGGCCACGACCTACGGCGCCGACGCCGTTGGCGGGGTGGTCAACTACATCACGCGCAAGAACCTCGACGGGGTGGAGCTCAACGCCAACTACCGCTGGATCAAGGATTCCGACGGCGACTACGACGCCGATGTCTCGATGGGCAAGGTGGGCGACAACTGGAACGCCATGCTGGTGGCCAGCTTCCAGCACCGAAGCGAACTGGACCTGAACACCCGCGAGTGGGCGCTGCAGCCCTATCTGGTCAACCCATCGTCCTGGAACGGCTCGGGCTCGCCCGGCGCCTACACCTTCCAGCGCGCCACGGGGCTGACGATCACACCCTCGGCCACCGTGGCAAGCGGCAACCGGTTCGGCGGCGACGCCCAGATGGGCCTGACCGGCATCGTCCGCGACCCGAACTGCGCCGCGCTGGGCGGCTTCGTGGGCTGGAGCGCGACACCGTCGCCGCTCTGTTACTTCCAGTTCGGCAACATCTCGAACCTCGTGGAGGAGCAGAACACCTGGCAGAGCTATGGCGAGGCGAACTACCGCTTCGACAACGGCGTCCGCTTCCACGGCGAAGCGTTGCTCTACAAGCTGGATATCCCGCACACCCCGATCGACAACGGCGGGGCGCTGCCGGGCAACTTTCCGATCACGCCGGGGTCGGCGACCGGCGCCACCCAGACCATCGGCACGGCGGCCTATGCCGTGCCGGGGACCAACCCGGCGGTCCGCGATCTTCTGAACTCGATCCGCAACGCCAACGGAACGCCGGCCTTCGGCGACCCGAACGTCGCGGGCACGCTGGCCAACCAGATCGTCACCACCGGGCGCGTGGGCCTGAACACCGGCACCTGGCGGCCGTTCGGCTTCGGTGGCAACCCGTTCCCGGAGGGCGACCAGCAGCACAACTACTCGACCACCTGGCGGGTGACCGGCGAGTTGAAGGGCGACTTGCCGGAAATCTGGGGCACGCACCTGACTTGGTCCGGCGCGGTGACCTACAACAACCTGCACTACGTCATCGAAGACAAGGACATGCTGATCGACCGCCTGCAGGCCGCGCTGAACGGCCTGGGCGGGCCCGGCTGCACGGGCGCGACGCCCGGCGCCAACGGCTGCCAGTACTTCAACCCATTTTCCTCGGCGATCGCCAAGAACGTCTATACGGGCCAGGCGAACCCGGGCTTCGTGGGAACCGGCGCGTTTGCCGGCTATGGCGCGGGCGGCCTGCAGAACAGCGTCGACCTGATCCGCTGGATGTACGTGCCGCTGAGCCTGGTGCGCGACGGGCAGTACACCATTGTCGATGGCCTGATCTCCGGCGACACCTCACTCAGGCTGTGGGCCATGGATCCGATCTCGATCGCGGTCGGCGGGCAGTACCGGCGCTACCACGAAAAGGTCGAGCTCGACCCGTTCAGCAATCGCGACATCAACCCTTGCGCGACCGTCGGCCTGCAGACCTGCGTCAGCCGCACCGGCCCGCTGGTCTTCAATCGCGGCGTCCAGGTGACCGGCCTGACGCAGAACTACGACCGCACCTATCCCGTCGGCTCGGCGTTCTTCGAAGTTCGCGCGCCGATCACCGACACGGTCGTGGCCGACGTCTCCGGCCGTTACGAGAAGTTCTATTCGGACGTCAGCGATCACGACAATTCGGTCTTCGTGCCGGCCGCGTCCGTGAAGTGGCAGGCCACCGACTGGCTGGCGTTCCGCGCCACCGGCGGCAAGTCGTTCAGCCAGGTGAACCCGCCGGCGGCGACGCCGGCGATCATCACCGGCAACGTGGCGCTGGCGACCATCTTCGGCGGCAACACCGTGACCTACACCTCGGCCAACTACCCCAACCTCGACGTGAAGCCGGAGAAGGGTGTCAACTACAACGTGGGCGCCATCCTCCAGGCGGGGCCGCTGCGCGTGAACCTCGATTTCTACAGCATCAAGATCAACGACGTGATCCGCGCCCAGTCCTCGGCCCAGATCGTCAATGCCCTTGTGCAGGCCGGCCAGACCGGCGCGGGCGCCTTGATCAACTGCACGAGTCCGCTGGTCACCCAGACGAATGCGCTCTTCGGCGGCCGACCGTTCGTGCAGCTCAACGGGCCGTGCGTGCAAGGCCAGTCGGCGCTGAACAGCAACGGGGCCGGCGGCGTCGGCGGGCTGGGCGGCGGCACGATCAACTTCTTCGGCGGCCAGGGCACCCAGCCGGCGTTGGCCAACGGCGGCACGCTGGAGACCACCGGCATCGACTTCACCGCCACGGTGCGGTTCGACGACGTGCTCGGGGGCCGGCTGAACGCGACGGTCGATTGGACCCGGGTGCTGACCTACAGGGCCTCGGACTACATCGTGGCCGGGATCAAGGTGGCGGATGGCTTCTCGGGCGTCGGCCAGTTCAACGACACCACAGGACGCAACGGCCAGCACGTGGCCCAGGACCGCGGCTCGATCGGCCTCAACTACCGCCACGGAAGGCATAACCTGAACTGGACGACCCGCTACGTCTCGCAATTCATCGACGACGACCCGACGCTGTTCGTGGAGACCAACGCTACCAACGCGAACATCGGCACGGCGGGGGTCGTACCGACCGGCGCGGCCTGCGTGGACACCAATCCGGTCAGCCCTCCCGTACCAGCGGGCGCGGGCACGGGGACCAACGGCGGCAACACCGGCACGACGGTCGGCTTCTGCGCCGGCCAGAACGTCTCGATCATCGCCGGCCAAAAGATCCCGGCGACGTACAACACCGACGTCAGCTACCAGCTCGAGCTGCCGTGGAACACGACCTTCACGCTCACTGTGCAGAACCTGTTCGACCGAGATCCCGAGTTCGCCAGGCTGGCGATCAACTACGACGCCTTCACCGGCAGCCCACTGGGCCGGACCATCCGCGTGGGCGTGCGCAAACGCTGGTAGGGCGGATCAGCCGAAGATCGCCTGCCTGACGGCGGGGAGCGGGTCGGAGACGACCTTGCTCTCCACGTCGAACAGCTTGGTCGTGCGCTGGGCCGCGTCGTAGGCCGGCCAGCCGGGCTCCCCATGGCGCGCGAACGCCAGCCAGGCGTCCGACATCTGGTCGGCGACCACCTGCGGCTCGTCCCCGCGGCCCACGAAGTTGCGCGCCTTCTCGACGTTGTCGAACACCAGCGGGATCTCCAGGGCATGCGGGCAGCGCAGGCGGCCTCTGGAGACCGGCGTCTCCCACGTGAGCATGTACATCCAGACCGGCGCCGCCTGCTGCGCGGCCTTCCGCTCGGCGAGCTTGATGGAGCCCGCCCACATGCCGGTGGCGGTCTGCACCGCCGCGGCGAGGTGGGTCGGATTGTAGTCCGGGTAGGCGCCGCGCAGGGCCGCAACCAGAGCGTCGGACCGATTACCGGCCGCCGTCTTCGCCTGCTTGTCGACGTCCTCGTCGGTGAACTCGCCGAAGCGGGGATGGCTGAAAAGAAAGAGGGTCGACTCGTCTTTGTTGGTGCCGATCAGCACCGGCACATCGGCGTTGAGCGGCGACGCGTCCGGCTCGAACGGATCGCGCGGCAGGGCGACCCCGTCCACGACCGGGGTGTAGAGCCGCATCGGCTCGCCGGGGACCTTCACGCTGGCGTGGCTGATGGCTTCGGTGGGCAGGGCCGCCAGCGCCTCGGGCGTCGAAACCCCGAGCTCCGTACGCAACTGGCGGGCGACCTCGGTGGCCTGGGCGACCGGCTTGCCGGTCAGGCCCGGCCCGGACTGGACCACGGCCTTGTGGAAGAGCCCCCGCGCGCCCGGCATCGCCATCAGCAGGGACACCTTCCAGCCGCCGCCGCTCTCGCCGAAGATGGTGACGTTGTCGGGATCGCCGCCGAAGGCCGCGATGTTGTCGCGGACCCACTCCAGCGCCTGGACGATATCCAGCATGCCGGCGACGCCGGACTGGGCGTAGTCGGGTCCGAACAGCTCGCCGAGATGCAGGTAGCCGAAGACGTTCAGCCGGTGGTTGACGGTCACGGTGACGACGTCGCCCTTCCGGGCGAGCGCGCCGCCGTCGTACATCGCCGCCCCGCCGGAGCCGTTGGCGAAGCCGCCGCCATGCAGCCAGACCATCACCGGCCGCGCCTTGGCGTCGAGGCCGGGTGTCCAGACATTCAGGAACAGGCAATCCTCCGACGAGGCGGGCTCGTCGGGCGCGGGCGGGTCGCCGGGCGAGGTGCGCCGCTCGCCGGGCGCGAGGCCGGATTGGATCGCCGGGGCGCCATAGGCTACGGCATCGGCCGGCTCGGACCACGCCGCAGGACGCGTGGGCGGCTTGAACCGCGCCAAGCCCGTGGGCGGCGCGCCGTAGCGCAGGCCCTTGAACACGGCCAGTCCGTCGTCCCGATAGCCCGTCACCGGGCCGTTGCTGGTCCCCACAGCGTCAGTGCGCGCAACGGAAACCAGCGCCAGATCGTCCGCCATCACCTGTTCTCCCAGTGCGCGCACGTCTCAAGGCGCGCTTGGGCGCATACTGGCGCCGCCAGGCGGCGCGGGAAACCGTCGATGCGCCTATCCGGCGCGTGGCGCGCCGGACCGATCGCGTGCGGCCCGTTCATGGGCCTGGATCGTCTTGATGTAGGCCAGGATCGCCTTCACGTCGTCCGGCGGAAAGCGCATTTCCGGCATCGCCGGATGGCCAACCAGGATACCCTCCGCCAACGCCTCGCCGAGATCGTCGATACGGTAGCGGCTGTGCAGGTCCCGGAACGGCGGAGCGACGGCGTTGGGACTTGGGCCTGTCCGCTCGATGCTGTGGCAGCCGGCGCAGTAGCGCTGGACCAGCAGCCGGCCGCGGGAGGTTCGGTCCGCCGACTCGCCGTGGGCCGCAGTTGCCGAGACGGCGAAGGCTGCGGCGATGAGCATGGTCCTGGTCATCCCCGGAGGAAACCGGCTTTCGGCGAGGATCGCCTTGATGCGGATCAAGCCTGACGCTTGGGGCGCATGACCAGCCAGGGCGTCGGCTGTATACGCCATTCCCAGACCGCCAGCAGTTGGTCCAGATGCGGCAGGGCTTGCAGCCAGTCGGGCCTCTCGAAGACCTTCGGCTGCTGTTCGACACGCACGATCTGGTGCGACGGACTGAACCGCTCGATCATCGTCGCCAGCGCGCCGGGCCGATAGAGGTCATGCGTCTCGACGATGACGTTCATGCCGGCCAGCGCGGGGCTGAGCGCAGGCTGCAGGATGTCGACCTCGGCGCCTTCCGCGTCGACCATCACCAGGACCCGCTGGCCTGCGAAGGCGCGGAAGTCCTCGGGCCTGAACTCGCCCGCCACGACGACCCGGTCGGCGACGCCGTTTCGGGCCGCCAGATCCATGCAGGCCAGGCGGGCGCGCTCGTCCACGTCGTGGGCATGGACGGTGACGTCCGGCATCATCCGGGCGAGGCCCACGGCGTAGTAGCCCTCTGCGCAACCGACATCGATCACCGCATCGAGCCCCGCCTCGGCCAGGGCCGCCAGATGCGGATGCAGCTCGGACTCGTAGGTTCCCAAGAGGCGCGGGACGAGCGCGCCTTCCGTCGCGGCGCGGACGTACTCCATTCCCGCGAACGGACCGCCGAGGATCCGCGCGCCATGGTGGGCGATGAAGGTGTTGGCGAGCACCTGCGAGCGCCAGTGGCCGAGCGTGCGCAGCAGCGCATACAGCTCGTCCATGCCGGCGTCCGCCGGCAGCGCGGCGACGCGCTGGCGCAAGTGCCGGACGTAAACATCGGTCAGGCCGCCCATGGAGCTCCTCGTCGACTTTAACGACGAAGGGCCTTGGCGCGCAAAGGTTCAGCGCTGAAGTGCGCCTTGGGCGGATGGCGCATAGGCCGCAGCCACCACCTGGCTGTGTCGGCCGGACAGCAGACCGTCGATGCGGGCCTTCTCGGTCCGGAAGCGGGCGAGCTCGCCGCCGGCCAGCACCGTGCCCTGCGGCACCTTGGCGGAGAGCGGGTTGACCCGCTGGCCGGCCTTCCAGATCTCGTAGTGCAGGTGTGGCCCCGTCGCGAGGCCGGTGGCCCCGACGTAGGCGACCACCTGGCCCTGGCGGACATGGGCGCCGGGCCGCACGCCCTTGGCGAAGCGGGAAATGTGGCCGTAACCGGTGTCCCAGCCGCCGGTGTGGCGAATCCGCAACCAATTGCCGTATCCGGCCCAGGGGCCCGCCTGGGCCACCACGCCGTCCCCAGCCGCCAGGATCGGCGTCCCCCAGCCAGCGCCGAAGTCGATGCCCTGGTGGGCGCGGGTGTAGCCCAGGATGGGATGCTTGCGCATGCCGAACAGCGAGGTGATGTGCGCCCCGTCGACCGGCGTGCGCAGCAGGAAGCCTTTGATGTTCTTGCCGAACTCGTCGAAATACTCGACCTCGCTTCCGCGGGCGAAACGGTAGAACCTCACGCCGTGCAGCTGGGCGTACTGCAGGTCGCCGGCCTCCACGGTGCGGCCCGCCTCGGTGACCTTGCGGTCGAAGACCAGCTTGAAGTCGTCGCCCGGCTGGATATCGCGCTGGAAATCGAGCTTGTGCGCGAAGAGCTTGACCACCTCGGCGGTGATCGCCGGCGTCGCACCGATGCGTTCGGCGCTCTCGTAGAGCGAGCCCTCCACGCGCCCGTCGGCGACGGCGGTCTCTTCGGTGACCTTTTCCTCGAGCGACCGGAGCTTCAGGGCGCCGTCGAAGCTGCGGGAGAGGGTGACAGCGCTGGCCGGGCCAGTGCGCATCGACAGTCCGACCAGGCGCGCCTCGCCAGGTGCGACCGGACCCTGGCCGCCGCGGGGCCTGGCGATGGCCGCCTGGATCAGCATCCCGGCCTTGATGTGGACGGTGTCCATGGCCTGGCCCAGCAGGGAGACGGCGGCGCGGGCCTCCTCGGGCGCGACGCCCGCGCGGCGCACCGCCGCCTCCAGGGTCTCGCCGCTGAGCACCTTCACCGGCACGGTTTCAGGCGTCGACAGTCCGGGACGCGCCTGGGCATGACTGAAGGCGGCGAACTGCAACCGGGCGAGCGCCACGGGATCGGGCGGCGGCGGCGCATGGCCAGTGGTGAGGAAACTTGCGGCGGTCCAGCCTGCCGCCAGGGCGGCGATGGCCACGGCTCCGCCGATCAGCGCCCGCGGCGCGCCCGTCCCAAGCCTATGTAATTCGAACTTCGGCATGACGCCCCCACCCGAACGAAGGCGCCATAAAGCGCCCCACGCCCTGAAGCCAAGGTTACCGTCCCCGCTCGGAGCAGGTTGTGGTTCGGAGGCGAAAACATGGCGAAGCCGCCACCGCGCGCGGGAGCGGGGCTGTTTGCCGCAGCCCTAGATGAGCGAGAGGACCAACTCGGCGGGCCGGCAGAGCGCCGCGCCCTTGTCCGAGACCACGATCGGCCGCTCCACCAGGATCGGGTCGATGATCATCGCGGCGACCAGCGCCTCGTCGGAGGCGGCCGGATCGGTGAGGCCGAGCTCGTGGGCCTTGGTGCCGCGCACCCGCAGGACGTCATGCGCAGAAACGCCCATCCGGCGGAACAGCGCCTCGAGCTGAGGCTTCGTCCAGCCGACCTTCACGTACTCCACGACCTTGGGCTCGATCCCCTTCTCTCGCAGCAAGGCCAGCGTGTTGCGCGAGGTCCCGCAGTTGGGGTTGTGATAGATGGTCACGTCGGTCATGGCGGCCACTTACTCCGGCGGGCTTACCAGGAAAAGCGCCGGCTTCCCTCGATGACTGTGGAATCCGAAAGGTCGAACGGCATGACACCCCGAGGCCGGGGCGGCAGCGGCTTGGCCTGGGCGGGCCAGGCTTCGATCGTCGCCCTATAGAGGGTGGTGAGCTTGCCTGGGCCGCCTGGACGGATCACCACGTCAAAACCGGGCTGGGCGGCCGCCCAGCTGACCAGGGTGTCGCCGCCGGGCTTCATCGGCAGGCGAACGGGCACGCCGCCCAGCTCTGTCAGGGTGGCGGCGGTGTCGGCGTTCAGCTTCAGGTCCACCACGCGGGCGCCGGGCGGCGGGACGATGTGCATGCGGACCTGGCCGTCGCCCTGCTTGGCGAAACCGATCTGCGGCGGTGCGGTCTCCACATAGGGCGCGGGCGCGGCGTCAACTTTCCGGGCGCGCCAGCCGGGGATTTTGCCGATCGTCCCGCCATCGGCCTTCAGCACCTGCTCCGCCCAGGCCGGGCGCTCCGGCGTCGAACTCACCCGCCATGCGAGGCGCTTGTCCTGATCGATGCGGTAGGCGACCTGCGAGGCCTGCGGATGACGCGCGTCGTAGGGGTGGTTGAACCGCACGGCCAGGGTCACGGCCAGGCCCAGCAGCATCAGGACGGGCCCCAGCAGGCGGGCTGGCGGTGCGCCTTCCTCGGTCTGCGCGAGCGGCCACACGACCACGACGGCGATCAGCAGCGGCAGGCAGAGCAGTTCCGGCAGGTCGAGGCTGAGGTAGGAGGTGTGGGCGAAGCCGGCGGCATATGCGAGGCCGATGGCGGCGAAGAGGGCGAGGAGCACGATCGGAGCGGTGCCACGGTGCGCCGCCGCAGCCGTCGAAGCGGCGGCGAGGGCCGCGAGCGTCAGCGGCCAGGCGAACACGAAGGCAGCCGGCGGGGCGACCGCCTGCACCACTGCGGCCAGCAACAGGCCGAGCAGTAATCCGCCCGTCCATGCGCCCGAGCGGCTCGCCGGGCGGCCGTAGACGGCGAGCGCCAGTACGGCGCCGCTCATGCCCTCGATCGGGCCAACGCGGTCCGTGTGGTCGAGGACAACGCAGAGCACGCCGACGACCAGCGGCAGTGCGGCGATCGCCCATCGCTTGCCGCGTGACATCTGGGCGGCGGCGAGCAGCACGACGCCCGCGCCCAGCAGGAAAAGCGCCGCCTCCCAGCGCGCGGCCTGGGCCAGCAAGACCCGCTGCTCCAGATATCCCGTGGCCGCGCCGGTCAGGAGGCGCGCCGCGTGCAGCACCACCGCGCCGGTGGCGAGCGCGAACAGGGCTGCACCCGCGCCGCGCGCCAGGTCCAGCCAGGCGAAAGGCTCCTTGCGCCTTGCGCGCACCACCGCCCAGGCGATCAGCCCGGCCGCCGCGGCGAGGATCGCCCAGCCCACCGCCGGCGGATAGGCGAGCGTGATCCCGCCCGGGACCTGGCCGTAGACGAGGCTCTCGGTCCGCTTCGGCAGGGTGGGCGAAAACGCCACCGCGATGGCGACCGGAAGCACCTGGTCGCCCATGTCTTGCAGGGAGCCCGGGTCCTGGGTGGCGGGCGTGGATGAGGGCGAATGGTAGTCGAACTGCCGTCCGATGAAGCCGTAGTTGAGCCCTGGCACGCCGGCGGCCTTGGACACAGTGAAGTCAGTGTCATTCGGCATCTTCTCGTAGACAAAGATGGTGAGCGACGACGAGACGGGCCGTCGCGCCTTGGCTGCCATCAGCCGGACCGCGTCGCCGTTGCTGGGGCCGGTCTGGAACATCTGCACCCGGCCGGCCGAACCGCGAGCCTCCATGTTGAAGACGAATCCCACATGCCGCGCCAAGGGGTCGCGCCTGAAGAAGGCGTCGGCGCCCAAGAGGCCCGCTTCCTCGCCATCGGTGACCAGGACGACCACGTCGCGGGCGGGGACGCCCCTGGCCCTGATCGCGCGGACGATCTCCAGGGCGCTGGCGACGCCCGCGGCGTCGTCGGAAGCTCCGCTGGAGGCCGGGACGCTGTCGTAGTGGGCCATCAGGGCCACGGCCGGCAGGCTGCGGTCGCGTCCCGGGAGGACGCCCACGATGTTCTCGACGTAGCCGCCGACCACGACGTTGGCCGCGCCCCTGGGCTGATCGACACCGGCGCCCGGCCGGATCTGAGGTGAAAGGCCGAGCGCGGTCATGCGGCGCAGCAGGTAATCGCGCGCGGCGTGGTTGGCGGCCGAGCCCACCGGGTGCGGTGCGGAGGCGAAGCCGCGGATGTCGGCCATCGCCCGTTCGGCGGAAAAGGCGGTCGCCGGGGCGCTGGCCGGAGCCGGTTTCGGGGTCTGCTCGCCGGCCCAGGCGATCAGGCCGGCGGCGATCAAGGCGCCGATCAGCGCCAGCAACCGTCCCATCACACGCTCCCCGTCTTCAAGGGGAGTCTAGTCCGAAGCTCGGCAAAACGAAAACGCCCGCCGGTGAGGGCGGGCGCTTCCAACGCTCCTCGAAACTCGAGTGGTGCGTCAGGCGGCCACGGAGGCTGCGCCGGCGGCTTCCTGTGGGTCGCGCAGCACATAGCCGCGGCCCCAGACCGTCTCGATGTGGTGCTTGCCCTCGGCGGCGGCGGCCAGCTTCTTGCGCAGCTTGCAGATGAAGACGTCGATGATCTTCAGCTCCGGCTCGTCCATGCCGCCGTAGAGGTGGTTGAGGAACATCTCCTTGGTCAGGGTCGTGCCCTTGCGCAGGGAGAGCAGCTCCAGCATCTGGTATTCCTTGCCGGTCAGGTGAACGCGGTTGCCGTTCACTTCCACCGTCTTGGCGTCCAGGTTCACGATGATGTCGCCGGTCTTGATGACCGACTGGGCGTGACCCTTCGAACGACGGACCACCGCGTGGATGCGGGCGATCATCTCGTCCTTGTGGAACGGCTTGGTCATGTAGTCGTCGGCGCCGCCGGAGAAGGTCTTCACTTTGGTGTCGATCTCGGCTGAACCCGACAGGATCATGATCGGCGTGTTGATCTTGCCGACCCGAAGCGTGCGCAGCACGTCCATGCCG
>JBJMQX010000107.1:0-19582 GCA_045802455.1 Phenylobacterium sp. | reverse complement strand
GAGCTGGTCGGCGAGCTGGGCCAGGGCCTGCCGCACATGTTCGTCATGATGAACGCCGCGCGGCTGCAGGTCGGCGTCCAGGGCGTGGCCATCGCCGAGCGGGCCTTCCAGCAGGCGCTGGCGTTTTCCCAGGAGCGCCGCCAGGGCCGCGCCGTCTATTCCGGCGACTATCCGGCGGCGATCTACGACCACCCGGACGTGCGCCGCATGCTGATGCTGATGAAGGCCAAGACCGAGGCCGCCCGCGCCATCTGCCTGACCACCGGCGTGCTCTCCGACATCGCGCGCCATGCCGACACGCCCGAGGAGCGCGAGGCCGCCAAGGCGCGCCAGGAGCTGCTCACCCCGATCGCCAAGGCCTGGTCCACGGACATCGGCGTCGAGGTCGCCTCGCTGGGCGTGCAGGTGCACGGCGGGATGGGCTTCATCGAGGAGACCGGCGCGGCCCAGCATTACCGCGACGCGCGCATCGCCCCGATCTACGAGGGCACCAACGGCATCCAGGCGATCGACCTGGTCGGACGCAAGGTCCCGATGGCCTATGGCGGCGTCATGCGCGGCCTTTGCGCCGAGATGGCGCTCACCGCCGAGAGCCTGACCGAGACGCCGGAGCTGGCCGTCGTGGGCCGCAGGCTGGCCGCGGGCGTAGCCGCCCTCGAGGCCGCCACCGACTGGGTGCTGGCGAACGGCGGCGCCGATCGGCTGGCGGCGGCCACGCCCTACCTGAAGCTCGCCGGCGATGTGATCGGAGGCGCCATGCTGGGCCGCCAGGCGCTGGCCGCGGCCGGTGATCCCGCGATTTCCGGCGATCCGTGGCTGCAGGGCAAGGCCGCGCTCGCCCGCGTCTACGCCGCCCAGGTGCTGAGCCAGGCGCCCGGCCTCGCCGAGGGCCTGACCGACGGAGCCGCCGACCTCGAAGCGACCCAGGCTGCGGCGCTGGCGTCCTGATCCGCAGACCGCGGGCGCCTGAAATCGCGCCTATTCCCGTTCGAAGACGAACCTGTCGGGGGTCGCCTGCCCGGCCCTGTGCACGTTCATCGTCAGGGTCTTGCCGTCAGGCGAGACCGCGTACGCCTGGGTGTCGAGGCCCTTGCCCGCGACCATGTCCGTGACCTCCATGGCCCGCTCGCCGCGGCGCCGGCCGGACGCCGTCTGCCCTGGGGCGCCTGTCACCGGATGGTCATGGCCGTCGAAGGTCACGCTCTTGACCGAGCCCTGCCGGACGAACGACAGCCCTTCGCGGCCATAGGGCTGGATCTGCATCTCGAACTTCAGGCCGACCGGCGAGGTCGTGCTCTCCCACGCCCCGACGAAGCCGGACGCACCGGACATGCGCCGGTAGACGTAGTCGGTGGTCGGCGAGGTTCCGTCCGGCTGCACGGCGGTGAAGGTGTCGCGCAACGTCCGGTCGTCCGCGGAAACCTTCCAGGACGCCGAAACGACGACCCGGCCGCCCTCCTTGCGCACGACTTTCACCGTGCGGGAGTCCTCGGCCTTCACGGATAGGGTCGTCCCGGGGAGGCCCGGTTGATCGGTTCCGTCCGCGACGACGGTCTCCGTTGGCCCCCCTTCGAACCTGAAGGCGTACCTGTTGGGGCCGGCTGCCTCGATGACCATGCGGTCGACGATCACGCTGCGCGGAACGTCCAGCTTCCATTTCCCCACGAACGGATCGCCGGCCGTCCAGAGGCCGGAGAGCGCCAGGTAGGCCGTGGCCAACGATCCAGCTGTCTGCATCCGTACATCGCTTCCCTGAAGGTCCGGCGCGGCTTCGGCGCGGCCCTGGACCTTGCGCCCCTAGGCGGCCTGCAGCTGCGGCAGGTCGTGCAGCGCGGAGTCCAGCCCCGCGCCCATCAGGTCGATGAAGTTGTCGCGGAAGAACTTGCGCTTCACCGCCTCCGACACGCCGTCCAGGCTGTCGTTGAACCGCTTCAGCGGGTTGCGGCCGCCCTCCACGTGCGGGAAGTCGGACGAGAACAGGATCATGTCCTCGCCGGAGTTCTCGATGATCCAGCGGGTGTTCTCGTGCGGATAGGGGGTGACCCGAAGCTGCCGGCGCAGGATCTCGCTGGGCTTGCCTGACAGCGTCTGCAGCCGCTCCTCCTTGCCGAACGCGGCGACGCCGGAATCCAGGAACTGCATCAGGCTCGGCAGCCACGAGGCGCCAAGCTCGATCGCGCCCCACTTCAGGTTGGGGAAGCGGTCGAAGACCCCGTCGATGACCAGCGCCGAGAGCGTCTGCCAGACGCTGAGCGGGATCGCCATGAAGGTCAGCGAGGTGAAGTTCTCGTCGCCGCCGTGGAAGTCCTTCACGTACGGCAGGCCGTTGTCCAGGTAGTCGCGGGCCATCTTCTCCTCGCCGCCCACGTGGAACAGCACCGGCAGCTTCGTCTCCTGCAATAGCGCCCAGAGCGGGTCGAGCTCGCGGTGGCTGGGCGAGAAGCCCGGCGGATGGCGCGAGGGCACGATGATCGCCTTGGCGCCGAGCTCGATGGCCTCGCGGGCGAGCTGCGGCGCGCGGGCGCGGTCGATCAGCGGCACATAGCCGGTGGCGAGCAGCCGCCGGTCCACCGAGCAGAACTCGGTCATCATCCGGTTGTGGGCGCGGGCCGCCTCGATGGCGAGTTCGACCTCGCCCTTCTGCTCGAGGCCGAAGTTCGAGAGGCAGGCGGTGGTGAAGACCAGCTGGCTGGCGAAGCCCAGGTAGTCGAGCGTCTTCGGCCGGTCCTCGGCGCGGAAGGCTCCCAGCGCCTGGTAGTTCTTGCGCAACAGGATGTTGGCCTCGGCCCCGGCCACGAACTCCGGGTCCTCGTGCTGGGCCTGCGCCTGCTGCGACCAGTGAGGGGACTCGTCGCCCCGGCCGGTCTTCTCGGCGAAGGCGGCGCGGAACTGCGGCGCGAGGTACCGGTTGATCGTGCCCGGCAGCTCCATCACATGGCTATCGGCGTCGTGGATGGTTTGGCCCTCGACGTACGGCATGCGAAGTCCTCCCTCATGGTCCCTGCTATTTCGCGCCGCGAGGTCGCGCGGCGTCAAGACGAGCTCTTCCACACCCATTCCGCAAAGGCGGCCCGCGAGCTGATCGGCTGGGTGCTGACCCGCGACGGCGTCGGCGGCCGGATCGTCGAGACCGAGGCCTACCACCACGAGGATCCGGCCTCGCACAGCTTCTCGGGGCCCACCGCGCGCAATGCGGTGATGTTCGGCCCGCCCGGCGTGATCTACGTCTACCGCTCGTACGGCATCCACTGGTGCATGAACCTGGTCTGCGGCGAGACGCCGGGCAGCGCCGTCCTGATCCGCGCCCTGGAGCCGACCGAGGGCCTGGATGTGATGATCGCGCGGCGCGGCCTCGACGATCCGCGCCGGCTCTGCGCCGGGCCCGGCAACGTCTGCCAGGCGCTGGGCGTCACCCGCGCCCACGACGGGATGCGCGTCGACCAACCGCCCTTCGGCCTGGAGCCGGGCCCGGCCGGCGAGATCGCCGTCGGTCCGCGCATCGGCATCAGCAAGGCGGCGGACGTGCCCTGGCGGTTCGGCGAGAAGGCCTCGCGGTTCCTCTCCCGGCCCTTCCGCTAGCGCCAGCGCAGCAGCCGCGCGCCCGTGACCGCGCCGAGGGCTGCGACCAGGGCCATGCCCAGCGTGTACCAGACGGCCACGAAGGGCGCGGCGGTCTCTGGGCAGTGGAAGCTGTAGATCAAGGTCGCCAGCGCGCCCGCCGCGCCGCCCGCCATCAGGCCGGCCAGCGTCAGCCGGGTCGGCGCCAGGCCCCTGACCGCCCAGACCGCGCCGGCCAGCAGCGGCAGCCCGATCACCAGGATGCGCCAGGGGCAGACGTCGGCGGAGTCGCCCATCAGCAGCTCATGCCAAGCCTCGCGCGCCGCCATCGCGAGCCGCATCGCCCCCATCGTCGCCATCAGCGCGAACGGCAGGCCCACGGCCACCGCCAGTCCGCCCAGCCGCGCGCCGGGCCGCGAGAGCCTGTCGGTGGCCAGCGCCAGCAACAGGGCCGCCAGCGCCGCATAGGCGAACTTCACCCAGAACATCGGGGTCTGCAGCGCCTGGGGCAGATCCGGTCGCGCGCCCAGCCAGCCCAGCATCACGAGGGTGGAGACCAGCGCCCCGCCGCCCAGCCCGATCGCCAGCCGCCCGGCGGCAGCCCCGCGCCCAACCGGCTTCAGCTCGCCCGTCAGGCTCTGGATGAGGTCGTCAGTCTTCATCGACCTCTCCTGCGGACACCGCGCCGCCATACGCCTCGCCGAGCGCCTTCAGGCCCCGGTGCACGGCCACCTTCACCGCCGTTTCGGTCATGCCGTGCTTCTGCGCCGCCTCGCGATTGGAAAGCCCGGTCACCTTGACGTCGCGGATCAGCGCCTGGGTCCGCCGGGGCAGAGTCGCCAGCACGCGCTCCAGGTCGCGGCTGGCCATGGCCGCCTCGGCGCCCGGCGCCACGAACAGCGCGTCGGCGTCCTCCAGCGGCGCCTTCAGCCGGCCGCGCCCGCGGCGCAGGGCGTCGATCAGCTTGTAGCGCGCGATCGCGTAGGCCCAGGCGGTGAACGGCTGGCCCGTGTCGTATGTCGCGCGGCGCGTATGCACGGCGATCAGCGTCTCCTGCACCAGGTCCTCGGCGTCCATGCCCGGCGGAACCCGGCGGCCGTAGTAGGCGCGCAGGGCCCGGCTGAGCTCGTCCAGCAGCTGGCGGTAGGACGCCGCCTCCCCGGCGAGGCCGGCGAGCATCAGGCCCCGCAGTCTGGATTCGATCTGGTCCAAGGCCGCCTTGAGGGAATTCGCCGAAACCGGCCGTCACGTTACATCCGCAGCCTTCGTAACCGAACCGCGATAGCCTGCGAACCTGTGGTCGAGCTTCTCGTGATGCAATCGGGAGAAAAGACCATGTCGAGATCCGCCGCCGGCCTCGCCGCCGCGCTCGCCTCAGCGGCGCTGGCTTCGGCAGGCCTGGCAGCCCCCGCGCGGGCTCAGCCGCTCCAGGTGGTGGAGCTGTTCACCAGCCAGGGCTGCTCCTCCTGCCCTCCCGCCAACGACGCGGTGGCGAAGATCTCGGCCCGGCCCGACATCCTGGCCCTCAGTTTCGGCGTCACCTACTGGGACGACCTCGGCTGGAAGGACACCTTCGCCCAGAAGAAGTTCACCGACCGGCAGTGGGACTACGCCAAGGGGCTGCGGCACGACAACGTGGCGACGCCCCAGGTGGTCGTGAACGGCCGCGCCGATACGGTGGGCGGCAGCGTGCCTGAGATCGACGCCGCCCTGCGCCGCGCGCCGCTCACGTCGGGCCCCTCGCTCAGCCTGACCGCCGGCCGCGTCACCCTGGCCGGCGCGGCCCCCGCGCATCCGGCCGCCGTCTGGCTGGTGCGCTACGACCCCAACGTCGTGCAGGTGCCCGTCAGGCGCGGCGAGAACTCGGGCAAGACCCTGCCGCACAAGAACGTGGTCAAGGAGCTGACGCGCCTCGGCGACTGGCCCGGCGGGACCCTGAGCTACGCCGTTCCCGCCGGCCCGCCGCGCCTGAGCACCGCCATCCTGGTGCAGGCTGGAACCGGCGGCCCGATCCTGGCGGCCGCCAAGGGCTGACCTCCGCGTCCACGGCTGACCAACCCCGATCCTCCGCGCACGCCGCGGCGGAAGCCTGCCGGCTGCGTCCGGCGCAACCCGAGAAAGAGAGACCCTGAGATGAGCAAGACCCTGACGACCTTCGCCTTCGTCCTTGCCCTGGGGGCGGCCGGCGGCGCCGCGGCCCAGACCAGCGGCGCGATGACGACCGATCACATGAAGACCGATCACATGAAGACCGGCGCCATGAAATCCGACGCGGCCATGAAGTCGGACGACGCGATGATGAAGAAGCCGATGAAGAAGAAGGCCAAGCCGGCGGTGGCCGGCGCGATGGCCTCGGATCACATGAAGGCTGACGACGCCATGGCCGCCAAGAAGTGAGGCGGCGAGGCCCCGCGGTGGTGGGCCACGGGGCCTCGGGTCGTCCCCGGGGGTCCAGAGACCGGCCGCGGCCACCCCTGCGCCGCGCGTGCGCCGCAGAGGCCTAGAACGCCACGGCCAAGCCTGGCCGCATAGCCCACGCAACCAGCGTGCGAAGTTCTCGCAGCGGATGAGAATTCGTAGGTGAGAACTAGAGCTGGGCCAGCAGGTAGTCGGCCGCGGAAACGCGGAATTCGCCGCCCTCCTCGATGTTCAGCTCCTTCACGACGCCGTCGTCGACGATCATGGAATAGCGCTGCGAGCGCTTGCCCATGCCGAACCGCGAGGCGTCGAAGGCCAGGCCCACCGCGTCGGTGAACGCCGCGCCGCCGTCCGCCAGCATGGCGATGTCGTCGCCCACCGCCTGGTCCTCGGCCCAGGCGCGCATCACGAAGGCGTCGTTGACCGACAGGCAGGCGATGGTGTCGACGCCCTTGCCCTTGATCTCGCTGGCCAGCTGCTTGAAGCCGGGCAGGTGCTTGGCCGAGCAGGTCGGCGTGAACGCCCCCGGCAGCGCGAACAGCGCCACCTTCTTGCCTGCGAAGAACTCGTCGGTGGTCACCGGCTTCGGACCCTCGGCGGTGGCCAGGGTCAGGGTCACGCTGGGCAGCTTGTCGCCGACTTTGATGGTCATGGGTCCGTCCTCGTTGCTGGAGCTTGGCAGATAGCGTCACGGCCGCCGACCGCAAGGCCGCGTCTGTGGCCGCCCTTGAAAGCGACATCTTCAAGGGCAAATCTGCAGGCGATGGAAGGCGGATTCTTCTGTGGCCAGCTGCTGATCGCCATGCCGGGCATCTCGGACCCGCGGTTCGAGCGCGCGCTGATCCTGGTTTGCGCCCACGACCGCGAGCACGCCATGGGCTTGGCGCTGAACCGGCCGCTCGAGGGCCTGACGGTGCCGGACCTCCTGGAACGGCTGGAGATCAAGTCGACGATCAGGCTGCCGCCGGACCTGGTGCTGATGGGCGGGCCTGTGGAGCGCGAGCGCGGCTTCGTGCTGCACACCGCCGACTACCAGGGCGAGCACAGCCTGGACGTCACCGGCGGCATCGCGCTCACCGCCACCCGCGAGGTGCTGGAGGCGATGGCCAGCCACAACGGCGCGCCGTCGAAGAGCCTGCTGGCCCTCGGCTACGCCGGCTGGGGCGCGGGCCAGCTGGAGAACGAGATCAAGCAGAACGTCTGGCTGACCTGCGAGGCCGACGAGGCGCTGATCTTCGACCACGACTACGAGCACAAGTGGTCCCGCGCGCTCGCCAAGCTCGGCGTCGACCCGCACCGCCTGGGATCCGCCGCGGGGCGGGCCTAGCTTTCCAGATCCTCCCCGTAGGGGGAGGTGGATCGCGGCAAAGCCGCGAGACGGAGGGGGTTTCAGCCGCCGACCCTGCGAGAGCAGACATCCCGAGCGCCGCGCGGGAAACCCCCTCAGTAGTCTTCACTGACAGCTCCCCCTGAGGGGGAGCATCTGAGTAGCTACCCCCGGCTTCCCTTGGCCTTCACCGGGGCGGCGCCGTCGACGTAGCTTTCGTTGAGGTAGACCTCAGCCTCCTGGGCCGACAGGGCGGGCGCATAGCCGAAGCCCTGCCCGTAGTCGCAGCCCAGGGTCAGCAGCTGGCGGGCCATGCCGGCGTTCTCGACGCCCTCGGCGACCACCTCCAGCGAGAGGTCCTGGCCCAGCTTGACCACCGAGGAGACGATCTTCAGCGAGCCCTCGTTGGTCGCCATGGTGCGCACGAAGTACCGGTCGATCTTCAGCGTGTCGAACGGCAGCCGCGTCAGGTAGCTGAGCGAAGAGAAGCCGGTTCCGAAATCGTCCAGCGCCAGGGCCGCGCCGGCCGCGCGCAGGTCGCCGAGGATCACCGCGGCCCGGTCGGGATCGCGCATCACGTCGCCCTCGGTCACCTCCAGCTTCAGGGCGCCGGGGGGCAGGCCGGTCTCCATCAGGATCACCTTCACGTCGGCGATCAGGTCGGGGCGCTCCAGCTCGCCGGTCGAGAGGTTCACCGCGACCGTGAGCTCGCCGGCCGCCTTGTGCTTGGCCCGCCATTCGGCGAGCTGCTTGGCGGCCTCGCGCATCATCATCGCGCCCAGATCCTGCATCATGCCCATCTCCTCGCAGAGCGGCAGGAAGACCTCGGGGCTCAGCAGGCCACGGCGCGGGTGGCGCCAGCGGACCAGGGCCTCGAAGCCGGAGAGCGCGCCGGTCGAGAGCCGCACGATGGGCTGATAGAAGGGGGCCAGCTCGCCGCGGGTGATGGCGCCCTTGAGATCACCCTCCAGGGCCAGCCGCGACAGGCCGTCGCTTTCCAGCGCGCGGCCATAGGCTGCGGCGCCGCCACGGCCGTGGCGCTTGGCGCTTTCCACCGCGAGCTCGGCGCGGCGCAGCAGCTCGGCGGCCTCCGGCGCGTCGGCTCCGCCCTGCGCCTCGACGGCGCCGATGGAGAGCGTCGGGTGGATGTCGAAGCCCGCCACCCGCAAGGGCTGTTCGAGCGCGGCGCGAAGGGCTTCAGCGCCGGGCGACACGCCGGCGGGCGCGAGGGCTGCGAACTCGTCCTCGCCGATGCGGGCCAGGATGGCTTCCGGCGGGAAGGCCGCGGCCAGGCGCGATCCCAGCGCGGCCAGCACCAGGTCGGCGCGTTCGTGGCCCAGCGCCTCGTTCAGCCGGCGCAGGCGGTCGACGTCGGCCACGACCAGTTCGTGGGCGCCGGGAACCTGCAGGGCGTCGCGGGCGCGGTTCAGGAAGCTGCGCCGGTCCAGCAGTCCGGTCAGCACGTCGTAGTCGGAGGCGGCGAACTTGGTCTCGGGCGCGACCACGCCCGCGGCGCGGCAGCCTTCCTCGAGCCACACCCCCCGCCAGATCGAGATGCCGGCGCCGCGCATGCGCATGCGGACCGCGACCTCGGTCCCCGGCTCCTGCACGCGCAGGATGTCGTCGGCGTAGGCGCGGTCCTGCGGCAGGGCGAGCGCGCGCAGGGCGGCCGACGAGCAGTCGGGGGCGAGCGGCCCCAGGCCCAGCGCCCGTGTCGCGCCCGTCAGCCGGATGCGGTCACGCTCCGGCTCCCAGACCCACAGCACGACGTCGGCCGCGCCCAGCGCTTCCAGCGTGGTGGTGGCGTCCCACATCCAGCGGTCGTTGGGCATCGGCAAGTGGAAGTCGTCCTGGGCCGTCGCTCATGCACGCGAGCCACCGACCGGCGGCCCCAAGAGAGCGCGCCGGTCAGACCGAAACGCCCTCGTCCGGACCTTCCGGGCCCTTCAGGGACGTGGTCAGGCCGAACAGCACATGATCACGCCAGACGCCGTTAATTTTGAGATAAGCCCGGGCGAATCCCTCCTCGGCGAAGCCCGCTTTCAGGAGGAGCCGCCGCGACGGCGCGTTCTCCGGGATGCAGGCGGCCTCCAGCCTGTGCAGGCCGATCGTCCGGAAAGCGAATTCCGCCAGCGCCTTCACCGCCGCCAGGGTGTGGCCGTGCCGCGCGAAGGGCTTGCCGCACCAGTAGCCGACCGATCCCATCTGGGCGACGCCGCGGCGGACGTTGGAAAGCGTGATTCCGCCGGTCAACGCGCCGTCGGCGTTGCGGAATACAAAGAATGGATAGGCGGCGCCCGCCTCACGGTCCCGCGCGTAGGCGATCAGCCGCCGCCGGAAGGCGGCGCGGCTAAGGTCATCGGCCGGCCAGGTCGGCTCCCAGGGCTGCAGGAAGCCGCGGCTCACCGCCCGCAGCTCGCGCCACTCGGCATAGTCCGACGCCCGTGGCGGACGCAGCGAGACGCCTTCGCCCTCGACGCGGAGGCCGCTTTCCGGCGCGATCCAGTCCAACAGGGCCATCGCACAAAGCCTCGCGCAAAACGGCCGCCGGGCCAAGCCTCGCCGCTTGCCGCCCAACCGCGAGCCTCTTGATAGACTGGTTTACACTATAGACTTGTTGATATACGACGCTGGGGGCGCGCCGGTGGTCGGCGCCTGGAGATCGCCATGACCTCATCAACTTCCGCAGTGGAACGCCTGCATGGCCTCGACGCGGTGCGCGGCTACGCCCTGCTGCTGGGCGTCGTCTTCCACGCGACAATGTCCTTCATCTCGGGCCATCCGATCTGGGTGGTCACCGATGCGCACCGGACGCCGGCGCTGGGGGCGGTCTTCTTCGCCGCCCACACCTTCCGCATGACCACCTTCTTCCTGATCGCGGGCTTCTTCGCCCGCATGTCGTTCGAGAAGCGCGGCGCGCGTGGCTTCATCCTGGAGCGCCTGAAGCGCATCGGCGTGCCGCTGGTCGCCGGCTGGCCGGTGATCATCATCTCCATCCTGCTGACCGCCGGCTACGGGGTTTATGTGGCGACGGGGACCTTCCCGACGAAGCCGCCGCCGTCCCCACCCGGCCCGTTCGGGGCCTTCCCGCTGACGCACCTGTGGTTCCTCAATGTCCTCCTCCTGCTCTACGCCGCGACGCTGGCTCTCCGGGCGCTGGTCGCCCGAATGGACCGGCACGGCCGTCTTCGCCGCGGTATCGACGGCTTGGTGCGCGGCTTGGTGGAAAGTCCCGCCGGGCCGCTGATGCTGGCCGCGCCGGCGGCGGTGGCGCTCTACCTCTATCCGGGCTGGAGGCCGTGGTTCGGCGTGCCCACCCCGGACAGCAACCTGGTGCCCAACCTGCCTGCGGCGGTTCAGTTCTTCCTGGCGTTCGGCTTCGGCTGGCTGGTGCATCGCCAGCCCGGGCTGATGCAGGTCTGGAAGCGCCAGTGGGCGCTCCAACTCAGCGTCGGCGTCCTGCTCGTCGCCGGGCTGCTCAGCCACCTTGGGCTGGAGCCGGTGCTCTTGGGCCCCGCACCTGGGTTCGAGCGGGGCGCGCTCGCGCTCGGCTACGCCTTCGCCACCTGGACGCTGACGTTCGGGGTGATCGGCGCGGCCCTGCGGTTCCTGTCAGGTGAAAGTCCTGTGCGCCGCTACATCGCCGACTCGTCGTACTGGATCTATCTGATCCACCTGCCGCTGGTGATCGCCCTGCAGGCGGCTGTCTCGCGGCTGGACTGGGCCTGGGAGGTCAAGTTCGCCGCCGTGCTCGCCATAGGGTTCGCCGTCATGTTCGCCACCTACGAGCTCCTGGTCCGCCACACCTTCGTAGGCTTGATCCTGAACGGCCGCCGGGTGCCCTGGCGCGCCCGCCCCGCCGCCTTGCCGGAGACCGCCCGATGACGCCTGAGACCGCCCAGGACGATCTCGCCTATCTGCGCGCCCTCGTGCAGGGAACCGACAGCCTCTCCCGCGCCTTCGGCCAGGCCTATGCGGCGGCGGGTCTCTGCTATGGGGTGCAGTTCCTGCTGCACGGCGGCCAGGCGCTCGGCTGGGTGCCCGACGCCGGCTTCGCCGGGCTCGCCATCGGCCTCGGTCCGACCGTGGTTTTCCTGGCCCTGCTCGCCTGGATTGTCGCGCGGAGCCCCAAGGACGCCTCCGGGGGCGTCACGTCGCGCGCGGTCCGCTCCGCCTTCAGCGCGGTGGGCCTGGCGAACGTCGCTGCCGCCGCGGTGGTCGGCTCGGTGGCGCTGCGCCAGCACAGCCTGACCATCTGGCTGATCTTTCCGTGCATCGTGATGGTCTTCCAGGGCGCCGCCTGGTGGATCGCCTGGGTCCTTCGACGACGAGGGTGGTTCGCGCTGGTGGCGACAGGATGGATCGCCGCCGGCATCGCCGCCGCCCTCTGCATCGAGGTCCAGGCCGCCTACCTTGGCGTCTCGGGCCTGGCTTTCCTGCTGCTGATGCTGCTTCCCGGCGTGGTCATGGCGCGCTCCGCGAGCGGGCGCGGCTGAGGCATGGCTCGCCTCGACATCGGCAAGATCGACGAGGTGATCCACGGTCGGCTGCGGCTGGGCGTCATGGCCTATCTGGTGAATGCCGAGGTCGCCGACTTCAATGAGCTGAAAGCCGCGCTCGAGGTCACTCAAGGCAATCTCTCGGTCCAGCTGCGCAAGCTGGAGGAGGCCCGCTACGTGACCATCGAGAAGAGTTTCCTGGGACGCAAACCCCGCACCCAGGTGCGGATCACCAACGCGGGCCGGGCGGCGTTCGCCGCCTACCTGCAGGAACTCGGCAAACTGATCGGGCCAGCCGGACGTTAGCCGAACAGCGCCCGTTCGAACGCCGGGGCGGCCTTCAGCGCCGTCTTGGGCCCGAGCACGGCGGCGGCCACCTTCCGCTGCGCCAGGATCTGCCCGGTCAGGCGTGCGACGTCGGCGGGTGTCACCGCGTCCACCTCGGCGGCGATCTCCAGCGGGTCCAGAGCGCGGCCGAACATCAGTACCTGGGCCGCCGCCTGTTCGGCGCGGGCGAGCGCGCCCTCCCGGCCCATGAACATCGCGCCCTTCAGCTGCGCCTTGGCCCGCGCCAGCTCCGCCTCGCCCACCGGGGTGGTCATGGCCGCGATCTCGCCCGCCGCCACCTTGGCGAGCTCCGCCGCGTCACCCGCCGCGCAACCGGCGTAGACGCCCAGCACGCCGGTCTCGGCATAGGTCTCCGAATAGGCATCGACGGCGTAGGCCAGCCCGCGCTTCTCGCGCGCCTCCTGGAAGAGCCGGGACGCCATGCCGCCGCCCAGCATCTCGGCCAGCAGGCGCAGCGCGAAATAAGCCGGGTCGGTCGCCCCCACCGCCGGCAGCAGCAGGACCAGGTTTGCCTGTTCCAGCCGCCTCGCCACGGCGCTGGATCCGCCCACGAAGCTGCATGGCTTCGGCTGCGGCGGCGGCTCGGCGGTGGCCGTCCCGAAGTCGCGTTCGGCCAACCGCACGAGCTCGTCCTCGTCGACCGCACCGGCGGCGCTGACCACCAGGGTCTGCGGGCCGTAAAGGGACGCGCGCCAGGCGCCCAGGGTCTGCGGCGTCGCCCCGGCGATCGAGTCCACGGTCCCAAGAATCGGCCGCCCCAGCGGCTGGCCCGCGAAGGCCGCGGCCTGGGCCAGCTCGAACACCAGGTCATCGGGCGCGTCGGCGGCCTCGGCGATCTCCTGGCCCACCACCTGCTTCTCGCGGACCAGGTCGCCCGCGTCCATGGCCGGCCGCTGCACCAGGTCGGCGATCACCGCCGAGCCCAGGTCGAGGCCGCCGGCCAGAGCACGCACTTGGAAACTGGTCCGCTCATAGCCGGTGGCGGCGTTGATGTGCCCGCCCTGGGCCTCGATGACCTCGACGATCTCCCGCGCCGAGCGGCCGCCGGCCGCCTTAAACACCATGTGCTCCAGCAGGTGCGACCAGCCCGACCGCGCCTCGTCCTCGGCGCGCGCGCCGCGACCGGCCACCACCGACAGCGCCACCGTCTGCAGGCCGGGCATCGGGTCGCAGACGACGCGGACGCCGTTCGACAGCGTATGGACGGAGGGCGTGATGCTCAGCCCTCGGCGAAGGCCCGCACGTAGGCCTTGATCGTATCGGCCTCGGCGGGCAGGCGGTCGAAGCGCTCGGGGCGGCTGGCCATCGCCGCGGCAGCCGGCGGCAGCGGGGGCGTGACCCCGGCGGCCTTGGCGACCGCTTCGGGGAACTTGGCGGGGTGCGCCGTCGACATGACCACCACCGGGCCCTCCATGTCGACCGCCCGCGCCAGGGCGGCGACGCCCACCGCGGTGTGCGGGTCGATCAGCTCGCCGGTCTCGTTGCGGGTGGCCACGATGGTCCGCGCCGTCTGCGCCTCGCTGACCGCAGCCCCGCGGAATAGCTGGCGCATGGCCGCGAAGGCCTGCGGCGGCAGCGCGATATTGCCGGTCCTGGCGAAGGCCTCGAACGCGCGGGCGGTCTCGGTCGCCTCGCGCCCGACGCTCTCGAAATAGAGCCGCTCGAAGTTGGACGCCGACTGGATGTCCATGGCAGGAGACATGGTCGGATGCACCTTGCCGCGGACGTAGCGGCCGGTCTCGAAGGTCTCCGCCAGGATGTCGTTGGCGTTGGTGGCCACCAGGATGCGCCGCACCGGCAGCCCCATGCGATGGGCGGCGTAGCCGGCAAAGGCGTCGCCGAAATTTCCCGACGGCACGCAGAACGACACCGGCCGGGCCGGCGCCCCGAGCGACGCGGCGGTGGTGAAGTAGTAGACCGCCTGGGCCGCGATACGGGCGAAGTTGATCGAGTTGACGCCGGAGAGGTCGACGGCCTGGCGCAGGCTCTGGTCCTGGAAGGCCTGTTTGACGATCGCCTGGCAGTCGTCGAACGAGCCCTTCACCGCCACGCAGGCGACGTTGGGCTCGCCGGCCGTGGTCATGAATCGGCGCTGCACCTCGGAGATGCGGCCTTCCGGAAACAGCGCCACGACCTTGACCGCCTTCTTGCCGCGGAACGCCTCGACCGCCGCCCCGCCGGTGTCGCCGGACGTGGCGCAGAGGATGGTCTGGGTGCGCCCCTGGCCGGCCAGCAGATGGTCGTAGAGCCTGGCCAGCAGCTGCATGGCCACGTCCTTGAAGGCGAGGCTGGGACCGTGGAACAGCTCCGCCAGGAAGACCTCCGGCGCGAGCTGGGTGAGCGGCACGACCGCGGCGTGGGTGAAGGTGGCGTAGGCCTCGTCGCACATCTGGGCGATGTCGGCCGCCGCGATCTCACCGTCGACGAAGGCGCCGATCACGCGCGCGGCGACGTGCGCGTAGGGCATGCCCGCGAAGCCCGCGATCTCATCGGCCGGGACTTGCGGCCAGCGCTCGGGCACATAGAGCCCGCCGTCGGGCGCCAGTCCGCCCAGCACGGCGTCGACGAACCCGACCGCCGGCGCCTGGCCGCGCGTGGAGATGTAGCGCATCAGCCCTTCAGCCTCTTCACGAGCGCGGCCCCATAGACGCCGGCCAGGGCCCCGGCAAGGCCGAACCAGGTGAGCGCGTACTGGAAGTGGTTGTTCGGGATCTCGGGCGGCAGCGCCGCGGGCGTCAGCGCCCCGATGCCCGGGTTGGTCCGGCTCTCCGCGAACAGGAACACCGGCGCGGGCGCCGCCGCGCCCAGCGCCTTGGCCATGCCGGGGACCTCGTGCAGGAACCAGTGGCCGGGCCGATTCTTCGGCGTCGCGAAGTTGCCGCGCTCGGGCTTGCGCAGCACGCCCTCGACCTCGATGGGCGTGGTGTCCTTGGCGTCCACCTGCGGCCGGGCGGGCGAGCTGTCGGGGACGAACCCGCGGTCCACCAGGATCGAGTTGTAGTTGGAGTTGTCGATCCGGCAGGCCGAGACCAGGCGCACGCCGGCCTGGCCGTCACGCAGGTCGTAGACCTCGAGATAGGGCGCGCTCGCCAGCCCGGGGCAGACCACCGCGACGCGCGTGAACTCCACGTCCCGGCCGCGCGCCGCCTCGTCCAGCACATAGTCCAGCGCCTGGGCCTTGGCGCGCTCCAGATGCGCCACGTGGGCCAGGACGCCCTCCTTCCACTTCAGCCGCTGCAGTTGCCAGACGCCCAGGCCCACCAGGATGGCGAAGGCGATGGCCACGGCGATCGTCATGCCCACCGGGACGCCCCGCCGGGGCGCCGCCGCGGGGCGCCCGGCCTTCGGCTCCAGCCTCGGCTCCCAGGCGTCAGTCATGCGTCGCTTGCGAGGCCTTGTTCATGAACTGGGCGGCCAGCATCAGCCCTTTCATCGGCCGCAGCAGCGCGAGACAGATGACCAGGGTCATGGGCAGCCAGATGGCCAGCGTCACCCATACCGACGTGCGGAAGGCCACCATCGTGAAGAGCGCGCCGAACGCCACGATGAAGCCCGCGATCAGGATCACGAACACCGCCGGGCCGTCGCCGCTATCGGCCTTGGCGAGGTCGTAGCCGCACGCCTCGCAGCGCGGCGCCACCTTCAGGAAGCCGTCGAACAGCCAGCCTTCCCCGCAGTTGGGACAGCGCCCGGCCGCCCCAGCCAGCAGGGGATTGGGCCTGCCCATCAGCCTCCGCCGTGGGCTCCGAAGATCACGTAGAGGAAGGCGAAGAGGAACAGCCAGACCACGTCCACGAAGTGCCAGTACCAGGCCGCCGCCTCGAAGCCGAAGTGCTTGGTTGGCGTGAAGCCGCCGCCCAGCAGGCGGATCAGGCAGACGGTCAGGAAGATGGTCCCGATCAGCACGTGGAATCCGTGGAAGCCGGTGGCCATGATGAACGACGAGCCATAGAGGCCCGAGTTCGCCGACTCCTCCGAGAAGAACTCGTGGTGCGTGAAGATGTTGTTGTACTCGTAGGCCTGGATCGAGGTGAACAGGATCCCAAGGCAGATCGTCAGGAAGAGGCCGATCTTCGCGCCGCGGCGGTCGCCCGTCTGCAGCGCATGGTGCGCCCAGGTCACCGTCGTGCCCGAGAGCAGCAGGGTGAGCGTGTTGACCAGCGGAAGCTGCCACGGCGGCACAGTCTCGACGCCGTGCGGCGGCCAGGTCTTCCACGCCTGCCGGACCTCGTCGATGGACTCGCCCAGGCCCGAGCGGTGGCCGTGGAACAGCGCCATCTCGAAGAAGATCCAGAACCAAGCGACGAAGAACATCACCTCCGAGGCGATGAACAGGATCATCCCATAGCGCAGGCCGATCGAGACCACCGGCGTGTGGTCGCCCTGGTTGGCTTCCATGACCACGTCGCGCCACCAGACGATCATCGTGAACAGCACGCCGGCGAGCCCTGCGAAGAACAGCCACGAGGTATGCGCCGGCAGGCCGAACAGGCCCTTCATCCAGGTCACGCCGCCCAGCGCCATCATCGTCGCCGAGATCGAGCCGATCAGGGGCCACGGCGACGGATTGACCAGGTGGTAGTCGTGCTTCACGCCTTCGGCCATCGGTGGTCCCACGTCCCTCAGAATTCGCGTGCGGCCGGGTCGCGGGACTGTTCCGCGGCCCTGGCCGGTTTGGGTGACGCTATAGCCCTGCGCCGCGGCGTCCGCCAAGGGGAAAGGGCGCGTTCGGCGGTACGCAGCCCGCCCGCCTCAGCCCGGCTTGCCGAGCTTGGCCGTGGGCCCCGCCGCGGCGGTCTGCGGCTTGGCGTCCACCGCCGGGTAGAAGGTGTAGCTGAGCGTCACGTCCTTCTGGGTGCGGGTCTCGAAGTCGTTCATCCACTTGGGGTCGATGAAATAGAGCACCGGCATCTCGACCGTCTGATGCGGCCCGATCGTCTGGTCGGAGAAGCAGAAGCACGACAGCTTGTGGAAATAGACCGCCGACTGCTCGGGCACGACGTTGAACACCGCCCGCCCGGTCACCGGCTTGTCCGAATGGTTGGTCACCTTGAAGAGCGCGACCTTGGTCTCGCCGATCTTGACCGGCTGGCTCACCTGCTCGGCGGTGAAGTCCCAGGGCAGGTCGCGGACGTTGACGTCGAAGCGGACGGTCACCTGGTGGTCCAGCACCTTGTCCGGCGCCGCGGCGGCCTTGCGCACGGTGCCGTCGTAGCCGGTCGCCTGGCAGAAGGCCTTGTAGAGCGGCACGGCCGCATAGGCTGCGCCCACCATGCCCGCGAACACCGCAGCCGTGGCCAGGCCGACCACCCGGTTGCGGCGCTGCTGGGGCGTGCGCTGGGGCTTAGATGGGCCGGCTTGCGACATTGCCCCCCAGCCTGACGATGGTGACCACGAAGATCAGGATGACGAACAGCACCAGGCCCAGCGCCAGGGCGATGTTGCGCCCGCGGCGGGCCTTGGCTTCGGCGTCGGTTTCATGGCCGGGCTGGCTCATCGGACAAGCTCCGCGAGGCTCAGCGTCAAGGGCGCCGCGCCGGCCAGGTGCTCGCCCAGCAGGGTGGCGAACAGAAGGCTGAGGTAGAGGATCGAGAAGGCGAACAGGTTGCGCGCGTCCCTGGCGCCGGCCCGCACGTCATAGAGGCCGTCATCGTTGCGCTGCCCGGCGTCGTCGCCGGCATGGCTGCGCGCCAGCCGCACGGCCAGCAGCAGGAACACCAGCGCGCCCAGCGCGGCCACGGCCAGGTACGTCGCCCCGCCGAGGCCGGTGAACGCCGGGGCCAGGCAGAAGGGCGTCAGGAGGAGGCTGTAGGCCAGGATCTGGCGGCGCGTGGAGGCCGCGCCCGCCACCACCGGCATCATCGGCACCCCGGCCTTGGCGTAGTCCTCCTTGGTGTAGAGGCTGAGCGCCCAGAAATGCGGCGGCGTCCACATGAAGATGATCGCGCAGAGCAGCCAGGCGTTGAGCGGCGCGGTCCCGCTGGCCGCGGCCCAGCCGATCACCGGCGGCAGCGCACCGGCCAGCCCGCCGATAACGATATTCTGCGCCGTCCAGCGCTTCAGCCACATCGTGTAGACGACCGCGTAGAAGAAGATGGTGAAGGCCAGCAGCCCGGCCGCCAGCCAGTTCAGCGCCATCCCCATCAGCATGACCGAGAAGATCGAGAGCACGATCCCCAGCGCCAGAGCGTCGGCGCCCTGCACCCGTCCAGCCGGCACCGGCCGGCCGCGCGTGCGGCGCATCTTGGCGTCGATGTCGGCGTCGTACCACATGTTGAGCGCGCCCGAGGCGCCGGCGCCCACCGCGATGCAGAGGATCGCCACCGCCGCCAGGATCGGATTGACCGGCCGGCCTGCGCAGACCAGGCCCGTCAGAGCGGTGAACACCACCAGGCTCATCACCCGCGGCTTCAGCAGCTGGACATAGTCCTGCCAGCGGGCGGGCGCGCGGGTCGCGGACTTGGCGGTCGTATCGGCCGTAACCATGGCCATGGAAGACTACTCTCAAATGCCCAGGGGGCGCGAACCCGATCGGTCCGCGCCCCCCGGATTGTCGTTGCGCCGCTGGGCCTAGTGAACGTCGGCCTTGAACACCGGCAGCTCGTTGAACTGGTGGAACGGCCGCGGGGACGGGAGCGTCCACTCCAGCGTCGTCGCGCCCTCGCCCCACGGGTTGGCCTCGGCCTTGCGGCGGAACAGCATCGCGTCGAGCAGCACCACGAAGAAGACGCCGAGGCCCACCAGGGTGATCGCGTAGCCAATCGAGGAGACCTGGTTCCAGTAGGCGAAGCCGTCCGGATAGTCGACGTAGCGGCGCGGCATGCCCTGCAGGCCCAGGAAGTGCTGCGGGAAGAAGATCAGGTTCACGCCGACGAACGTGATCCAGAAGTGCGCCGCGCCCAGCCACTCGCGGTACTTCACGCCCCACATCTTCTCGAACCAGTAGTAGAAGCCGGCGAAGATCGCGAACACCGCGCCCAGGCTCAGCACGTAGTGGAAGTGGGCGACCACGTAGTAGGTGTCGTGCAGGCTGTAGTCGACGCCGGCGTTGGCCAGCACCACGCCGGTCACGCCGCCGATGGTGAACAGGAAGATGAAGCCGATCGCCCACAGCATGGGCGTCTTGAAGTCGATCGACCCGCCCCACATCGTGGCGATCCAGCTGAACACCTTGATGCCGGTGGGCACCGCGATGACCATGGTCGCGGCCACGAAATAGGCCCGCAGGTTGATGGGCATGCCGACCGTGTACATGTGGTGCGCCCACACGACGAAGCCGATCACCCCGATCGCCACCATGGCGTAGGCCATGGCCAGGTAGCCGAACACCGGCTTGCGCGAGAAGGTCGAGACGATGTGCGAGATCATGCCGAAGCCGGGCAGGATCAGGATGTAGACCTCGGGGTGGCCGAAGAACCAGAACAGATGCTGG
>JBJMQX010000010.1:0-6416 GCA_045802455.1 Phenylobacterium sp. | reverse complement strand
CGCGGCGCGCCGGCGCCGGCGCGGCCGCCGCGGCGGGCGGCGGATGCGCGAGGACGCCCGTCCGGCCGACCCGTTCTCCTGGACGCGGCCCTGGGTGCCCTACTGCGACGATCCGTTCGTCTGGTACGACCCAGCGGAGGACTTCAAGAAGCCGGCGCCCGCGAACGACGCCCGGCCGCTCGAGGCGCGCGCCGAGCCGCCCCGCGTCCCGGCCGCGGCGGAAGCGGCGAGCCCCGCCCCGATGACCGCCGCCCCGGTCTCCGACAGCGAAGAGGACATCTGGGTCGAGCTGCCCGCCGCCGAGGACAAGCCGAAGCGCCGGCGGAGCCGCGGCCGCGGCCGCGGCGGCGCAGGCGAACACGCCGCCGACTCGGCTCCGACTGCCGAAGCCGTGGCCGCCGAGCCGGCGCCCGAGGCCCCTGCCCCCGCGCCCGTGCTCGCGCCGGAACCGGCCAACAGCGACGCGCCCGCGGACAGCGGCAAGAAGCCGCGGGCCCGCCGCGGCAAGGCCAAGGCCGAGGTCGCGGAGGTCGTTGCGGCTCCCGAGGCCGAACCCGTAGCGGCGGCGCCTCCGCCCGTCGAGGCGGCGCCCGAGCCTGAGCCGACGCCTGCCGCAGCGCCGCCGGCGCCGCGCGCGCCCGACCCGGCCGAGATCTCGGCCCCGCCGGCCCAGCCGCGCAGAGGCTGGTGGCGACGCGGGTGAGGGTCTAAGTTCGCAAGCGGGGTCTTCTAGGGGGCGCAGTCGAGAGTTGAGCATGGCGCCTGCCCGTTCGGTCCTTCGTGTCGCAATGGCCGCGACGATCGCCGCGACCCTGGTGCTGCAGCCCGGCATGGCGGCGGCCCAGTCGGGCGAACAGCTGATCCGCGACACGGAGATCGAGGAGACCCTGCACAAGGACGCCGATCCGATCTTCCGCGCCGCCGGCATCGACCCGAAGGGCGTGCAGGTGGTGATCATCGGCTCCACGGAGTTCAACGCCTTCGCCGCGCCGAAAATCATGGCGGTGTTCACCGGCCTGATCCTGAAGACCAAGAACCCCAACGAGCTGCAGGGCGTGATGGCCCACGAGGTGGGACACCTGGCGGCGGGCCACAGCTTCCGCTCCGGCGAGATGGCGCGCGCCGGCATGGTGCCGATGATCCTGACCATGGGCCTGGGCGTCTTGGCGGCGATCGCGGGCTCGGGCGACGCGGCCGCCGGCCTGATCACCAGCGCCCCCTATTTCAGCGCCCTGGGCTCGATCGGCTACAGCCGCGAGCAGGAAGGCCGCGCCGACCAGGCGGGCGCCACGCTGCTGGAGAAGGCGGGCCTGTCGGGCCGGGGGCTCGCGGAGTTCTTCGACAACTTCCGCTACCAGGAGGTCTTCGCCCAGTACCGCCGCTACAAGTACTTCATCGACCACCCGCTGTCGTCCGACCGCATCGAGTCGCTGCAGACGCGGGTCGCCGCCTTGTCGCACTACAACGTCACCGACACGCCCGAGGCGATGGCCGAGCACGCGGTGATGAAGGCCAAGCTGGACGGCTTCATCAACCCGCAGCAGTCGCTGGTGAAGTACGACGAGAACGACAAGGGCCTGCCGGCCCGCTACGCCCGGGCGATCGCCTACTACCAGACCAAGGAGCCGGACAAGGCGCTGAAGCGGGTCGACGCCCTGATCGCCGACTATCCGAACAATCCGTACTTCTATGAGCTGAAGGGCCAGATCCTGTTCGAGTTCGGGCGTGTGCCCGAGGCCGAGGCCCCGCAGCGCAAGTCGGTCGAGCTGAAGCCGGACGCGCCGCTGCTGCGCGTGAACCTGGGCCAGACGCTGATCGCGCTGGATGACCGCAAGAAGGTCGAGGAAGGCATCAAGACCCTGCGGGTCGCGCTGCAGCAGGAGGACGACAACGCCGTCGCCTGGCGGCTGCTGGCGGAGGGCTACGACAAGACCGGCGAGGCCGGCATGGCGCGCCTGGCCACCGCCGAATACGCCTACAACGTCGGGGATATGCGCCAGGCCCGCGAGTTCGCGATCCGCGCCCGCGAGCGGCTGGAGAAGAACACGCCGGAGTGGCGCCGGGCCACCGACATCGTGCTGGTCTCCAAGCCCAGCCCGCAGGACCTGAAGGACCTGCAGAAGGAAGGCTCGATCGCCTCCTCCCAGGTCCGGTAGGGCCAGGTACGCTGACAAATCACCGCCGCTCACCTATCTGGCTGACATGACCTCCACACTCCGCATCCTCGCCGTCGCCGCGGCGGCCCTCTCGCTCGGCGCCTGCGCGAAAGCCGAGGACGCCGCCTTCGGCGCCCGCGTGCACGCCTATCTGATGGCCCATCCGGAGGTGATCCGCGAGGCCGCCCAGAAGCTGCAGGAGAACGACAAGCTGGCCGCCCAGAAGGCCTCCAGCGACGCGCTCGCCACGCACAGGGGCGAGCTGGAGCACGATCCGCGCGACTTCGTGGCCAACCCCGGCGGCAAGGTCACCGTGGTGGAGTTCTTCGACTACCGCTGCGGCTACTGCAAGCTGGCCGCCCCGCAGGTGGTGCAGCTGATCGAGCAGAACCCCGACGTGCGGTTCGTGTTCAAGGAGTTCCCGATTTTCGGCGAGGTCTCCGACACCGCCGCGAAGATCGCGCTGACCCGGCCGGCGAAGGCCAAGGGCGTGCAGCTCTACCAGACCCTGATGGCCGAGAAGGCGCTGGACGAGGCGGCGCTGGACCGCCACCTGACCGAGGTGGGGCTCGACCCCGCGCAAGCCCGCAAGGACGCCCAGCAGCCGCTGATCGACCGGCAGATCGCCGACACCCGCACGCTGGCCGAAGCGCTCAGGATCGACGGCACCCCGGCGTTCATCGTCGGCGACACCATGATCCCGGGCGCCGACATCCCGGCGCTGAAGGCCGCCATCGCCAAGGCCAAGGCCGCGGCGGTCCCGGCGACCACGAAGAGCTAGTCCGTTAGAGGTCCGCCGATGCGCCCTGCCCTGCTTGCCGCTGCCCTATGCCTCTGCGCCGCCGGCGCGGCGCTCGCTGCCGAGGAGAGCGTCAAGACCGAGATGAAGCAGGTGGTCGATCCCGCGACCAACGTGATCTTCGCGGTCGGCGGCGAGGTGGACCCCGCCAACGGGCCCGATGCGGCCAAGGTCCCCGCCGCCCGCTGGGCCGAGGCGCTGAAGGCGGCGCAGAGCCTCAAGGCGCCCGCCGCGCACCTTACGGCCGCGGCCTACAAGGCCAAGGGTCCAGTCTGGACCAGCTCTGCCGCCGACTTCGCCCGCCTGGCCGCCGCCGCGGAGGCCGCCGCGGCGAAGAAGGATGGCGCCGCCTTGTCGAAGGCCGCCAACGACCTCGGCGACACCTGCACCGCCTGCCACACGAAGTTCAAGCCGCAGACGGGATGACGGATCAACGCAGGCTGTCCCACCGAAGGCCCAGCCAGGAGCGCTTGCGTTGGAAGGCCAGGGGCAGGGCGGCGGGTCCGCGCAGATAGTGGCCGGCAAGGCGGTCGCCCTTCAGGACGCCTTCGAAGGCGGCCCCGTTGGCGAACACGATGTTGACGTGGCTGCCACTCTGGCGGGCCTCACCAAGCATGCCGAAGATGCCGCGATCAGGACTGTCCAGCCGGACCTCGTTGCGCACATGCAAGGTCAGTGGGAACGGCACGGCCTCGGAGACCAGGCCGACCCAGTCCCCCGTCAGGTCAGGCGAAGTGGCGAGCGCCGACGCGGGGGCGCAGAGGCCGATGGCCAGCGCCGCCGCGGCGAACTTGTTGATCAAGGCAGCCTCCTTAGAAAGTCGGCCGCTAAACGTCCGAGCGAGGACCGCGTCGCAAAATCCAACCTTTGATGAACGGGACGAGGGCGAGCTTCGCCCTAAGGCAGGATCGCGACGATTTCAGATGAGGCCCGCGAGCGGCGAAGATGGGTCGGCGTACATCCGCCTGGGCATGCGGCCGGCGAGGTAGGCTTCGCGGCCGGCGATGACGGCGTGCTTCATGGCGACGGCCATGCGGATCGGGTCGCGGGCCTCGGCGATGGCGGTGTTCATCAGGACGGCGTCGCAGCCCATCTCCATGGCGAGCGCGGCGTCCGAGGCCGTGCCGACGCCGGCGTCGACCAGGACTGGGACGGTCGCCTGCTCGATGATCAGGCCGAGGTTCAGGAAGTTCTGGATCCCGCGCCCGGAGCCGATCGGGGCGCCCAGCGGCATGATGGCCGCGGCGCCGGCGTCCTCCAGCTTCTTCGCGTAGACCGGGTCGTCGGTGCAGTAGACCATCACCTTGAAGCCCTCGGCGATCAGCAGCTTGAGCGCCCGGAGCGTCTCCTCCATGTCCGGCAACAGGTGCTTGGTGTTGGAGAGCACCTCCAGCTTGACCAGGTCCCAGCCGCCGGCCTCGCGGGCGAGCCGGAGCGTGCGCACCGCTTCCTCGCCGGTGAAGCAGCCGGCGGTGTTGGGGAGGTATGTGAAGCGGTCGGGCTTCACGTAGTCGACCAGCATCGGCTGCGACGGATCGGAGAGGTTCACGCGGCGCAGGGCCACGGTGACGATCTCGGCGCCCGCGGCCTCGGCGGCGGCGGCGTTCTGGGCGTAGTCCTTGTACTTGCCGGTGCCGACGATCAGGCGCGAGCGGAAGGTGCGGCCGGCGACGGTCCAGGTGTCCTCTTCCGATTGGACGTTCCCGTCCATGTCAGCCGCCTCCGATGAAATGCACGATCTCGATCCGGTCGCCGTCGGCGATCGGGGTCCTTCCATAGGCCGAGCGCGGCACGATCTCCAGATTGCGCTCGACGGCGACCTTGCGGGCGTCGAGGCCAAGCGCGGCGACCAGCCCCGCCACGTCGGCGAGCTTGGCGAACGTCCTGGCCTCCCCGTTGATCGTCAGCGTCATGGCGGCCTCCGGAGCGCAAGCTTGTGACCCCTGCCCGGCCCCGCTACAAGTCCGGCGGAATCGACGGCGGAGCCGAATGTCGAAACCGATCTATGTGCTGAGCGGGCCCAATCTCAACCTCCTGGGCGCCCGCGAGCCGGAGATTTACGGAAAAGCCACCCTGGACGACGTGAAGCGGCTGTGTGAGGCCCGCGCGTCGGCCTTGGGGCGTTCGATCGTGTTCCGCCAGTCCAACCACGAGGGCGAGCTGATCGACTGGATCCAGGAGGCGCGCACCGAGGGCTCGGCCCTGGTGATCAACCCGGCGGGCTATGGCCACACGTCGGTGGCGATCCTGGATGCGCTGAAGACCTGCGACCTGCCGGTGGTGGAATGTCACCTCTCGAACCCCGCCGCGCGCGAGGCGTTCCGGCACCAGACCTATGTGTCCCTGGCCGCCACCGGAGTGGTCTCCGGCTTCGGCGCGGCGAGCTACGAACTGGCCATCGAGGCCGCGGCGGGGCTCACGCCGTAGAGGCGGGCCCGCTAAGCAGACAAGACAAGAAGCGAAGGTAGCTCCATGGCGAACAGTCCCAAGGCCCCGGCCGCCGATCCGATCGACGCGCGCCTGGTCCGCAGGCTGGCGGACATCCTGACGGAGACCGGCCTCTCGGAGATCGAGGTGGAGCACGGCGGGCTGAAGATCCGCGTCGCCAAGCAGCTGACCGCCGCGCCGGCGCAGGCGACCTATGCCGCGCCCGCTCCGGCGCCCGCCACCCAGGCCCCGGCCGCCGCGCCGGGGGCGGCTGCAGCTGCCCCCGAGGGACCCCGCATCTCCGGCGACGCGGTGAAGTCGCCAATGGTGGGCACCGTCTACCTGCAGCCGGAGCCGGGCTCCGAGCCGTTCGTGAAGGTCGGCGACACGGTCACGGCCGGCCAGACGCTGATGATCATCGAGGCCATGAAGACCATGAACCCGATCCCCGCCGGAAAGGCCGGCAAGGTGGTCGAGATCCTGGTCGAGGACGGCCAGCCGGTCGAGTTCGGCGAACCGCTCGTGGTCATCGCGTAAACCCGCCATGTTCGAGAAGATCCTGATCGCCAACCGCGGCGAGATCGCCCTTCGCGTCCACCGGGCGTGCAAGGAGATGGGCATCTCGACGGTGGCCGTGCACTCCGAGGCGGATAGCGGCGCCATGTGGGTGCGGCTGGCCGACGAGAGCGTCTGCATCGGCCCGCCGCCGGCCGCCAAGAGCTACCTGAACATCCCGGCGATCATCGCGGCCGCGGAGATCACCGGAGCCCAGGCGATCCACCCAGGCTACGGATTCCTTTCGGAAAACGCCCGTTTCGCCGAGATCGTCGGCGCGCACGGCTTCACCTTCATCGGGCCCAAGCCCGAGCACATCAAGATGATGGGCGACAAGATCACCGCCAAGCAGGCGGTGAAGGATGCCGGCATCCCCGTGGTGCCGGGCTCCGACGGGGCGATCACCACAGAGGAAGAGGCCTTCGCCGCGGCCAAGACCATCGGCTTCCCGGTGCTGATCAAGGCGGCCGCGGGTGGCG
>JBJMQX010000009.1:0-8700 GCA_045802455.1 Phenylobacterium sp. | reverse complement strand
TCCTGAACGACCTGCCACAGTTCAAGGGAACGACCAGCCCAAACACCCAGGGCCCCTCCAACTTCAACGTCGGCGCCAGCGAGGCCGACCTGCGCGGCCTCGGCTCCAACCGCACCCTGGTGCTGATGGACGGCCGCCGCCTGCCGATCGGGGACGCCTCGAACCCGGCGGTCGACCTGAACCTGATCCCGTCGCTGATGATCGACCGCATCGACGTGCTGCCCGGCGGCCAGTCGGCCATCTACGGCTCGGAAGCCGTCGCGGGCGTCGTCAACCTGATCATGAAGAAGTCCTTCGACGGCCTGCAACTCGACATCCAGGGCGGCACGACCCAGCACTGGGACGGCCAGCAGAGCACGGTCGGCCTGCTGTGGGGCCGCCACTTCATGGATGACCGCGGCAGCGTCGTCGTCGGCGCGGAGTACGGCAAGGAAGAGCCGATCTTCCAGAAGGACCGCGGCGACGAGGGCCTGTTCCCCGGCATCCGCCGCAACAGCGCCGTGGGCGTGATCACCCAGGGCATCCTGCCGGCCTCGCGCTCGTCGACTTCGCCGTTCGCAACCTTCGAGATCCGTCCGGACGTGGGCGTCAGCCTGGCCAACCCGTTCGGCACCAACAACCCCGTCGCGGCTACGATCGACGTGCGCAACCCGACCCAGATCGTGCAACTGAGCCCGGCCTGCGCGCTGCGCACCGTCAACCCGACCTGCCAGGACCCGTCGCTGTTCTACAGCGCGATCTATAACGCCCTGCAGAACAAGACCATGCGTGGCTCGATCCGAGCCTACGGCGACTTCAAGCTCACCGACCACGTCAAGGCCTTCGCCGAGGCGAGCTTCGCCCGCGTCGACGGCTACGGCTACTTCCAGCCGGCGTTCTCCACCACCGCCGGCGGCGGCACGCTGCCCGTGGTGTTCAAAGGCGATAACGGCTTCCTGCAGGGAACCACCACCGCCGACCAGCAGCTGCGCACGCTGATCACTGGCGCGGGCCTGCCGCTGACCTCCGCCACCACGATCAACGTGGGCAAGTTCTGGCAGGAGTTCGGCCGCCGCGACGTCTACACCCGCCGCCACGTGGAACGCGTGGTCGCCGGCATGGAAGGCGACTTCAACTGGCTGGACCGTGACTTCCTCTGGGATTGGTACGGCCAGCTCGGCATGCTGACGGGCGTCACCGAATCCTTCGGCGTCAACAACATCCAGAAGACGCTGTTCGCGACCGACGCGGTGCTGTCGAACGGCCAGGTGGTCTGCCGCGCGACCGTGCCCGGCGCCGCGTTCAACGCCGCCGCCGCCGGCTGCGTCCCCTGGGACCTGGTCAACGGCCCGTCGGCCGCTGCGGTGGCCTATGCCAACGCCTTCTCCACCACGGACGCCTCAGGGCGGCAGACCGTTTTCGCCGGCAACATCTCGTTCGACGTGATCCACCTGCCGGCCGGCCCTCTCGGCTTCGCCGCCGGCATCGAGCACCGTGAAGAGAAGAGCTCGTTCGCCCAGGATCCGCTCGGGGCCACCGGCGCGCTGTTCTTCAACGCCATCGGCACCCGCGCCGGCAAGTTCGAGGTGACGGAAGCCTACGCGGAAACCCGGATTCCGATCCTGAAGGACATGTTCCTGGCCAAGGAGCTGACCTTCGAGGGCGCGGTTCGGTCGGCCAACTACTCGACCATCGGCGCCACGGCCCAGTATCGGATCGCCGGCGAGTGGGTACCGATCGAGGACATCCGGTTCCGGGTCTCCGAAGCCACGGCCGTGCGCGCGCCGAACATCGTCGAGCTGTTCGCGCCGCAGAGCCGCAACTTCACGACCGCGGCGGTCGACCCCTGCGACGCGACGGTGTTCGCCAGCGCCACCGCGGCCCAGAAGGCCGCGCGCCTGATCACCTGCGCCGCGGCCATCCCGGGCTGGAACCCGGCGACCTTCCAGTCGAACATCGGCGCCGGCCGGCCCTCGCTGGCCCTGCTGCAGGGCGGCAACCCGGACCTCGGTCCGGAGTCGGCCAAGACGTACAGCTACGGCGGCGTCTTCCAGCCGCGCTTTGTCCCGAACCTGCGGTTCTCGGTGGACTACTTCAAGTACAACATCTCGAACGTGGTCGGCACGATCCCGATCAACACCGTGTTCCAGAACCTCTGCTACGACGACCCGACGACGCCGGTGAAATCAAACCCGTTCTGCGCGCTCATCCAGCGTGACCCCACGGGCACCAACGGCGGCGCGGTGCCGGGCGGCGTGATCCAGGTGATCCTGACCAACCAGAACGTCGCCAAGCGGAAGGTTGAGGGCTACGACTACGCGGCCTCCTACCACTTCGACATCGGCGATGTGCTGCACGGCCACGACTGGGGCCGGATCACGGCGCGGGTCGATGCGACCTGGCTCTACCGCTTCGCGATCCAGGGCCTGCCGGGCCAGCTCTACACCAACTTCGCCAACAGCCTGGACAACGGCTTCCCCGAGTGGAAGGCCGTCGGCACCCTGAACTGGACGATGGACAAGATCTCGCTCAGCTGGACGAGCCACTACTTCGGCTCGATGCGCGCCAACAGCGCCCTTCAGCCCAGCGCGCTTGACCCCTACTACACGGGCGAATGGTGGATGCACGACCTGCGCGGCAACTATAAGCTCAACGACAAGACCGACCTGCGCGCCGGCATCCTGAACATCACGAACGAGTACCCGCCCTACCTGCCGGAAGCCTTCGCCGGCACGGGCGGCGGTTCGTCTCTCTACGACAACCGCGGGCGGTTCTTCTACGTGGGCGCGAGCCTGCGCTACTAGACGCCGCGCGATCCAAGCGGACGACGAAGCCGCCGGCGCGAGCCGGCGGCTTTTTCGCGCCCGGCGCTTGTGGGGAGCCGGCGGCGCCCGAGAAAAGGGTTGCGGGAAGCTGGGGAAACCGGCGGATTGTTCGCCACAGCACCCAAATTCCTTCGCAAGGGGACGTCCACGATGCTCAAGACACGCCTCACCGAGATGTTCGGTGTCGAGACCCCCATCGTGATGGGCGGCATGACCGGGGTCGGCTATGGCGAGCTGGTCGCTGCGGTGGCCAACGCCGGCGCGCTCGGCTTCATCGTCGCGCACCTGTTCCCCTCGGCCGAGGAACTGCACGCGGAGATCAAGAAGACCCGCGAGCTGACCGACAAGCCGTTCGGCGTGAACCTGACGCTGCTGCCCTCGCTCAACCCGATCCCCTATGACGAATACCGCCGCGCGATCATCGAGAGCGGGATCAAGATCGTCGAGACGGCGGGCCGCAGCCCAATCGAGCACCTGCCCGACTTCAAGGCCGCCGGCATCAAGGTGATCCACAAGTGCACCTCCGTCCGGCACTCGGTGACCGCGGCCAGGCTCGGCGTGGACGTGATCAGCATCGACGGCTTCGAGTGCGCCGGTCACCCCGGCGAGGACGACATCGGCCTGATCGTGCTGCTGCCGGCGACGGTGGACGCGGTGGACATCCCGGTGATCGCCTCGGGCGGCATGGCCGATGGGCGCAGCCTGGTGGCCGCCCTGGCCCTGGGGGCCGACGGGGTGAACATGGGCACCCGCTTCATGGCCACCCAGGAGTGCAGGATCCACGAGGCGGTGAAAGACGGCATCGTGAAGGGCACCGAGCGCGATACGCTGTTGATCAACCGCACGCTCCGGAACACCAGCCGGGTGGCGCGCAACGCCATTTCCGAGGAGGTGGCGAAGATCCAGCAGGACCCCACCAAGACCATCGACGACGTGCGCGAGCTGGTAGCCGGCGTGCGCGGGCGCACCAATGTGCTGAAGGGGGGCGACCTGGACGGCGGCATCTGGACCGTCGGCCAGAGCCAGGCGCTGATCCACGACGTCCCGACCTGCAAGGAGCTCGTGGCCAACATCATGCGCCAGGCGGACGAGCTGGTGGCCGATCGGCTGGACAGGATGGCCTCCGGCGGCAAGCCGGCGCCGGCGAAGGTGAGGCTGCCCGAACCGGCGGAGTAGCGCCGCGGCGCCTCAGGCGTGGTGCATCGTGCTGACGCCGAAGGCGAGACGGTCGCGGATGGCCTGGGGATCGGCGGCGAAGTCGGTCAGGAACTTGATGTCGGCGGCGTAGCAGCTCATCGCTTCGGCCACCTCGATCTGGCGGTCCAGGGCGTCGACTTCGCGGGCGACGCGCTCGTCCAGGTCATGGGCGAAGCCGCCGGCCTTGAACTGCACCACGTGCCAGCAGTCGTGGAAGAAGATGTTGGCGCGCACGCCGGGGTCGGTGTTGGCCAGGAACTCGCCCACCTCCCAGTAGAAGGCCGCGTTGGCCTCGTCGCAGCCGGGGCGGCTCAGCTCGTAGCCCGCGACCTCCACCGTTCCGAGGAAGAAGACGATCTTGCGCATGCCGTTGAAGGCGGCGCGCTGCGCGGCGGTCCAGGGCGTGGCGTTGATCAGGTCGGCCACCTGGCGCAGCCCTTCCATGAGCGAGGGCGGATCCAGCGGGCGCAGCGGATCGGTGTCGATGAACTCGACCGGCTTCTCGGTGTCCAGGATCACGACCGTGTCCATGGGCCCCTCGCCTTGAACTACTGCAGCCCGGCCCGGCCGATGGCGTAGAAGCGCTCCGAGCGGCGCGCGCGCAGTTCCTCGGGCGAGAGGTCCTCCAGTGCGGCGAGCTCCTGTTCGATAGCCTCGCCCACCGCCTTGAACGTGGCCTCAGGGTCCGAGTGGGCCCCGCCGGCCGGCTCCGGGATGATGCGGTCGACGATCTTCATGCCCAGCAGGTCCTGGGCGGTGATCTTCAACGCCTTGGCGGCCTCCTCCGGGGTGCGCGCGCCGCGCCAGAGGATCGAGTTGGCCCCTTCCGGCGGGATCACCGAATAGACGGCATGCTCGAGGATCAGCACGCGGCTGCCGCAGGCGATGCCGAGCGCGCCGCCCGAGCCGCCTTCGCCGGTGACCACCGCCACCATCGGCACGCCCAGCAGCAGGCTCTTCTCGGTCGAGCGCGCGATCGCCTCGGCCACCCCGCGCTCCTCGGACTGCACGCCCGGATAGGCCGCCGTGGTGTCGACGAAGCTGATCACCGGCAGGTTGAAACGCTCGGCCAGCTCCATCAGCCGGATCGCCTTGCGGTAGCCCTCGGGGCGCGCGTAGCCGAAGTTGTGCTTCACCCGGCCAACGGTGTCGCGGCCCTTCTCGTGGCCCATCACCGCGACCGGGCGGCCGCGGAACCGGCCCAGACCCCCCATGATCGCCTGGTCGTCGGCGAACTTGCGGTCGCCGCGCAGCTCCACGAACTCGTCGATCAGCGCCTTGGCGTAATCGACGAAGTGCGGCCGTTCCGGATGGCGGGCCACCTGCACCTTCTGCCAGGCGTCGAGGTTGGCGTAGGCGTCGCGGCGCATCTCCTGGGCGCGCGCCCGGAGCGCCTCGATCTCGGCGTCGAAGGTCCCGGCGCTCGAGGTTTCGGACAGCTTGGAGAGTTCCTCGATCTTGGCTTCGAGGTCGGCGATCGGGCGCTCGAACTCGAGGTAGTGAACGGCCATTCGAGGTCTCGGTCCCTGCCCTTGGAAGGGGCGGAAACTAGGCGGGATGGCCCAGCCTCACAAGAGCGCGGGTCTTCCAGGGGCGGTTCCCTCATTTGCAACCTCATCCCAGGCTGGGGGGTTGATGCGCCCGAAGCCGAACGCGGGTCCGGGAGAGGCCTTGAGCGGGCTCGGCTTGATTGAGCGACGTGCGGCCCGCTTCCGACGGCGGCGCCCGCCCGCCGGAGGAGAATGGAGCTACCGATGAACGCCCCCTTCAGGATCGGCCTGGCGTCAGCCCTGGCGCTGAGCACCGCCGCGCCGGCGCTGGCCCAATACCAGCCCAACTACCAGTACCAGCGGCCCGCGCCCGACGAGGCGCAGCCGTCTCAGTACTATCAGCAGCAGTACCAGCCGACCCCGCAGTACGAGCAGGACCGGCAGCGCTACGAGCAGGAGCGCTCGGACTACCAGGCCCGCAAGGACGCCTATGACTCCCGCCGCGAGGCCTATGACGCGCGCCGGGACAACTACGAGGCCGACCGCGCCGGCTACGAGCAGGCCCGCATGGCCTATGAGGCCCGCCGGGCGGCCTGGGAGCGCGAGCGCGCCCGCTATGAGCGCATCCACGGCTACGGCACGTACGTGCGGATCTACCCGATGCCGGTGTGGGATACGGCCCGCTGGGGACCGTATTACGGCGCCCCGTCGGCCGCCTACTATCCGGCCCCGGCGGCCACCTACTACGGGCGCAATACGTCCTATGAGACCGGCTGCCGCAATGACCACAGCGCCCGCACCGCCGGCGCAGTGATAGGCGGCCTCGCCGGCGCGGTCCTGGGCTCGAACCTCTCGGCGCCCGGGCGGCACGGCGAGAACGCGGCGCTGGGCGGCGTGCTCGGAGCCGTGGTGGGCGGCGCCGTCGGCAACGCGCACGACCGCTACAAGTGCGACACCCGCGGTCCGTACTTCAGCTACAACGACACCATCGCCTATCGCGAGGATCCGAGCTGGCACGCCGGCCGCTATGACTACAATTACTATGTGCGGCAGCGCTGCCGCCTGGCGCCGGCGCCGGTCGACGCCTACGGCAACGACGTCCGCTACGTCCGGGTCTGCCCCGACGCGAGCGGCCGCTACCGGATTACCGGCTGAGGCATGGCGCCCTCGCCTTCCGGTGAGGGCGTTCATTTCAACCGCTGAGATCGCGGAGGTTCGCAGAGGGTCAGGAGTGGCATGACCGCTCCGCGGGCCTCCGCGGGCTCCGCGGTTTTCATTTCAGGACGGGGCTGTCCCGGCTCGGGTCAGCGCCTCTTCGCCAGCGGGTGCTTCGTTCCGACGACTTCGGCCAGGCGTTCGCCGGCGACGTGGGTGTAGATCTGGGTCGTGCCGATGTCGGCGTGGCCCAGCAGGGTCTGGACGACGCGCAGGTCGGCGCCGCCCTCCAGCAGGTGGGTGGCGAAGGCGTGCCGCAGCACGTGGGGGCTGACCCGGGCCGGGTCGATGCCGGCGTCCACGGCGGCCTCGTCCAGCAGCTGCGCGAAGCGGCGAGGCGTGAGCCGCCCGCCCTTGCCGCGTGAGGGGAAGAGCCAGGGATTGGCCTTCTGGCCTTTCGGCAGGAAGCTCTCGCGGACGTCCAGATAGGCCTTCACCGCCGTCCGCGCGGCCTCGTTCAGGGGCGCCAGGCGTTCCTTGCCGCCCTTGCCCTTGACGATCAGGTAGGCGGGATCGCGGGCGAGCGCGTCCAGGGTCAGGCCGGTGAGCTCGGAGATGCGCAGGCCGGACGCGTAGGCCAGCTCGACCATGCAGGCGAGCCGCAGTCCTCCGGCGCCATGGGGGCCGCCGTCGCGCGCGGCCGCCGCGGCGATCAGCCGGTCGACCTCGTCGCGGGTCAGCACCTTGGGCAGGCTGCGGCCCTTGCGCGGGGCCTCCACGCGGCGGGACGGGTCGTCGGCCCGCCAGCCCTCGCCCAGCACGAAACGGTAGAACTGGCGCACGGCCGCACGACGCCGGGCCGCCGTCGCCGGCGACAGGCCGCGGGCGCCCAGCGCGGTGAAATAGGCCTCGACGTCCTCGGCCGAGGCGTCGCCAAGATCGCGGCCGCGTCCGGCCAGGAAGCCCTGGGCGTCGGCCAGGTCGCGCCCATAGGCGGTGAGCGTGTTCTTCGCCGCCGCCCGCTCGACCGACATCATCTCCAGGAAGGCCTCGGCCCAGGCGGCGCCGCTCCCGCTCATTTCAGCGCCAGCAGGCCTTCGAGGGCGAAATTGCGCGCGTCGGCTTCCAGGCCGACCAGGTGCAGGGCGGCGATGATCCGCGCGCGATCCGCGAGCGCAGGGCCGGCCGCACCCGCTTCGGCCAGGGTCCAGAGCGCGAACATCGCCGTCTCGCCGATCAGCCGCTGACGTCCCGCGGCCTCGATGGCCAGGTCCCGCCCGACCGGCGCCTTGCCTTCGCCGATCGCCAGGGCCGCGACCTGCCCGCGGGTCTCGGCGCTCATCGGGCTCGCCAGGGCCGCGGCCAGCAGGAGGCCTGCCTGGGCATGGGCGCGCGCCTTCGGTTCGGCCGAGCCCGCCGCCTCCACCAGCCCGCCCAGCAGGGCATCGCGGACCGGCTCGCCGCGGGCGATCGCCTGGGCCAGGGCCGCGACTTCGGCCGGCGCCGCGGCCGGATCGAACGTGGGCTCCGCCGGGTCCCCGCCGGCCAGGGCCGCGGCCACCGCCGCTGACGGCTTGGCTGCGGCCAGGTCGAGGCCGAGGCTGCGGGAGAGCGCATAGTCCAGGCCGTTGCGCAGCGAGGCGGGGCCGGGGTTGCCGCCCCCGATGAGCTTGGCGCCCATGAGGCGGGTGAAGATCGGGTCCTTCACCTGGGCCTGGACCAGATCGAAGGTCAGCTGCGCCTGCGCCTTCTGGCCGGCGATCGCCTGGCAATAGGTCCGCAGCTTCAGCCAGTAGACTTCGTCGCGCCCGACGCTCAGGTCCTCGGCGATCTGGCAGGCGCGCCGGTCATCGCCGGTGAGCAGCGTCGTCTCCGCCGCGGCCCGGGCGAGCTCGGCGTTGCGGTCCAGCCCCGGCGAATGGGCGAGGACGGCGGCGGCGGCCTGCACGTCGCCTTGCACCATCAGGGCGTTGGCGCGGGCGGCGGCGAGCGCGGGATCGCGGCCGCCCTCCGGTCCCGGCGCGCCGGTGGCCAGCACGCGCCGCGCCAGCGCC
>JBJMQX010000106.1:0-60456 GCA_045802455.1 Phenylobacterium sp. | reverse complement strand
TCGGGGTGGCCGAGCGCCAGCGGCTGCAGACCAAAGGCTTCGGGACCCACTTCCTGGCCATGTCGGCGACACCGATCCCGCGCACCCTGGAGCTGACCCTCTACGGCGACCTCGACGACCGTGGTGGCGACCAGCACCGAGAGCTGGCCGTCGGCGAACTCGGCCATCACCTGGTCCTTCTGGGCGGCCGGCAACTTGCCGTGCACCAGGCCGACGCTGGGCCCGAGCACCGCCTTCAGCTCGTCGGCGCGGGTCTCCGCGGCCTTCAGGTCGATGAGCTCGGACTCCGAGACCAAGGGGCAGATCCAGAACGCTTGGGCGCCGCCCGCGACCGCGTCGCGCAGCCGGCCCTCCACCTCGGCGATACGCACCATGGGGACCGCACGGGTGGCGACGGGCGTGCGGCCCGGCGGCTTCTCGTCGATGCGGCTGACGTCAAGGTCGCCATAGAGCGTGAGTTCCAGTGTGCGCGGGATCGGCGTGGCCGACATCGCCAGGAAGTGGGTCCCGAAGCCCTTGCCCAGCAGCCGCTGGCGCTCGGCCACGCCGAAACGATGCTGCTCGTCCACCACGGCCAGCTGCAGCTGGTGGAAGGCGACCTCGTCCTGAAAAAGCGCGTGCGTGCCCACAGCCACCTGCACGGCTCCGGAGGCCAGCGCCCGGAGCTTCTCGGCCCGGGCGGCGCCCTTGTCGCGGCCGGTGAGCAGGATCACGCCCACGCCATGCTGCGTCAGCGGAGCAGCGAGCGTCTCGTAGTGCTGGCGCGCCAGGATCTCTGTGGGCGCCATCAGCGCGCTCTGGCCGCCGCCGGCCGCCACGTCGGCCATCGCGCACATCGCCACGACCGTCTTGCCCGAGCCCACATCGCCCTGGATCAGCCGGCTCATCCGCTCTCCGGCGCCCAGGTCGGCGCGGATCTCGGCCAGCGCCCGCGTCTGCGCGCCGGTGAAGGCGAACGGCAGGTCGCCGCGGATCGTTTCGGCGAGTTCGCTGGGTGCGACCTTGGCGGCGGGCTCGCGCCGCCGCTCGGCCTTGCGTTGGGCCATGGCCAGCTGCTGCGCCAGCAACTCGTCATAGGCGAGGCGGCGGTAGTGCGGCGCGGTCGGGGCGAGGTCGGCTTCGGCCTGCGGATGATGCAGCCGTGCGATCGCATCCCGCCAGGCCGGGAACCGCTCCTGCGCAAGCCAGGCGGGGTCTTGCCACTCGGGAAGGGCGGGGGCCCGCTCCAGCGCTTCCAGGGCGAAGGTGCGCACGCGGCGGGCCGGCAGGCCTTCGGTGGCCGGGTAGATCGCCTCCAGCTCCGGGATCTCGTCGCGCTTGTCCGGGGCCACGATGTAGTCCGGGTGCACCATCTGGCGGCCGAACTTCTCGTCCTCGACCTTGCCCGAGACGATCCGCTTCGCGCCCACCGGATGGCGTTGCGCGATCTGGTCGCGGAACCGGCCGAAGAAGACCAGCGCCATGAAGCCGGTCGGGTCGGCCACGCGCATGCGCAGCGGCTGCACGTGGCTGCGCGGCTTCTGGATCTCCTCGACCGTCACCTCGAAGGTCATAACCTGTCCGTCCGCGGCCTGCGACAGGCTGGCGGGCGTGCGGCAGACCAGCGAGTGCGGCTTCAGGAACAGCACGTCGCGCACGATCGGCCCGGCCAGCCGCCTCAGAAGCGGCTCCAGACGCGCGCCGACGCCCTTCAGCGAGGTGATGGGGGCGAACAGCGGGAAGAGAATCTCCGGCCGCATGCAACGCACCATAGCCGACTGGCGCTTACCCGCCGCGCGCTCTATATCCGGCCCCTCTTCGATGACGACAGACGATGACGCCCGGCTGAAGAAGCTGAGGTTCCGCGCGTGGCGGCGGGGCTTCCGGGAAGCGGACCTCATTCTGGGGCCGTTCGCGGACAGGCACGTCCCGGGCATGACTGCGGCCGAGCTGGACGCCTTCGAGCGCCTGCTGGACCAGCCGGACCAGGACCTCTACGGCTGGATCGTCGGCACGGTGGCGACACCCGCGGCGTTCGACGGCGATATCTTGAACCGCATCAAGGCCTTCCGCTTCGAAGCTCACGAGACACCCGGAGGCCAGCCCCGTGGCGGATGACGCTTCCAACCGACCGATCACCGCGGCCGAGATGCGCCGCGTCACCGAGGATCCGGGTCGGCTCGACCTGATCGGCGCGCCGGAGGGCTTCGACGCCCTGGTGATGGCCGACGTGGTCAGGGCGCGGAAGGGCCTCTCAGTCTTCGTCGCCCGTGACGGCGCACGGCTTTCAGCCTTCACCGACGCCTTCCGCTTCTTCGCGCCCCAGGTCGAGGTGCTGACGTTTCCCGCCTGGGACTGCCTGCCCTACGACCGCGTCGGTCCATCGGCGGGCGTCGCGGCTCAGCGGATGACGACGCTCTCGCAACTGGCGGCCGGCCTGGACGAGAAGACACCGCGCCTGCTGGTCACCTCCGTGCCGGCCTTGGTCCAGCGCGCGCCGCCGCAGAGCGCCGTCAAACGCGCAAGCTATTCCGCGCGGGTCGGCAACATGGTCGAGATCGCCGACCTGGAAGCCTACTTCGCGGTCAACGGATACCAGCGCGCCTCCACCGTCTCGGAGCGCGGCGAGTTCGCCATCCGTGGCGGTGTGATCGACGTCTTTCCCCCTGGGGCCGACGAGCCGGTCCGCCTGGACCTGTTCGGCGACACCCTGGAATCGATCCGCGCCTTCGATCCGGAGACCCAGCGCTCCACGAAGCAGCTGAAGGACGTGAGCCTGCTGCCGGTTTCCGAGGCCTTGCTCGACAAGGACGCCGTCTCGCGCTTCCGGTCCGGCTATCTCGCGGCCTTCGGCGCCGCCGGCGACGACCCGCTCTACGCCACCGTGTCGGAGGGCGGCCGCCGGGCCGGCATGGAGCACTGGCTGCCGCTGTTCTACGACGAGCTCGCCACCGTCTTCGACTACCTGCCCAGCGACACCCTGATCGCGCTGGACCACCTCGCCCGCGAGGCGCGCGAGGAGCGGATGGCGATCGTCAACGACGCTTACGAGGCGCGCAACCAGACCGAGCGCCGGACCCAGTACCATCCGCTCGAGCCAAACCGGCTCTATCTCACCGACGCCGAATGGACCCACCGGATCGCCGCACGGCCGAACCGCCGGTTCTCCTCGTTCCAGGAAGCCGAGGGCGAGGCTGTTATCGACATGGGCGCCCGCGCCGGCCGCAGCTTCGCGCCGGAACGCCAGCGTGACAGCGTCAACCTCTTCGAGGCGACCGCCGACCATGCCCGCAAGCTGGCGACGGACGGCAAGCGGGTGCTGTTCGCTTCCTGGTCGGAGGGCTCCTCCGACCGGCTGGGCTCGATGCTGGCCGACCACGGGCTGAAGGACATCCCCTTCGCCGCCTACTGGGACGCCGCCAAGGCCGCCAACCCGAAGACGCCGCAACGCGTGGTCCTGCCGCTGGAGGCGGGCTTCGAGACGGATGCGCTCGCGGTCATCTCCGAGACCGATATCCTGGGCGACCGCCTGGCTAGGCCGCGGCGTCGCCGGCGCGCCTCGAACTTCCTGGCCGAGGCCTCGGCCCTGACCCAGGGCGACCTGGTCGTCCACATCGACCACGGCATTGGCCGCTACGAAGGGCTGAAGACCCTGGAGGTGCAGGGCGCGCCGCACGACACCCTCGAAATCCACTACGGCGGAGAGGCCAAGCTCTACCTGCCGGTGGAGAACATCGACCTGCTCACCCGCTACGGCGCAGACTCCGAAGGCGTCGTCCTCGATCGCCTCGGCGGCGCGGCATGGCAGGCCCGCAAGGCACGCGCCAAGGAGCGGCTGCGCGAGATGGCCGAGGGGCTGATCCGCATCGCCGCCGAGCGCGCCACCAAGACCACCGATCCCATGGATCCCCCGCATGGCGTGTTCGACGAGTTCTGCGCGCGCTTCCCCTACGAGGAGACCGACGACCAGCTGGCCGCCATAGGCGACGTGCTGGAAGATCTCGCCGCCGGTAAGCCGATGGACCGGCTGATCTGCGGGGACGTGGGCTTCGGCAAGACCGAGGTCGCGTTGCGCGCCGCTTTCGTGGTGGCGATGAGCGGCCAGCAGGTGGCGGTCGTGGCGCCCACAACGCTGCTCGCCCGCCAGCACTACAAGACCTTCGCCGAGCGGTTCGAAGGGTGGCCGGTTCGCATCCGACGGCTCTCGCGGATGGTGCCGGCCAAGGAAGCGACGGAGACCCGTGAGGCGCTGGCCAAGGGCGAGGTCGAGATCGTCATCGGCACCCACGCGGTGCTTTCCAAGCAGGTGAGCTTCAAGAATCTGGGGCTGGTGATCGTCGACGAGGAGCAGCACTTCGGGGTCAAGCACAAGGAGAAGCTCAAGGAGCTTCGCGCCGACGTGCACATGCTGACGCTGACCGCCACGCCGATCCCGCGGACCCTGCAGATGTCACTGAGCGGCATCCGCGAGATGTCGATCATCGCGACCCCGCCGGTCGACCGGCTCGCAGTCCGTACCTACATCACGCCGTGGGATCCCGTAGTGGTTCGAGAAGCCTTGCTGCGGGAGAAGTATCGCGGCGGCCAGGCCTACTACGTCGCCCCGCGCGTCTCCGACCTGCCGGAGCTGGAGCGGTTCCTGCGCGAGCAGGTCCCCGAGACCAAGTTCGTGGTCGGCCACGGCCAGATGGCGCCCACCCAGCTCGAGGCGGTGATGAGCGCCTTCTACGACGGCCAGTACGACGTGCTGCTCTCGACCACGATCGTGGAGAGCGGCCTCGACATCCCGACCGCCAACACCCTGATCATCCACCGCGCCGATATGTTCGGGCTGGCGCAGCTCTACCAACTGCGCGGCCGCGTGGGCCGGGCCAAGTCGCGCGCCTACGCCTATCTGACCACGCCCGCGGAGAAGCAGATCACGCTGTCGGCCGAGAAGCGGTTGAAGGTGCTGCAGTCGCTGGACAGCCTGGGCGCCGGATTCCAGCTCGCCAGCCACGACCTAGACATCCGCGGCGGCGGCAACCTCCTGGGCGAGGAGCAGTCCGGCCACATCAAGGAGATCGGGGTCGAGCTCTACCAGCAGATGCTGGAGGACGCGGTGAACGAGCTGAAGGCCCGCGCCGGCGCCGAGGGCGTCGAGCACGACCGCGGGTGGTCGCCGCAGATCAACACGGGCGCGGCCGTGCTGATCCCGGAGGACTACATCCCGGACCTCAACGTGCGCCTTTCGCTCTATCGCCGCCTCTCCGACGCCGAGAAGGCACAGGACCGCGAAGTGCTCGCCGCCGAAATGATCGACCGGTTCGGCCCTCTGCCGCCGGAGGCCGGACAGCTCCTCAAGGTCGTGGCCATCAAGGGCCTCTGCCGTGAAGCCAACGTGGCCAAGATCGACGTCGGGCCGAAGGGCGCCGTCGTCAGCTTCCGCGACGACCAGTTCAAGGGCGACGCCCTGGCGCTCATCCAGTTCGTGCAGAAGAACCAGGTCGCCTGGCGCATCCGCCCCGATCACCGGGTGGTGGTGAAGGGCGAGTGGGAGACGCCCGAGCAGCGGCTCAACGCGGCCGAAAAGGTGCTCAGCGAACTGGCCAAGCTCGCCGCGTAGGCGCAAGCTCTCCTTGGGGAAGAACCAGGGGGCATCCGATGAAATGGACTGTGATGGTGGCTGCTTGCGCGGCCGCTGTAGCGTCGTCGGGCGTGGCGCATGCGGACGACGCCACCGTCGACGACTTGAAGTGCGTCGTGGTGTTCGGCGCGATGGCGGGCAATCCGCAATACAAGGACGCGGCCTACATCGGCCCCGGGATCTTCTATTTCCTGGGCCGGGTGGAAGGGCGTGAGCCTGGGCTGGATCTCAAGACGGCGCTCAAGCACCTGCGCGATGGGGTTCCATACGGCCAGTACGCCGACGTGGCCAAGCGCTGCGGCGCGGCGCTCAAGGACAGGAACGACTGGCTGAAGTCGGTCAGCGGCGGTCAGTCGGCGACGCGCGGCGTCGGAGGCTAGCTCGCCACGCCCGCCCGCGCGTCGGCCAGCAACCGGCTGGCCCTGAGGGCGATTTCCAGGCGCTGGGCGCAGACCAGGCCGACGGAAAGCACCAGCGCCGCGTCGGCGATGACGTTGACCGGCACGCCGAGCGAACCGGCGTTCTCGGCCGCGTAGAAGCGGATCCCGTAGCGCACGGCGAAAACCGCCAGGATCACCAGCATGCCGACAGGCGAGGCGCGGCTGGTCAGTTCGTGGGTGGCCGGATCGATGGTGATCTGGGTGAACCGGGCGCGCCACCAGCCGAGCAGGGCGCCCGCCACAAGGGCCGCAATGTCGGCGCCGAGCGCCAGCGGGCTCGGCATGCCCTCCTGGCTGAGCGACAGAGCCACCAGCGCCACGATCATCACCGGCGCGATCCACAGGCTCTCGATCCGCAGGCGTCGCGCCCGGAGGTTGCGGGCGATGACCAGCGCGATAACGACCAAGGGTACGATGAAGGTGGCTGCCTGGGCGTTTGGGGGAACTTGCTGCATCAGCTTGCCTTCAGCGTCTGCGCGCGTTCGGCGGCTTCCTCCAGCGCTCGCCCAGCCTGCTCGGCCGAGGTGACCGGGGCCACGCCGAGGTCGAACTCCACCACGAACGGGGCGTTGCCGTCGCCGGCTTCGAAGGCCGTGCAGCCGATAACCGCGGCGATCCGCTCGCCGGCAAGCCGGGCGTTGGACGCATGGGTGTTGGGCAGCGCCAGGGCAAAGAGCTCAGGGCCGAGCCTGGCGGCAGTGTCCTCCACCCGGACCAGGCGGCCGATCATCGAGCCGATCTGCGGGATCGCGCGGTCGACCCAGCCCTCCGCGCGTGGAGCGGCCAGCTCGGGCTTCTCGGCCAGCCTCAGGACACAGACGCTGAGCGCACGGTTGCGTTGCTTGGCGGCTTGCGCCAGGCGGGCGAGGTGGGCCGCGAAGAGGTCGCGGGTGAAGAGCCCCGTGGCGGCATCCATCAGAGCCGACCCACGCGCCTTTTCCAGCGCCGCGCGCACCGTCGTCTGGCGCCGATAGCTGCGGGCCAGTTCGACCACGCGGCGCGCGGTCTCGCTCTCCGGCGTCTCCGGGGAGGCGACGTCCGAGAGGCCGCGGTGGAAGGCCTCCGTCGTGGTGACGTAGGTTTCCTTCTTCATGTAGAGCAGCGCGGGCGTGTGATAGAGGCGTGTGTTCCGCCGAAGTCCCGCGGCGATCGACAGCGCCTCCTGCGGATTGTCCCCGGCCCACAGCACCACGGCGTCGAAGATCCGCTCGTGGAGATAGTCAAAGGCGGTGTAGGCAGTGAACGCGCCCACCACGTCCGCGCCGTTGCGCAGGAGCGCATTGGACAAGGCCAGGAACTGCGGCGCGGGCTCGCCGATCGCCAGCACGCGGTAGGGACTTATGTCGTTCTCCGGCGTCTCGAGCTTGCGGCCGAATTCGGAGAAGGTCTCGGTGCGCAGGTCGAACTCCTCCTCCGCGACCGCTGTCCGAACCAGCGTCTCCAGCCGCATGGCCGCCTGCGCCGGATGCAGCGGCGCGGCCAGGGTCACGTCGAAGCTGTAGCTCTCCAGGATCGGGTCTGGGTCGCCGATGGCGATGACCGGCAGCTTGCGCGGCGCGCAGGCGGCCTTCAGGCGGCGGGCCAGGTGCAGGGCCTCTTCACCGGTGCCCTTCAGGTCGATAATCGCCGCCTCGATCTGCAGGTCGGTGAGCGCGGCAATGGCGGCATAGCGCCCACGGGCCGTGATCGTGCGCCAGCCCAACCGGTCCAGCCCCTCGGCCAGCGGGCCGGCCAGACCGTCGTCCCGGGCCACGATCAGAACACGCGCTTGCAGCCCCGCCGCCATCAATCCCCTTCCTTCACGCCCCGCTTACCCTGAAAACATGAATCGAGCGGCGCCAAAATAGCCTGCAAGCGAAAGTTGTGCCGATCCGTCACCGCTACAGGGGGTAACTATGGGGAAAACTCTTAAAGGCCAGGTTGCCGTGATCACCGGCGCCTCCGGCGGGCTGGGAGCCCATTTCGCTCGGGTGCTGGCGGCCGAAGGCGCCGCGGTGGCGGTGACGGCGCGCCGGCTGGACAGGGTCGAGGCCCTCGCCGGCGAACTGGCGGGCGCCGGCCACCAGGCCATGGGCCTGCGACTGGATGTCGCCGACGCGGCTTCCATCGCGCCGTGCTTCGCCGAAATCGAAGCCTCGCTCGGCCCGATCTCGATTCTGATCAACAACGCCGGCGTCAGCGGGGAGGGCCTGGCCCTCGATCTCAGCATCGAAGATTTCGACGCAACCTTCGACGTGAACGTGCGGGGCGTCTTCTTCGCCGCCCAGGCGGCGGCGCGGCTGATGATCGCGTCGGGCGTTGCCGAGAGCGGACAGGGGCGCATCGTCAACATCGCCTCGGTCGCAGCCCAGACCAACCTTCCCGGACTGTCGGCCTACTGTGGATCGAAGGCGGCCGTCGCCATGATGACCCGGGTGATGGCGCGCGAATGGGCCAGGCGCGGGATCGCAGTCAACGCGCTCGGCCCGGGTTACATCCTCTCCGGCATCAACGCCGAGTGGTTCGATTCCGAAGGCGGGCAGGCGCAGCTGAAGCGCTTCCCGCGTCGGCGGCTGATGCAGGAGAACGACCTGGATGCGGCCCTCCTGATGCTGGCCGGCCCCGCGGCATCGGCGATCACCGGCAGCTTCATCGTCATCGACGACGGCCAGTCGCTGCCCGGCGGCGGCTAAGAGACTTGGCTGACGGCGGGGCAGGGCGCTTTACTTGCGCGTCAAACGACAGGGAGTACGCCGCATGCGCCAGGGACCGCTGACCGGATTGAAGGTCCTGGAGTTCGCCGGAATCGGGCCGGGGCCGTTCTGCGGCATGCTGCTCTCCGACCTCGGCGCAGACGTCGTGCGCATCGACCGCAAAGGCGGCCGGGGCGGCCAGCCGACCGACGTCACCTCGCGTGGTCGGCGCTCCGTGGCCCTGGACCTCAAGGATCCCGCGGCCATCGAAGCCTGCCTGAAGCTGATGGAGAAGGCCGACGCGGTGTTCGAAGGCTTCCGCCCGGGCGTCATGGAGCGGCTGGGCCTAGGCCCGGAGGTCGCCTTGAAGCGCAACCCCAAGCTGGTCTTCGGGCGGATGACCGGCTGGGGCCAGACGGGCCCCTACGCCAACGCCGCCGGCCACGACATGAACTACATCGCCATCACCGGCGCCCTGCACGCGATCGGAACGGAGGAAAAGCCGATCCCGCCGCTCAACCTGGTCGGGGATTTCGGCGGCGGCGCGCTCTATCTCGCCTTCGGGCTGCTGGCCGGCGTCATCCAGGCGCGCGAGACCGGCAAGGGCCAGGTGATCGACTGCGCGATGAGCGACGGCGCGGCCTCGCTGATGGCGATGTTCTACGGCATGAGGGCGACCGGCATGTGGAAGGACGAGCGGCGGGCCAACCTGCTCGACGGCGGCGCCCATTTCTACGACACCTACCAGTGCGCCGACGGCAAGTGGGTTTCGATCGGCTCCATCGAGCCGCAGTTCTACGCCCTGCTGCTGGAAAAGACCGGGATCAAGGATCCGGATTTCGCCCGCCAGATGGACCGCGCGGTGTGGCCGGACCTGCGGGCCAGGCTCGCCGACGTGATCGCCACGAAGACGCAGGCCGAATGGAGCGAGATCATGGGCGGATCGGACGTCTGTTTCGCGCCCGTGCTGACGCTCGAAGAGGCGCCCAAGCATCCGCACAACGCCGCGCGCCAGACCTTCGTCGAGGTGGCCGGCGTCACCCAGCCCGCGCCGGCCCCGCGGTTCTCGGCCACGCCCGGGGCCGTCCAGAGCCCGCCGCCCGCCATCGGAGCGCATGATCGCGAGGCGCTGACTGACTGGGGACTGGCGCCCGCGGAGGTAGACCGGCTGTTCGCGCCGGCCACCGCGGACGTTTCCTGACGAGCCCGTTCAGCTTGGGTTCAGCCGCCGAGCGGCATCCTGCACCCGGGTTGTTCGTCGCGCTCTCCCGTCCCTCGAAGCGGCGGCCGACCTGATGGAAAGACACGCCCATCGCGGGGCGTCGCCCTAAACCGGCGGCGCCCCGTTTCCATTGCGGACGTCAGGCGACGGCTTTCGGCGCGGCCTTCGCCTGGGCGTCCCGCCACTCGGCTTCCTGGGCTATGAGCTCAGGAGAGGCGACCTCAGCGAAGTCTTCCGGCTCGAAGAACGGGCGCAGCTCCAGGTCGAAGGGTCGGTCGCCGTCGGTGGGCGCCTTCCTGGCCCAGTCGATGGCTTCCTGCAGCGAACCCACCTGCCAGACCCAATAGCCGGCGATCAGCTCCTTGGTCTCGGCGAACGGTCCATCGGTCACGGTCGCCTGGCCGCGCTGGATATGCACCCGCGCGCCCTTGGCGCTGGACTGCAGCCCCGCGCCGTCCAGCATCACGCCGGCGGCGATCAGTTCGTTGTTGAATTCGCCCATGGTTGCGATCATTTCGGGCGACGGCATCGCGCCCGCTTCCGAGTCGGCGTTGGCCTTCACGATCACCATGACCCGCATGGGGTGCTCCTCTCTGGCTTGAGCCCGGCCTGGATGGCGCTGAGCTTCGATCCTAGGACGAGCAAGACTCGCCGAGCCCGACATCGCAACGCTATTTCTTGTCTCGGCTCAGCCGGCGAGCTGGTAGGCGTCCCTCAGCCAACCCCGGAATTCCTGATCGATTTCGTCGGGTGAACCCAGCAGCAGGTCGCAATGCCAGCGGTGTTTCGACGCCTGCTCCAGCTTGCGCGCCCGCGGTGTCTCGAGAGCGCGGTCCATCTTCAGGGTCACCAGAATCGCGCCCTTGCGAGGGTGTGCGCCGGCGAAGGCCGAAGACCGGGCCAGGTGGACGCAGGTCTTCTTGGTTTCGATCGCGATGGGGCCGAGCGCCAGGGCGGCCGCGACGAGCTCGCGATAGACCGCGCGGCTGGCAGGATCGGTGAACAGGGCTTCGGCGGCCTCGGCCTCGCTCAGGATCTGCGCATCCATGTCCGGGTTCCCTGAATGTTCCCGAAGCAACCGACACCCTTTCGGCGCGGCCGGCAAGAGGCTTGCGCAGGGCTCCGTTCCTGCTCACCTTCCGCCGGCCATGACCTCTCCCGGCCTTATCCAGCGCCTGCGCCGCGCCGACTGGGACCCGGTGCACTGGGCGCGCGTCGGCCTGAAGACGCTCGGCCGCGCCCTGACTCGTCTCTGGGGCCGCGACGTGATGCTCTACACGGGCGGCGTGTCGTTCTTCAGCCTGCTCGCGATCTTCCCGGCGCTGGCCATACTGATCACCATCAACAGCCTGGTGACCGACGCGGCCAGCGCGGCGAAGGAAGGTGAGTTCCTGGCGCGCGTCATACCCGCCGGCGCCCGCGAGATCGTGCAGGCCGAACTGGTCCGCCTCGCCCACGCCCCGCACCTGGCCATGTCGACGCAGGGCGCCTTCGCGGTGGTCGTTGGCCTTTATGCCGCGCACCGTGGGTTCAAGGCCATGCTGGCAGGTCTCTCCTTCATCCACGACGAGGACCAGCCGCGCGGCTTCGTCGGCTTCAATGTCATGGCGCTGATCGTGCTGGTGGCGACGCTGGCGGTCATGGTGGTGCTGTCCGGCGTCTTCTTCAGCCTGCGGGTGCTGGGCACGACGTTCGAACTTCGACCGCTCCGCGGCGTCTCATGGCTGTACAGCGAGTGGACGTGGGCCAGCGTCGGCATGACGCTCGGCATGGGGCTTGTCTATCGCTGGGCGATGTCGCGCCGGCCGGTGGACTGGCGGGCCTCGCTGCTGGGCGGAGGCGTGGCCGCGGTGCTCTGCCTGTTCGCGTCGTGGGCCACGGCCTTCTATGTCCAGCAGATCGCCCATCTGGGCGCGACCTACGGCTCCATCGCCACGGTGGTGATCTTCCTGATCTGGCTCTCGTGGAACGTGAACGCGATCTTCTTCGGGGGAGCGCTCGCGACCGAGGTGGAGCTCGCCATCGACGCCCACGGTCAGCACCCGATGATCCCCGACCTGCGCGGCGTCAAACCCGTGGTTTCGCCACCACGAAGCTGAACGCCCCTTCGGCCTCGTCGCGCGCAACGATCTCGGCTCCGATTTCGCCCGCGAAGTGCGGCACATCTATCCGGGCCATGGGATCGTCGGCCAGCAGCCGCACTCGCGCGCCGACCGGGGCCGCCTCCAGCGCCTTGCGCAGCCGAAGGGTCGGCACCGGGCAGCGGTGCCCGCGCGCGTCCACCAGGATCTCGTCGTGCGCCATGGCGGCCGGATACACGCCCCGCGCGCGGAACCCAAGCTTGACCTTTGCGCGTTGAACCTGAACGCACGGCGCTCTGAGCCGGGGAGGGCCCATGGCCACGCCAGCCGAAGTGTTCTCGACCGACGTGCCGGCCAGGCTCGACCGCCTGCCATGGAGCCGTTTCCACTCGTTGGTGGTGGCCGCGCTGGGGATCACCTGGATCCTCGACGGCCTCGAGGTGACGCTGGTCGGCTCCCTCTCGCCGGCGATCGCAGCGCGCGAGGCGTTGGCGCTCAGCGCTCAGCAGGTGGGCCTTTCCGGCAGCGCCTACATCCTGGGCGCGGTGCTCGGCGCGCTGGTGTTCGGGCGGCTGACCGACAGCCTGGGGCGGCGGCGTCTCTTCACCCTGACCGTCGTCGTCTATCTGGCGGCGACCATCGCCACTGGTCTTTCGTGGAATTTCGCCTCCTTCCTGGTCTTCCGCTTCATCACGGGCGCGGGCATCGGCGGCGAATACGGCGCAGTGAATTCGGCCATCCAGGAGCTGATCCCGGCCCGGCGGCGCGGCCACACCGACCTGGCCGTCAACGGCAGCTTCTGGGTGGGCGCCGCGCTGGGCGCACTGGGCAGCGTGGTGGTCCTGGACCCAGGGATCCTGCCGCAGGCCTGGGGCTGGCGGCTCGCATTCGTGATCGGCGGGCTGCTGGCCGGGGTCATCATCTTCATCCGCAGGTTCATTCCGGAGAGCCCCCGCTGGTTGATGACCCATGGCCGGCCGGAGGAAGCCGAGGCGGTCATTCTCGACATCGAGCGCCGCGTGGAGCGGCGCCGCGGGCTGCCGCCCCTGGAGGGGGAGATTCCCCGCCTGAGGTTCGTCCGCCGCGCGCGCACCAGTTGGATGGAGATCGGCGGGGCCCTGATCCGTCTCAGTCCGCGCCGGACCCTTCTGGGACTCGTCCTGATGGCCACCCAGGCCTTCTGCTATAACGCCATCTTCTTCACCTATGCCCAGGTTCTCACACGCTTTTATGCAATTCCACCGAGGAACGTCGGCTGGTTCATGCTGCCTTTCGCGCTCGGCAACTTCACCGGTCCGCTGCTGCTGGGCGGTCTCTTCGACAGCCTCGGCCGCAAGCGGATGATCGCGGCGACCTATGGGCTGGCGGGCGCCTTGCTGTGCGCCAGCGGCTGGCTGTTCGCCCGAGGCGAACTGACCGCCGAGACCCAGACGCTGGCCTGGATGGTGATCTTCTTCTTCGCCTCAGCCGGCGCCAGCGCGGCTTACCTCACGGTCGGCGAGCTGTTCCCGCTGGAGATCCGCGCCGTCACAATCTCGCTGTTCTACGCCTTCGGCACCCTCATCGGCGGTGTAGCCGGGCCTGCTGTCTTTGGCGCGCTCATCGACACCGGCGAGCCGTTCAAGATCATGCAGGGCGACATGCTCGGCGGCGGTCTGATGTTGCTGGCCGCCATTACCGCCGTGGTGCTCGGTGTGCCGGCCGAACGCAAGCCTCTCGAGGAGGTGGCCCCGCCGCTCTCGCTCGCGCCAGATTAACGGCTTCCCCCTGGCCACAAGGCCGATCGGATGGACCTAGTGCGGCGCCGCGCCGGCCGCCACAGCGCCGGGAGCCGCCATGCTCGGAGCCGATGTTGCGCTCGGACTGGCCACACCCGGACCGGCCACACCGGTTGTGGCCGACCTTCCGACGCCCACGCCTGCAACGGAGCCGGCCGTGGTCGGAGCGGGCGAGCCGCCCACACCGGCCGGTCCGCGCGCGCCGCCGACCGCGGCGATCGCGCCATTGCGGCCTGCCACGCCGCCAACGCCGGCCGGATTGGGCGCCGTTGCCCCGAGCACCGGCGCGCCCGCGGTGATTCCCGCTGCCACGCCGGTCCCCACGCTGCCGGCGGAGGCCGCGGCGGGAGGACTGACGGCGAGGCCGCCCGAGGCTGTCGCGGGTGGGGAGACGGCGGCCGTCTCGCCCACCGGGGCGCCGGTCGGGCCGGCCAGCGCGCCGCCCATCGCGGGAGCCGTCGTCGCCACCGAGCTGTCGCCCGCGGCTGTGGATGTCTGGGTGGTCGACGCGGTCGTTTCGTCCTTGCGCGCGCAACCGGCGGCGAGCAGGGCGCAGGCCGCCAGGGTCAGCAGGGATGTCCCGCCTCGCATTTCCGAAACCTCCCTCTCAGCCGGCCCGCCGCATCGGCGTCCGCCGGCGGCCGGCCTTCAGAACCGCCCATCCCTCGCGAGTCAGGACGAAGGCGTGCGGCGAGCCGTGCCAGCCGTTCGCGCAGCCGATCGCGCCGGCGCGCTGCAGCATCCGCCGGCCGCAAAGCCGCAGGCACAGGTGCATCACCGCGGGGCGCCGGTCGGCGATCGGTGCGTCCAGCGCCGTCCTGAGCAGGGCCAGTTCCTCTGAGGATAGTCCCATGGCGTCACTCATGAGGCGGTAACGCCGCCGGCCGCGGACTGTTGCGCGGTCAGGATGAGAGGCTGATTTCCTGGCCGTCGGCGCCGCGGATCCGCGCCAGCAGCGAACCCGATTGCGGCTGCGGTGGCGCAGTGAAATCCAGGCCGCTCTCGACCCGCGTCTCGTAGAGCTTGGCGACGTCGTCGACCCCGAAGCCGAGCTGCACGGTTCCCGCCGCTGACTCCGGCGTCGCGGGATGTAGGGCGAGCGTCACGTCACCGGTGGCGAACTCGCTCCAGTGCGGCGAGGTGAATTTCGGCGTCAGCCCCAGCACGTCGCGATGGAAGGCGATCGCCTTCTCCATGTCGGCGACGAAGGTGATGGCGTAGGTGAACCGGGCTTTCATGGCCGCCCTCCTCTTTTTTTCAAATGTTAGCCCCGAGGCAGCCGGTCCGGAAGGGCGGCTCTTCACAAGCCCGCCTGCATGGGAAATGGTCCCCGGCTCAAGAGAGGGGAAAGACCTGATGAAGACGCGGGCCGCAGTGGCGTTCGAGGCCAAGAGGCCGCTGGAGGTCGTCGAGCTCGACCTCGAAGGACCCAAGGCCGGCGAGGTGCTCGTCGAGATCAAGGCCACGGGCGTCTGCCACACCGACGCCTACACGCTTGACGGCCTGGATTCCGAAGGGATCTTCCCCTCGATCCTGGGCCACGAAGGCGCTGGCGTAGTGGTCGAGGTCGGCCCTGGCGTCACCAGCGTGCAGCCCGGCGACCACGTGATCCCGCTCTACACGCCGGAATGCCGGCAGTGCAAAAGCTGCCTCTCGCGCAAGACCAACCTGTGCACCGCGATCCGCGTCACGCAGGGCAGGGGCCTGATGCCGGACGGCACCAGCCGGTTCTCCTACAAGGGCCAGACCATCGCCCACTACATGGGCTGCTCGACGTTCTCGAACTACACGGTGCTGCCGGAGATCGCGGTCGCGAAGATCCGCACTGACGCGCCGTTCGACAAGGCTTGCTACATCGGCTGCGGCGTGACCACGGGCGTTGGCGCAGTCGTCAACACGGCCGACGTGGAGGCGGGCGCCAACTGCATCGTCTTTGGCCTGGGCGGTATCGGCCTGAACGTGATCCAGGGCCTCAGGCTGGTGGGCGCGGCGCAGATCGTCGGCGTCGATATCAACCCGGCGCGGGAGGAATGGGGCCGCCGCTTCGGCATGACCAATTTCGTCAATCCAAAGACGGTGACCGGCGACCTCGTGCCCCATCTGGTCGAGCTGACCGGCGGCGGCGCCGACTACACCTTCGACTGCACCGGCAACACCGAGGTGATGCGCCAGGCGCTGGAGGCCTGCCACCGCGGCTGGGGCGAGAGCGTGATCATCGGCGTCGCCGAAGCCGGGCGCGAGATCGCCACGCGGCCGTTCCAGCTGGTCACCGGCCGGGTCTGGCGGGGCACCGCGTTCGGCGGGGCAAGGGGCCGCACCGACGTGCCGAAGATCGTCGACTGGTACATGGAAGGCCGCATTGAGATCGACCCGATGATCACCCACGCCCTGCCGCTGGAACGGATCAACGAAGCCTTCGACCTGATGCACGCCGGCGAGAGCATTCGAAGCGTGGTGGTCTACTGACTGCGAACGGTTGCCGAACCCTGTTCGGGAACCCCGGCCGGGCGTAGTGATCAAAGCCCCGGAGGTTCACCATGGCTGACGCACAAGCTCCCGCCGGCGGTCCCGACCTGACGGCCGGGATCGAGTTGGCTTCCCTGACGGATGGAGAGCCGCTGCTCGGCCACGTCGGCGAGGACGCGGTGATCCTTGTGCGGCGCGGCGAGGCGGTGTTCGCAGTCGGCGCGCAATGCACCCACTACGGCGGACCGCTGGCCGAGGGGCTGGTGGTTGGCGACACCGTGCGCTGCCCGTGGCACCACGCCGCCTTCTGCCTGCGCACCGGAGAGCCGCTGCGCCCCCCGGCGCTCAATCCGATCGATTGCTGGCAGGTGGAGCGTGAGGGCGGTCTCGTGCGGGTGGGCGAGAAGCGTCCGCCGGCTGCGGCGCCTCCGGCCGGCGCCGGATATCCCGCCTCGGTGGTGATCGTCGGCGGCGGGGCGGCCGGCCAATGCGCCGCCGAGACGCTGCGGCGCGAGGGCTACGCCGGGCCGATCACCTTGCTCAGCGCCGACGCCGCGCCACCCGTCGACCGGCCCAACCTTTCCAAGGACTACCTGGCCGGCACGGCGCCCGAGGACTGGATTCCGCTCAGGCCACCGGAGTTCTTCACCGAGCATCGCATCGACCTCGAGCTCGGCGCCCGCGTCACCGCCATCGACATCGCGGGCCGCGAGGTCACGGTGGAAGGCGGCGGCCGCCATCCCTATGACGCCCTGCTGCTCGCCACGGGCGCCGAACCCGTCCGCCTGCCCACCCCCGGCGCCGACCTGCCGCATGTCCACTATCTGCGCTCGCTGGCTGACAGCCGCGCGATCATCGCCGCGGCGGAGAAGGCCGGGACCGCCGTCGTCGTGGGGGCAAGCTTCATCGGCCTGGAGGTCGCCGCCTCGCTGCGCAACCGCGGCCTCGCCGTCGAGGTCGTCGCGCCCGAGGAGATCCCGATGGCGCGTGTCCTGGGCCCGGAGCTCGGCGGGATGGTGCGCGAGATCCATGAAGAACACGGCGTTCGTTTCCACCTAGGCCAAACCGTGGCCTCCATCGCGGCCGACAGCGTCACGCTATCCGGCGGCGAAACCCTGGCGGCCGAACTCGTCGTCATGGGCGTGGGCGTGCGGCCGCTGGTGGCGCTCGCCGAGCAGGCGGGTCTGGCCGTCGATCGGGGCGTGGTGGTCGACGAATACCTGCAGGCCGGCGCGCCCGGCGTGTTCGTGGCCGGGGACCTGGCCCGCTGGCCGGACCCGCACACCGGCCAGGCGATCCGCGTCGAGCACTGGGTCGTGGCCGAGCGCCAGGGCCGCACCGCGGCGCTGAACATGCTCGGCAGGCGCGAGCGGTTCGACGCCGTGCCGTTCTTCTGGAGCATGCACTACGACACCGGCATCCTCTACGTCGGCCACGCGGAACGTTGGGACGAGGTGCGGATCGACGGCGACGTGAAGGCGCGGGACTGCAGCGTGTCCTTCCTTGCCGGCGGGCGGCTGCTGGCGGTGGCCACCGTGGGGCGCGACGCCGAGGCCCTGCGCGCCGAACTGGAGTTGGAAGAGAGCAGAGCTTAGCCCAACGCCTGTTCCTTGAGCTGCGGGAAGACCTTGGCCACCTTGCCGAGGAGATAGTCGCCGTAGGTTCCCTCGAACTCGTGGACGCTGGCGCGGTCCCAGCGTTCGGACTTGTCTGCGTCGATGCGGCCATCGGCGCGGGCGCCGGCCGGCAGCCGCTGCATCGGCGCCAGGAAATCGGGATCGAAGAACAGCGGGAACGAGAGGCGGTCGTGGCCGCTGACGTTCATCACCCGGTGCGGCGTCGACTTGAACCGGCCGCCGGTCAGGCACTCCAGCATGTCGCCGACGTTGCAGACCAGCGCCCCCTCGATCGGCGGCGCGTCGATCCAGCCCCCCGGCGCCTTCACCTGCAGCCCGCCGTGCCGATCCTGGGCCAGCAGAGTGAGCAGGCCGTAGTCGGTGTGCTCGCCCACGCCCCACGAACGGCTCCAGTCGACGTCCGTCGGGCCGGTCGCCGGATAGTGGAAGATGCGGAAGAGGACCGTCGGCTCGCCGGTGTAGGCTCGGGCGAAGTAGCCGTCGTCCAGCCCCAGGCTGAGCGAGACGCCCTCCATCAGCGCCGCCGCGGCGCGCGTGGCGCCGGCCATGTAGGCGCTCGCGGCCGCCTTCAGTCCCGGAAGCTCGGCGGGCCAGAGGTTGGCGCCATGCATCGGCAGGCCGCTGCGCACCCGGGGATGATCCGGTCCAAGCTCGGTCCCGAGGTAGAGGCCTTCCTTCAGGTCGGGCCGCCCGGAGGTCAGCTCGCCGCCGACCGGGAAGTAGCCGCGCCAGGCCCGCCCGCCCTTGTCCATCGAGATCGCCATGCGGGCGGCGAGCGGCAGGGCGAAGAACCGCCGGCTTTCGGTTTCCAGCTCAGTCAGGACGTCCGCGCTGATCCCGTGGCCGACCAGGTAGAAGAAGCCGTGCGCCTCACAGGCCCGCGCGATCTCGCCCGCCACCCGGCCGCGGCCGGCCGTATCGCCGCGCCCGAACAGCGGCGACATGTCGATGATTGGCAGGCTTTGCGCCATGCGGACCCTAAGCGACCGGCGCGGGGCGGGCTCGCTGATTGTAGAGCAGGGCGCGCCGCCGCGCGATTTCCTCGGGCGGCAGGGTCGCCGGATCCTCCGGCGCCACGCCGGCGGTCACCGCCAGGCCCTTCTCGACCGCGGGCCGGGCCATCAGTCCCTCGAACCAGCGCTTGAAGTACTTGAACTCGTCCAGATCGATGCCCTGCAGCTTCCAGCTCACCGTCCACGGCAGGCAGATCATGTCGGCGACCGTGTAGTCTTCGCCGGCCAGGTAGGGCCGGTCATAGAGCCGGTTGTTGAGCACGCCGTAGAGGCGGTGGGTCTCGTCCTCGAACCGCTTCTTGGCGTAGGACTGGTCGCCCATCTCCGGCGGCACGCGGCTGAAATGCCCACGCTCTCCGGTCTTCGGCCCCTGGTTGGCCATCTGCCACATCACCCACTGGGTGACCTCGTACTTCGCCCTCAGGTCGTCCTGCGGCCAGAACCGCCCGTGCTTCTCGGCCAGGTACATCATGATCGCGCCGGATTCGAAGACGCTGATCGGCGCGCCGCCGCCCTTGGGCTCCGTGTCGACCATGGCCGGCATGCGGTTGTTCGGGCTGATGTCCAGGAAGCCCTTCTCGAACTGGTCGCCCCGCCCGATGTTCACCGGCACGACCCTGTAGGGGACCCCCAACTCCTCAAGCAGGATAGTCACCTTCTTGCCGTTGGGCGTCGGCCAGTAGTGCAGGTCGATCATGGACGGTCTCTCGTCGTGGGGCGGGCCTGAAACTAGGCCTGCCGCAGCCAACCGCAAGCTCAGCGTTCCTGATGGCGTCATCAGCCGGCGTCCGGGCGCGCCTAGTGGAGCGTTCATTCAACGGCTGCTAGAACCCGCCTCCAGGACGGGTGGCCGAGTGGTTTAAGGCAGCGGTCTTGAAAACCGCCGTGGGTTCACGCCCACCGTGGGTTCGAATCCCACCCCGTCCGCCACAAACTCTCGAAACAATGCGCCTTGGTCGTGATCGGCACGCGCTCAGGGTCGGGTTCTACCGGAGACCAACCCATACCCTCCCAGCCTATACGCCGGAGGCTTTCAGGAGGGTCTCATGCGACGAACTCTGATGGTCGCGTCCGTCGTGGGCCTCGTCCTGGCGCCCGCGGCGAGTGCAAAGGAAAACCTTTCCGTCGCCCCGCACGGCGGACGCGTCGCCGACCTCGTGCGCGCCCCCGCGGGGACCGAAATGGTCTATGTGGCGGGCCAAACCGCTGATCCGATTGCGACCGGCCCGCCGCCGCGGTTTGGGGACACCCAAGCCCAGACCATCAACATCCTCGGCAAGATCCAGCGCCTCCTCCAGGCGCAGGGCTTCTCACTGGAGGACGTGGTGATGATGCGCGTCGCGCTCGTGGGCGATCCCGCAAAGGGCGGCGCGATGGACTTCGCCGGCATGAACGCCGGGTATGCGCAGTTCTTCGGAACCACACGCCACAAGCCGGCGCGTATGACGGTCCAGGTTGCGGGCCTCACCGAGCCCGGGGCGCTCGCCGAGATCGAAGTGCAGGCCGCCAGGGCGCCTGGGCCCTAGCGCACGATCGGTGGACGCGAAAAGAGCAGATCCGGGCGCGCCGGCGAGGTCGGAGCCGCGCTGGCCCGTAATCCTCACCATTGTTCTCGTCATGGCGCTCCTTGATCTGCTGCCCGGGCGGGCTCGGCTCCTGCCCAGATGGGGGCTTCATCTCGCAGGCGTTCTGGTGTTGACGCCCATCGCCTTGGTTTGGCTCATCGGGCCGAAAGGTCCACTGCACCGCGTCGAACGAGCGGTGACGCTGGCCTTCGTCGGGCTGGCCGGGAGTGGAGCGCTGGCCATCCTTGTGGCCCTTGTACGCGACATGCTTCGGCGGCCCGGGACCATGGACGGGCTCCAGCTCCTGACCTCAAGCATCGCCGTGTGGGCCACCAACGTGCTGACGTTTTCTCTGCTGTACTGGCAAATGGATCGCGGCGGCCCGAGCCTGCGCGCGAGCGGGGCTCTGCAGCGGGACTGGATGTTTGCACAGGACCAGATCACGCCCCGGCAGCCGTTCGAGGCCTGGCGGCCGGCGTTCATCGACTACCTCTTCCTCGCCTATTCGACGGCCACCGCGTTCAGCACGACCGACTCCGTTCCGCTGAGCGGCCGGGCGAAGCTCGTGATGATGGTCGAGAGCTCGATCTCACTGGTGTGTCTTGTCGTCGTGGGCGCGCGCGCGATCAACGTCCTTGGAAACTAGCGCGGCTCCGCACCAGGTGCGCCGTTCAATGGCGGCTTGCCACCTAACCGCCGACTTCCCGCGGCGCGCCGCGGCGGGGACCCAGGAGGTCCGACCAGCGCCAGTTGCCGGCGCCGAGCACGAGACGCGCGGCGCCCGGCCCGTCGTTCAGGGAGATCAGCACCAGGCCGTGCACCGGCTCGTTGCGGCAGGCTAAGGGGGCGAAGCCGACCTCCCACATGATCGCCTCGCGCGCGGCGGCGAGGCCGGCGCCTTCCTGTTCGCCGTGGCGGATCCAGTCGCCGTTCCAGATCCTGAGCGCCTTGCCCTGGTGGGCTTCGGCCACGGCGGCCTTGACCAGCGGATCCTTGCGCAGCGCCGCCTGCAGCCACGCGGTCATGTTGCAAGCCTTGCCGCCGCCGCCCGAATCCGCGGTGGACGCCGACGCCAGTTCGGCGTCGCTAACGTCGGCGGTCCCTTGCGCCACCGGTCCCTTGGCGGCGGGCAGCGGGGCGACGTCGGGCGGTGGCGGCGCGCGCGGAGGCCGGGCGTGCAGCTTCGGCGGCGGAGGAGTCTTCGGCGTGGGTGGCTTGGGGTCTTCGGTCGGCGGGGCCGGCGGCTCGGGGGGCTTCGGCGGCGCGACGAGCGCGATGGGGATCGGCTCGATCTCCGGCTCCGTCTGTGGCGCCTCGGCGTGAGCGAACAGCAACAGGCCGATCACCGCCGCGTGGGCGACGGCGCTCGCCGCCGCTGTGAGCAGGCGACGTCGCCCATCTGTCTGGCGTCGAGCCTGCGTCACGCGGTTTGACGGCGGGCGGGGAGGGCCCCGCCCGTCTTCCCTAGCTCAGTACGATCAACACTACGCGCCGATTCTGCTGGCGCCCGGTGCGGTCGTTGTTCGGGGCGACCGGCGCGTCGGGACCGTAGGAAATGGTGCCGATGCGGTTCAGGGCGACGCCATGCTGGTTCAGGTAGCGGCGCACAGCTTCGGCCCGCTCCTCGCCCAGCTTGTAGTTGTAGGTCTTGTCGCCCTTGTTGTCGGTGTGGCCCTGCACCTCGACATAGACGTTACGGTTGTCGCCCTTCAGCTTCTCGACGAAGGCGTCGAGCCGCTGCTGGGCCTCCGGCGACAGGTCGGCCTTGTTGACCGGGAACTTCATGGAATCGTCGGACAGCACCTCCTGGTAGAGGAACTTGCCCTCGGCCAGCTTGCCTGCCGCGGTCGCCCGGTTGAGGGCGTCCTGGCTCGTTTTGTCGAGCGTGGCGATCCTGGTGTCGTGCTCAGAGACGCGGGCCGACACGTCGGTCACGTGGGTGTCCACGGTCGCGACCTGCTTGTTCACATAGTCCTTAGTGGCGCAGCCTCCCAAGGCCGCCGCGCCCGCCATCATGGCGCCTGCTATCAGCAATCCCCGCATCTGCTGGTTCATGCACGTTCCTTCCGTCTCTCGTCGGCCCCCACGCCAGCTTGAGCAGACCTTTAATTCGCGGCGAACGTGGTGGTTTCCAGGGCGGAACTGGGCCGTATTGCGGCAGAGCTTGGCTGTAACAATCGCTGTTACGTCGCGGCCTCGTTGATCTGCGCCCGCGGGCGCGAGGCCGGCACCACCGGGATCTCGTGGTCGGCCAGCGGTTTCATCCATCGTTTCCGCTGCATGGCGGCTTCGACATAGGGCGCGAGCTCGGCCGCCTTTTTCGCTTCGCGCTCGGCGGCGTCGGCCTTGAAACCGGGCATCACCTCGGCGGCGAACAGCTCCAGGGCCTCGCAGATGTGCTCGTGTTTGTTCCGTCCGGCCTGCTGCAGGAAGATCACCTGGTCGACGCCGGCGGCCTGGAAGCCCTCGATGTGGGCGCGGATGTCGTCGGGGGTGCCGATGCCATTGGCGTTGCGCGCGGCGGCCTTCGTGGCGGCGATGATCTCCTCGTCGCTCTTGGCCCGCGAAGCCTGGAAGTCCGCGAAGAGGGACGAGCGGCCGGGCACCGCGTCGTGGGCCACCAGCGCATTCACCGCGTAGCTGAAGAACTCGAAGCCTTCCTGGCCCCGACGGATCGCCTCGGCGCGGTCCGGATGGACCGAGAAGTTGGAGACCATGGCCAGGCTGGCGTTCACCGCATGGCCCAGAGGCACGCACTCTTCGGAGCGGATGATGCCGTAGTAGATCTCCGCCCAGTTCCGCGCCTCCTCCGGATCGACGAAGGAGAAGGCCAGCGCTCCAATGCCGTTCTGGGCCGCCACCTTGATGGTGTCGCGGTTGGTGCAGGCCATCCACATCGGGGGATGCGGTTTCTGCACCGGCTTCGGCACGATGTTGCGGCAGGGGAAGGAGAAGCCGCGGCCCTCGTAGCCGGGGTAGGGATCCATCACCATCATGTTGGCGATCTGCTCGCCGGCCTCGAGCGCCAGCGCCCGCTTCTCCTTGGCCGGGATGCCGAACCCGCCGAGCTCCAGGCGGGTCGCGCCCTCGCCGATCCCGAAATCCAGCCGGCCGTTGGAGACGATGTCCAGCGTCCCCAGACCCTCGGCCGTGCGGGCGGGGTGGTTGTAGTTGGGGATCACCTGGCGGATGCCGTGGCCCAGGCGGATAGTCTTAGTCAGCGCCGCGCAGGCCGCGAGGAACACCTCCGGGGCCGAGGAGTGGGAGTATTCCTCCAGGAAATGGTGCTCGACTTCCCAGGCGTAATCATAGCCCAGGCGGTCGGCGAGCTGCACCTGCTGCAGGGCCTCGTGGAACAGCCGCTGTTCGTCGCCCGGGTTCCACGGCTTGGGCAGCTGGTGCTCGTAGAAGATGCCGAACCTCATGGCGCCAGGCCTCCGCCCATCTGTCTGAAGTCCACAGTTCCGGCCCTGCCGTTGCGTTTGGCAAGGCCTGGTTAACCCTGGCGCAAGGTTCGGGCGGCAGACTTGCGGTTCGCATTTCCAGCCGAGCGGGGGCGTCATGTCGCGCGTCGAGATCAGCCGTATGGGCCGCTGGGCCGTAATCCTGATGGCCGGCGCCTCGCTCGCCGCGTGCGCCAGCCTGACCACGCCGTCATACCCGGTCCACAGCGGCCAGATCGCGGCGAAGGCTCCGGCGGCCAAGGGGCCTGCCGGCTACAAGACCGGCGAGCCCTATCAGGTGGGCGGCATCTGGTACGTCCCCCACGAGCAGCCGAACTACGACGAGACCGGAATCGCCAGCTGGTACGGCGACGCCTTCAACATGAAGGCCACCGCCAATGGCGAGATCTTCGACATGAGCCAGATCTCGGCGGCGCACACGACCCTGCCGCTGCCGTCGCTGGTCGAGGTGACCAACCTCGAGAACGGCCGCAAGCTGGTGGTGCGGGTCAACGACCGCGGACCGTTCGTCGGCAATCGGATCATCGACCTTTCGCACGCCGCCGCCCGCAAGCTCGGCTACGACCAGGCCGGCCTGGCGAAGGTGCGCGTGCGCTATGTGGGCCCCGCGCCGCTGGCCGGTCCCGAGGCGGGCGTGCGGGTGGCGAGCGCCGGGGCGCTGACGCCGCGCTATCCCATCTCGCGCGGGGCGACCGCCGCCGCGGCGACCGCGATCACCTACGGCAAGGCTCCTACGACGGCGGCGAAGACGCCGATCGACGACGAAGTCCACCTGGCGACGTTCAAGTCACCCGAGGCGGTGGGCGTGACCACCCTGGCCAGTCTCCCGGCCGCCAAGGCGGCGTCCGCGGGACATGCGCCGCTCACCGGAGACGCGCTGCCGCCGCTTCGCCAATCCACCGCCCAGCGGCTGGATCCCGCCGACGCCACTCAAGGCTTCCGCATCCAGGCCGGCGCCTTCTCCGACCCGGACAACGCCCGCCGAGCCGCCGCCCAACTCGCCGCCAACGGCGCCGCTACCGTCGAGCCCTTCCAGAAGGACGGCGTGACGCTCTATCGCGTGTTCCTGCCCGGCCCCTCCGATGAGGTCGAGGCGTACGCCGTGCGCGACAAGGTCGCCGCCGCCGGCTTCGCCGACGCGCGCGTGGTCAAGGGCTTCTAGTGTCCCGATTCCGAAGTTCGCTGGCGGCTATGGCAGGCTCGGACGAACTTCGGAATCGATGAGGACACTAGCAAGTGTATATTTCTAGTGTGCTTTTTCGGATTTGAAGTTCGCAACAGCGCACGACCCTGAATGATGCGAACTTCAAATCCAGCACACTAGACAACCGGCTCGAACTGGCTTTTCTGGGCCGGTGGCCCAGGGCAGGTTCATCACTTTCGAGGGCGGGGAAGGGGCGGGGAAATCCACCCAGCTCAAGCGGCTCGCCGCGCGCCTGGAGGCCCAGGGTCGCGAGGTCGTGGCCACCCGCGAGCCCGGAGGTTCGCCCGGCGCCGAGGACATCCGCGCGCTGGTTCTTCGCGGCCAGGCGGACCGCTGGAGCCCGGTCACCGAGACGCTGCTGATGTACGCCGCGCGCCGAGACCACGTGGAGCGGGTGATCCGCCCGGCGCTCGCGCGCGGCGCCTGGGTGGTCTGCGACCGTTTCGCCGACTCCACGCGCGCCTACCAGGGCGCGGCCGGCGGGACGGACCCTGGCCTCATCGCCGCCCTCGAGACCTACATCCTCGAGGCCACGCGACCGGACCTGACGCTGATCTTCGACCTGCCGGCGGACGAGGGGCTTGGCCGCGCCCACGCCCGGGCCGGCGCGGAGATGCGGTTCGAAAGCAAGGGCCAGGCGTTCCACGAGCGTTTGCGGGAGGGCTTCCTCGCGATCGCCCGCGACGAGCCGCAACGCTGCGCCGTGATCGACGCAGTCGGCCCGCTCGACGAGGTGGAGGCGCGCGTCTGGGCCGCGGTGCAGGATCGCCTGGCGGTCCATGGCTGAGCTCGCCCACCCTCGGGAAGTGTTCGATCTGACCGGCCACGAGGCCGCCGAGCGGGCCTTCGAGGAAAGCCGGGCGCGCGGGCGGCTGCACCACGCCTGGCTGCTGACCGGACCGGAGGGCGTGGGCAAGGCGACCTTCGCCTATCGCGCCGCCCGGCGGCTGCTGGGCGCGCCTGAGGACCCGGCGCGCGGCGTCCTGGGCGCCAGCCCCGACCATCCAGTCAGCCGGCAGATCATCGCCCGCTCGCACCCCGACCTGTTCGTGCTCGAGCGGCTGGGGCAGGACGGCAAGGTCCGCAAGGTGATCCCGGTCGACGAGGCGCGCGGGCTCTCGGAGTTCTTCTCCAAGTCGCCGGCCAGCGCGCCGCATCGGGTGGCGATCGTCGACGCTGCCGACGACCTCAACGTCAACGCCGCCAACGCCCTCTTGAAGACCCTGGAGGAGCCGCCGCCGCGCGGCGTGCTGCTGATGGTCAGCCATTCGCCCGGCCGCCTGCTGGCCACCATCCGCTCGCGTTGCCGCCGGCTCGCCTTCGCACCGCTCGGCCTTGAGGAGGCCGCGCGGTTCGTCCGCGCCCGCGAGGATGTGACCGAGGAAGCCGCCCTGCGCCTCGCCAGGATGGCCGGCGGCGCGCCCGGCCGCGCCTGGGCTCTGGCGCAGGCCAACGCGATCGCCATCGACGATGCCGCCCGCGCGCTGCTGGGCGACCTGCCGCAGGTGGACGAAGGCCTCGCGCTCTCGCTCGCTGACCGCTTCCGCGGCGCAGAGGGCCAGGCGCAGTTCAACCTGCTGTTCGACCGCCTGGCCGAGCGCGTGCACGGCTTCGCCGCAGATCGTGCCGGGCAGGGCGTCGGCGGTCTGGAGCCCTGGGCGGCGGCCTGGGAGACCCTGCAGCGCTTGCCGCGCGAGGTGGAGGCGCTGAACCTCGACCGGACCGATGCGCTCTTCAGCGCACTCGTGGAGTTGCGCCAGGCGGCGCGCGCAGCCTAGACGACCCCATGCTGATCGACAGCCACGTGAACCTGCACGCCCCGCAGTTCGACGCCGACCGCGAGGCGGTGATCGCCCGCGCGCTGGCGGCCGGCGTGCGGCTGATGGTCAACATCAGCGACCGCGTCTCGAACTATCCGGCCGTGCGCCAGGTGGCGCGACATCCGGACATCTGGTGCACCGTCGGCACCCATCCGCACGAGGCCAAGGAGGACCCGGATCTCTCTGCCCAGACCCTGGTCGCGCTGGCCGCCGATCCGCGGGTGGTCGGCATCGGCGAGACCGGGCTCGACTTCCACTACGACCTCAGTCCGCGGGCCATCCAGGCGCGCGTGTTCCGCGAACACATCGCCGCGGCGCGCGAGACCGGCCTGCCGCTGGTGGTCCATACCCGCGAGGCCGACGCGGTCATGGGCGACATCCTTGAGGAGGAGCACGCCCGCGGGCCGTTCCGCATCCTGATGCACTGCTACACCTCCGGGCCCGAGCTGGCGCAGCGCGCGGCGGCGCTGGGCGCCTGGTTCTCGGTCTCGGGGATCGCGACGTTCAAGGCGGCCGAGGACGTCCGCGCCGTGGTCCGCGACATGCCCGCGGACCGGATCATCGTCGAGACCGACTGCCCTTACTTGGCGCCCGTGCCGCACCGCGGACGCCGGAACGAGCCCGCCTTCCTGCCGCACGTGCTGGCGCGCCTGGCTGAGATCCGCGGCTGGTCTCTGCAGGAGGCGGAGGCCCGGACGGAAGACGCCTTCTTCGCCGTGTTCGACCGGATCCCGAGACCGTGAGCGGGTCGCTCGAGTTCACGATCCTGGGCTGCGGCTCTTCCGGCGGCGTCCCACGGGCCGACGGCGAGTGGGGCGCCTGCGATCCCGGCAATCCCAGGAACCTGCGCTCCCGCTGTTCCCTGCTCGTGCGCAGACTGGGGCAGGGCCCCGAGGCCGAGACCACGCTGGTCGTCGACACCTCGCCGGACCTGCGCCTGCAGACCGCGAACGCCGGCGCCAGGCGACTGGACGCTATCCTGCTGACCCACGATCACGCCGACCAGGTGCACGGGATCGACGACGTGCGGGCCTTCTTCATCCGCCAGGGGGCCCGGATCGGATGCCACATGGACGCCGCCACCGAGGCGTCGATGCTGCGCCGCTTCGGCTATATCTTCGAAGGCGAGGGCGGTTATCCGGCGATCTGCGATGTCCGCCGGGTTCCCGGTCACGGCGAGCCCTGGTGCGTCGAGGGCCCATCAGGCGCGATACCCGTGGTCACGTTCGACCAGGATCATGGGGGCGTCAGGTCAGTGGGATATCGGTTCGGCGGCGTGGCCTATTCCAGCGACGTTGTGGATTTGGACGACACCGCCTTCGCGGCCCTGCAGGGGCTCGACGTCTGGATCGTCGATGCGCTGCGTTACCGGCCGCACCCGACGCATGCGCACCTCGAACGCACGCTCGGATGGATCGAGCGCCTGAGGCCGGCCCGCGCAATCCTCACCAACCTGCACATCGACCTCGATTACGAGACGCTGCGAAGCGAGCTGCCGGCGGGTGTCGAGCCGGCGTACGACGGCCTTCGCTTCGAACATCAAGCGGGCGGTGATTTCTCTTGATCCTGCAGCCGGTTAATCTTGGTTTCCTCGCGTCCGGCAACGGCTCGAGCGCTCGGGCCATCGTCGCGGCTATCGCTGACGGAACCCTGGCGGCCGACGCACGCCTGCTGGTCAGCAACATGAAAAGCGCGCCAGCCCTGGCGTTCGCCGCAGAGGCCGGCGTCCCGGCGCTGTGCATCCCGACACAGGCCGATCCGGAGGCGGCTGACGCCAGGCTGGCGGACTCGCTTGCCGCCCACGGAGTGGAGCTCGTCATCCTGTCGGGCTACCTGCGGCAGCTGGGGCCGCGGACATTGGGCCGCTACCGCAACCGCATCCTGAACATCCATCCAGGCCCGCTGCCGCAATTCGGTGGGCACGGCATGTACGGCCGACGCGTCCACGAGGCGGTGATCGCCGCCGGCGTCGCGGAAAGCAGCGTCTGCATCCATCTGGTGGACGAGGAATACGACCGTGGGCCAGTAATTGCACGGATGACCGTCCCGGTGGTCGAAGGCGACACGCCGGAGAGCCTGGAAGCGCGCGTCACCGCCCTGGAGCCGGGGTTCTACGTCGAAACGCTGCGCCGGATAGCGGAGGGCGAGATCGCACTCCCTTGATGCGTATCTATGATTTCCGATAATCTTCCTTAGGCGAAGAACAGATCTCGCGCATTGAGCCGTCCCCTCACACCTCCCGGGCCATTTTCTGCGCCAGACGCCGAAGGAGCACCGCGGCGGCGACGCTCACCGCTCCTGCCGCCGACAGCACCCACAGGCTCGCCGCGCCGCCCAGCCTCGGGATCATGAACGCGCCGATCGAGGGCGCCAGCGCTGCGGTGACGGCGATCGGACGGCCAAGGCGGCCCGAGACCACCGGCGCCTCCAGCGGGCCGAACAGGTAGAGCGGCAAGGATCCACGCGCGACAGACACCAGTCCGATGCCCGCGCCATAGGCCATCAGCGGCGCGGCCGCGATGCTGAGCGACGTCACCGGCAGCAACACTACGCCCAAGGTTACGAAGCTCACCGCCACAATCATGGTCAGGCTGGGATGGTAGCGCGCCCCGAACAGCGACTCCCCGAACCGGGCGCTGACCTGCGTGGGTCCCACGAAAGCGCCCAGGGCGACGGCCGCCGCCAGGGTCAGACCGCGGCCGCGCAGCAAGGTCACCAAATGCACGGAGACGATGTTGGCGACCAGCGTCTCGGCCATGAGCACGACGCCCAGCGCGATCATCGCCCCCCTCGCGGTTTCCGACAATGCGGGAGCTCCCACCTGCCCTGATCCGGCCGGCGGATCGAGGTGAGGCTCGGCCGGCGGCAGCAGGAAGCGATAGATCGGCAGCGCGATGACGAGATGCATGGCGGCGAACACCGCGCACGTCGCCCGCCAGCCGACCTGGGTCACGAGAACGCCGCTCAGGCTCCAGAACACGGTGCTGGCGAAACCGCCCCACAGCGTCACCGTGGTGATCGCCTTGCGCGCCTCCAGCCCGTAGAGCCGCCCCAGCGCGCCGAAGGCGGTGTCGTAGAGCCCGCAGGCCATGGCCAGGCCGATGATCGTCCAGCCAGCGAAATAGACCGCCAGGTCTGGCGCGGCCGCGACCGTCGCCAGCCCCGCCGCAAACAGCAGCGACGACAGCGAGAGCGCCGGCCGGCCTCCGTAGCGCTTGATCCAGCGGCCGACCCGCGGCGCGACGGCTGCGCCGGCCAGCGAGCCCACCGACATTCCGCCGATGATCCATTCGAGCGGCCAGCCGGTGTCGGCGCGCATCGGCTGGGCCAGCACCGTCAGGAGGTAGAGCGATGTCCCGAACGCCAGCATCTGCGCGAGGCCGACGCCCGAGGCGACGACCCAGCGCGGGCGCATCAGCGCCGGTCCCGCAACGCCAAGGACCCGCTCGGCGGGACCGTGGGATGGCTCGGAATCAGGCGCATGCCTGCCTGTGCGGCGATTCGGCGTCCTCGCGTACTGACCCGCTGGCGGTTCCCCTGCCGCACGCCTACCTTAGCATGGAGGGTCGACGTCGTTTGGGAGTCCGCGATGCGAATCATCGCCTTTACCGCTGCTGCGCTCACGGCCACCGCGCTTCTGGCGAGCGCCGCCGCGGCCGCTGCGCAGCCCGCCTCCGTCACCGTCGTCGTCGGCCCCGAGTTGCAGGCCAAGGCCGTCCGAACGCTGGGCGTGCGCGACGTCAATGAACTGGCGGCCGACCTGCAGAAGGCCGTGGAGCGCCAAACGGGCAAGAGCCACGCCTACGACGGCGCCCGCATCGTGCTGGAGCTGGCGGACGCCAAGCCCAACCGGCCCACGTTCAAGCAGATGGCCGATCAGCCCGGCCTCTCCTACGAGAGCTTCGGGATCGGCGGGGCGCGGATCGAGGGCCACGCGATCGCTCCCGATGGCCGCATGACGCCGCTCAGCTACAGCTACTACGAGCCGGACATCCGCAATGCGCGGCTGGGCGGGACCTGGTCGGACGCGCATTGGACGATCCAGCGCTTCGCCTATCGGCTCGGCCGCGGCGAGGTTTTGGCCAGCCGCTGAACCTGCCGGTTGCCAGGGGCCGCGGCGCGCGGTCTGATCGCCTTGCCGCCCTGAGATCCTGCATGACGCGCCCTGCCCCACCGGCCGACCTTCGGCCCATCGACCGCCTGCTCGCCATCATGGCCCGTTTGCGCGACCCGCAGGACGGCTGTCCGTGGGACATCGAGCAGACCTTCGCGACGATCGCCCCTTACACCGTCGAGGAAGCCTACGAGGTCGCTGACGCCATCGAGCGGAACGACCTCTCGGACCTGAAGGACGAGCTCGGGGACCTGCTGCTGCAGGTGGTGTTCCACGCCCGCATGGCCGAGGAACAGGGTGCATTCGACTTCGACGACGTGGCGCGGGCGATCAACGACAAGATGGTCCGTCGTCATCCGCATGTGTTCGCGGACGAAACCTACGCCTCGCTCGAGGACCAGAAGGCCGGCTGGGAGGCCTTGAAGGCGGCTGAGCGGAACGCAAAAGCCAAGGGCGAGGCGCCGCCATCTCTTCTGGACGACGTGGCCGCGGGCCTGCCCGCGCTGACCCGGGCGGTGAAGCTTTCCCAGCGCGCGGCCCGCTCCGGCTTCGTCTGGCCGACGGTCCAGGACGTCACCAGGAAGCTGCACGAGGAGGTGGGCGAGCTGGAGGCCGAGATCGCCGCCGGCGACCTGGAAAAAGCCCGTCAGGAACTGGGTGACGTGCTGTTCGTCGTCGCCAACATCGCGCGCACCCTCGACATCGATCCGGAGGATGCGCTGCGCTACACAAACGCCAAGTTCGTCCGCCGCTTCCGCGCGGTCGAATCCGCGCTGGCCGAACGCGGGCGAACACCGGACACTTCCGACCTCGCCGAGATGGACGCGCTCTGGGAAGAGGTGAAGGCGGCTGAACGGGCCGCGGAATAACGGCTAGTGCGCCCTAACCTCGGCGGCCGGGAACTGCTGCTCGAACTGGCCGAGCGCCTGGGGTGAGAGGCTGACCGCCAGGCGAACGGAGCCGTCCTTCCCGTCGTGGCGCTCCAGGACCCGGCCGTGGCGGTAGAGCCACGCGATCGCCGCCCCTTCGCCGACCGGCGTGTAGACGTCCACCGGCGGGGCTTCGTCGACGAGGCCGGCGAGCGCTTCCAACAGCGCCTTGCAACCCTCCCCTGTCACGGCGGAGACGGGCAGTGCCGGCGGGTGGGCTCGGCGAGCGTCACCCAGCACTTCGGCGCGGCGGTCGGCGTCCAGCAGGTCGATCTTGTTCCAGACCTCCAGGATGCGGCGTTCGTCCATGTCGACGCCCAGGCGCTCCAGCACCTGGCGCACGTCGCCGGCTTGGGCCGCGCTCTCGTCGCTGGCGATATCGCGCACGTGCAGCACGACGTCGGCCTCCTTGACCTCCTCCAGGGTGGCGCGGAACGCCTCCACCAGCTCGTGCGGCAGGTCTGAGATGAAGCCGACTGTGTCGGAAAGGATCGCCGGCCGGCCATCGGGCAGCTTCAGCATCCGAAGCGTCGGGTCGAGGGTGGCGAACAGCATGTCCTCGGCCACCACCTCGGCCTGGGTCAGCCGGTTGAACAGCGTCGACTTACCGGCGTTGGTATATCCGACCAGGGCAACGGTCGGGTGCGGATGACGCTTGCGCGCGGCCCGCTGCAGCGTGCGCGTGCGGCGGACCTCCTCCAGCTCCAGCTTCAGCTTGCGGATCTTGTCGGCGATCAGCCGGCGGTCGGTCTCGATCTGCGTCTCGCCGGGGCCGCCCATGACCCCGAAGCCGCCGCGTTGGCGCTCCAAGTGGGTCCAAGTGCGCACCAGCCGCGATCGCTCGTAGCTGAGGCGGGCGAGCTCGACCTGCAGGCGGCCCTCGCGGGTCCGCGCCCGTCGCGCGAAGATCTCCAGGATCAGCCCGGTGCGGTCGATGACCTTCACCTGCCAGGCCTTTTCCAGGTTGCGCTGCTGCACGGGCGTCAGCGCGTCATCGACCACGGCGACGTCGGCCTCGGCCAGCTCGCAGATGCGGCCGATCTCCTCGACTTTGCCCTTGCCGAACAGGGTCGCGGGCGTCAGCCGGCGCAGGGTCGCGACCAGTGTTTCGCGGACCTCAAGATCGAGCGCCTGCGCCAGGCCCACCGCCTCTTCGAGGCGCGCCTGGGGATCTCGGGAAAGGCCGCGCCCTTCCCGGTCAGGATGGATGACGACGGCGCCCTGGACGGGCGCCTCGCGGTCGATCAGTGAGGTCAATCGGTCTCGTCTTCGGCCGGCTCGTACAGCTGAACGGGCTGCGCCGGCATGATGGTGGAGATGGCGTGCTTGTAGACCAGCTGGGACTGGCCGTCGCGGCGGAGCAGTACGCAGAAGTTGTCGAACCAGCTCACCACGCCCTGTAGCTTGACGCCGTTGACGAGGAAGATGGTGAGCGGCGTCTTCGACTTGCGCACGCTGTTCAGGAACGCGTCCTGCAGGTTCTGTTTTTTCTCGGTCACGGCTTTTCCGCCTCTTTTCGTTGATCGACGGCCACACGCCGCCACACACAAGGTTTAGCTAGACTGGCTTTTGCGACCGGCGCAATCGCAGGTGTCGCTTTAGACGGCCGTCGCCTTCGCCTGCTCGATATAGAGACGCCGAAGCCGGCTCGCCACCGGGCCCACCCTGCCCTCGCCGACCGGCTGGCTGTCCACTGCGATCACCGGCAGCACCAGGGTGCCCGCGCCGGTGATGAAGGCCTCGCTGGCCGCCACCGCCTCGGCCGGCGTGAACGGCCGCTCGTCGACCGGCAGGCCTTCGCGGGCGATCACCTCGAGCAGGGTATGCCGCGTGACGCCGCGCAGGATGTTGGCGTTGGTGTCGCGGGTGCGCAGCCGTCCTTCGCCGTCGACGATCCATGCGTTCGATGACGCGCCCTCGGTGACGAAGCCCAGTTCGTCCACGAACCAGGCCTCCATCGCCCCGGCCTCGCGCGCCTTCTGCTTGGCGAGCGAGTTCGCCAGCAGGCCCACCGTCTTGATGTCGGCGCGGCCCCAGCGGTTCTCCGGGGCGGTGACCACCTTGATCCCCTTCGCGGCGCGGGCCTCGTCGGCGGCGCGGTCAACGCGGCCGACGGTCATGACGACGGCGGGACGGATCGGCTCGGCGGGGAAGGCATGCTGGCGCGGCGCGACGCCGCGGCTGACCTGCAGGTAGATCAGGCCCTCCTGCACCCGGTTGCGCCGGATCGCCTCCTTCAGCACCAACGTCAGCGCCGGGCGGCTCATCGGCATCGGGATCGAGAGCTCGGAAAGGCTGCGCTGCAGGCGCGCGAAATGGCCCTCGGGGTCGCCCAGCCGACCGCCGAAGATGGCCCACACCTCATAGACGGCGTCAGCGAGCTGATAGCCGCGGTCCTCGATGTGGACCATTGCCTCGCCGTGCGGGACGAAGCGGCCGTTGACGTAGGCGACGCGCCCCATCAGCTGAGCTCTTCCTCGAGCGCCCGGGCGCCGGAGAGGCCCAGCGACTTCAGCTTACGGTGCAGGGCCGAGCGCTCCATGCCGATGAAGGCCGCCGTGCGCGAGATGTTGCCCGAGAAGCGCAGCATCTGGGCGTTGAGGTACTCCCGCTCGAACACCTCGCGCGCCTCGCGCAGCGGCAGCGCGATCATCCGCTCGGCGCCCAGGCTGGCGGCCTGGTCGGTGACCATGGCTTCGGCCGGCAGCATGGCCGCGGTGATCGCCTCGGCCGGCGAGCCCGACGCCAGGATCAGCATGCGCTCGATATTATTGCGCAGCTGGCGGATGTTGCCGGGCCAGGCGCGGACCTGCAGTGTGGCCAGCGCATCGTCGGCCAGCCGCCGCTTGGGCATGCCGGTGACCTCGCTGATCCGGTCGATGAAATATTCGACCAGCTCGGGGATATCCTCGCGCCGCTCGGCGAGGCCCGGCACGTTCACGGGCACCACGTTGAGCCGGTGGAACAGGTCCTCGCGGAACCGGCCGGCGGAGATCTCCTCGCGCAGGTCGCGCGAGGTCGAGGAGACCACGCGGACGTCGACCTGCACGTCGTTGTCGCCGCCCACGCGGCGGAACCGCTGCTCGACCAGCACGCGCAGGATGCGGCCCTGCGTCTCGCGCGGCATGTCGGCCACCTCGTCGAGGTAGAGGGTGCCGGCGTGGGCCCGCTCGAAGACCCCGATCTTGGCGGTGCGGCCGCCTTCGCCTTCCTCGCCGAACAGCTCCACGTCCATCCGCTCCGGCGTCATCCCGGCGGCGCTGACCGCCACGAACTCGTTCTTGGCGCGGGGCGAGGCCGAGTGGATGAGCCGGGCCACCGTCTCCTTGCCGGATCCTGGCGGGCCGCTGATCAGCACCCGGCTGTTGGCGCCGGCCAGCTTGGCCACCATCTGGCGCAGTTGCTGGGCCACCACGGAGCGGCCGAGCAGGCCATCCGGCGTCAGGGTCTGGGCGCGCAGGCGGCGGTTCTCGCGGCGCAGGCCGGCCGCCTCCAGGGCGCGCTCGACCACCAGCAGCAGGCGGTCGGACTTGAACGGCTTCTCCAGGAACTCGTAGGCGCCCTTCTTGATCGCGGTGACGGCGGTCTCGATGTTGCCGTGGCCCGAAATCATGATCACCGGCAGGTCGGCGTCGAGCGCCTTCACGAGGTCGAGCAACTCCAGGCCGTCGATGCCCCCTCCGGCCATCCATATATCCAGGATCAGGAGCGCCGGCTTGCGCGCGCGGATCGCAGCCAGCGCCTGCTCGCCGTCGCTGGCGGTGCGCACCGCGTAGCCTTCATCGGAGAGGATGCCCGCCACCAAGTCGCGGATGTCGGCCTCGTCGTCGACCACCAGAACGTCAGACGCCATCGATATTCCTCTACGCGTTCACGGGTTGGGGTTTGGCGGCGGGCTTGACCCGCGCCGAGGCTGGAAGCCGCAGGATGGCCAGCGCGCCCTGCCCGCCCGGGGCGTCGGTCAGCTCCAGCTCTCCGCCATGGTCTTCCAGGATGCGTTTGACGATCGCGAGCCCCAGGCCCGTCCCCTTCTCGCGTGTCGTCACATAGGGCTCGGTCAGCCGGTCGCGGTCCTTGGCCGGCAGGCCGACGCCGTTGTCCTCCACCTCGAACGCCACGCCCGCTTCGTCCGAGACCAGCCGCGCGCGGATCCTCCCCTTGGCGCGGCTGCCGCCGGATCGCCGCGCGGCGACGGCTTCGGTGGCGTTCTTCAGCACATTGGTGAGCGCCTGGGCCAGCATGTGCTCGTCGGCCATCACGCGTACGTCGGAGACCGGCTCTTCCAGCTGCACGTCGATGTCGGGCGCCGCCACGCGCTGGGCGAAGACGGCTGCGCGCAGCAACTCGGCGGCGTCCTGCTCGACGAACTTCGGCGCCGGCATGCGGGCGAAGGCGGAGAACTCGTCCACCATCTGCCGGATGGCGTCGACCTGCCTGACGATGGTGTCGTTACAGCGGTCGAAGGTCTCCAGCTCGGCCGGCGCGATGTCCTTGCGGTACTTCTTGCGCAGCCGCTCCGCCGAGAGCTGGATCGGCGTCAGCGGGTTCTTGATCTCATGGGCGATGCGGCGGGCGACGTCTCGCCAGGCCGCGTTGCGCTGGGCGTTCATCAGCCGGGTGATGTCGTCGAAGGTCAGCACGAGGCCGTCCTCGGTGCGGCTGGCGCGCACGCGCAGGCGCCGCGTCTCGCGCCCCCGAACCACGTCCACCTCGGTTTCCGCCTCGCCGCGGACGCCCTCGGCGGCGACCGCGGCGATCTCAGGCGCCACATCGGCCAGCTTCTTGTTGCGGGCGGCGCCGGTGAGGCCCAGCAGCAATTCCGCCTGCCGGTTGGCCGCGGAGATGCGGCCCCTGCCGTCCAGGCTGACGACCCCGGCGCTGACCTCCGCCAGCACCGTCTCGATGAACTCCCGCCGCCGCTCGGCGTCCTCGTGCGCCGCTCGCAAGGCCTCCTGCTGTGCCTGAAGATCGTGCGTCATGCCGTTGAAGGCGCGCGACAAGACGGCGATCTCCTCGGGGTCGCTGTCGGCATCGACACGGGCCGAAAGGTCACCTCCGGCGACGCGTCCCGCCGCCTGCACCAGGCGCGCGATGGGCCCTGAGATGGCGTTGGCCGCGCCCATCGCCAGCCAGACCGCGCCGACCAGCACCAGCAATGCGGTCTCGGCATAGCTGAGCGCGAAGATGGTCTGGATCCGCGCCCGGTTGTCGGCCGCCTCGCGGTAGGCGCCGAGGCTGGCTTCCGCCTCCAGGAGGTGGGCGATGATCCCCTTCTCCACCGGACGGACGAGGTAGAGGTAGGTGTCGGTGTAGCCGCCCAGTTTGTAGACCGAGCGCATGACGTCGCCGCAGGTGCGGTTGCAGAGCCAGATCACGCCCTGGTCGGCGGCCTTGAAGCTGGCCGGCGGCGGCAGCACCAGCGGCGGGGCGTCGGCGGCCTCGGCGCGGGCCAGCACGCGGCCGTCGCGGTCGATCAGGTAGGCGGCCGGGAAGGCGTGGTAGGAGGCCAGGTTCGCCAGGAAGTGGCTGAAGGTGATCGGGCTCGCCGACAGGCCCGGCGCGGCGCGGTTCAGGTCGCCGGCCATCAGGGTCACGTGGTCCTGGATATAGCGCGTCTGCTCCTCGACATAGGAGTTGGCGACGTTGGCTGAATTCTGGACCACCGTCTGCACCCGCTGGCTGAACCAGTCGTCGACGCCGCGGTTGACCAGCACGCCGTAAAACAAGGCCACGACCACGGCCGGGGCGACGGCCGCCAGGGCGAACAGGGTGACGAATCGCAGCTTCAGCCGAGCGCCCGGGTCGCGGTCCCGTTCTTCCCACAGCGCCGCAAAGCGTAGGGCCACCACAGTGGTCAGCGCCAAGATCAGCACCAGGTTGAAGCCCAGGACGGTGAGGATCAGTTGGCTGGCGGGCCCCAGCGGTCCGGTCGAAGGCGGCGAGGCGGCGAGCAGGATCGCCACGCCGGTGAGCAGCGCGGCCACCCCGTAGCCCACGCCCAGCACCACTCGCGACTGCAGGGCCCGCCAGAAACGCGCCATGCCGGCGCCGGCGACCCACTCTCCGACTGCGAAAGCCATTGCCAGCGGAGCCTAGGCGACTGTGCCCCAAATTCAACAGCTATGTTGCGCATATACCCAGGTTGTCCCGCTACGCGAGGGGGTCCTAGCGCCGCCCCCGCTGCATCTCGACGCCAAGGTCGCTGATCTTCTTGCGCAGGGTGTTGCGGTTGAGGCCGAGGATCTCGGCGGCGCGGACCTGGTTGCCGCGGGTCGCCGACAGCGTTAGCCGGATCAGCGGCCGCTCCACCTCCTCGAGCACGCGGTCGTAGAGACCGACGGGCGGCAGCCCGTCCGGCTGGTCGGCGAAGTAGCTCGAGAGCTTGCGCTCGACGAGCTGCGAGAGCGTCACCGGCCCCTCTTCGCCCTGGGCGCCCGGTTGCTGCTCGGCGAGCTCGCGCTCGACGATCCGCGCGGTGATCAGGTCTTCGCCGTAGAGGGCGCAGATCCGGCGCACCAGGTTCTCCAGCTCGCGCACGTTGCCAGGCCAGGCATGCTGCCGAAGCCGGTCCAGCGCGGCCGCATCGATGGTCTTCGACGGCAGGCCCTCGCGGTTGGCCCTGAGCAGGAAGGCGCGCGTCAGGTCCGGGATGTCCTCGACCCGGTCGCGCAGGGGTGGCAGGCGCAGCGGCGCGACGTTCAGCCGGAAGAACAGGTCTTCGCGGAACAGGCCCTCGCGAATCAGGCCGCGCAGGTCGCGGTTGGTGGCCGCGATGATCCGTACGTTGGGCCTGCGCCCGGTCTTCGGGTTGAGCGCCGGCTCGGAGCCGTCGATCACCCGCAACAGGCGGGTCTGGGCGTCCAGCGGCATGTCGCCGATTTCGTCCAGGAACAGCGTCCCGCCGTCGGCCTCGATAAGCTTGCCGGCGTCGCCGTCCTCTTTGCCGAACAGCTCGGCCTCGACGCGCTCGCGCGGAACTGCGGCCAGGTTGATGGTCACGAACCGTCCGTCGCGGCGGCGGCCCATGTCGTGGAGGGCGCGCGCGACCAGCTCCTTGCCCGTACCGCTCTCGCCGCTCAGCAGCACAGTCAGGTCCGCGCCGACCAGCCGGGCGATGGTCCGATAAACCTCCTGCATCGGGCCCGACCTGCCGATCAGCGGCAGGCGGTCGTCGCGCACTGCCCGGGCCTGGGCGCGGGCAGCCTCGGGATCGGCGGGCCGGGAGAGCGCACGCCGGGCGGCGCCGGTCATGTCGTCCAGGTCGAACGGCTTGGGGATGTAGTCGAAGGCGCCCACCTCGGCGGCGTTCACCGCGGTGATAAGGTTGTTCTGCGCGCTCATCACGATGACCGGCAGCTTCGGCCGCTCCTTGCGGATGCGCGGCAGCACGTCGAACACGTTTTCGTCGGGCATCACCACGTCGGTGATCACCAGGTCGCCCTCGCCGTCGGAGACCCACTTCAGCAGGGTGGCGGCGTTGCCCGTGGCCCGGACCTGATAGCCCAACCGTGTGAACGCCTGGCTGAGCACCAGCCGGATCGAGGCGTCATCGTCGGCGATCAGGATCTTCTTGCTGGCGGCGTTCATGCTGGAGGGTCCCCATCCGTCGCGATCGGCAGCAGCACCCGGAACACGGTCCGTCCAGGCTCGGAATCGAAGTCCAGCAACCCGCCGTGCGCCGCCACCAGCTTGGCGACCAGCGCCAGGCCGAGGCCCGCGCCGTTGGCTTTGGTGGTCACGAACGGCTGGAACAGGTGCTCGCGCAGGTGCGCCGGAACCCCGGGCCCGTTGTCGACCACCCGCACCTCCAGCGGCGCGCCGCGCAGGGTCTGGCCCTTGGAGGCCCGGACCCGCACTCCGTGCCGATAAGCGGTGTGGATCGAAATCTCCCCGCGCCCGTCGCCGCGGGCATGGGCGGCTTCGGCGGCGTTCTTGACCAGGTTCAGGAAGATCTGGATCAGCTGGTCCTCGTCGCCCAACACCGGCGGAAGCGACGGGTCGTAGTGCTCGCGCAACGCCAGGCCGTCGGCCACGCCGTTTGCCGCCAGGGCCCGCACCCTGTCCAGCACCTGGTGGATATTGATCGGGCTGAGCGAGGGCAAGGCGTCGTCGGAGAACGCCTCCATGCGGTCGACCAGCCGCCGTACGCGGTCGGTCTCGTCGACGATCAATTGCGCGAGTGGCGCGTCCTCGGCGGTGGCTCCCGCCTTCAGAAGTTGCGCCGCCCCGCGGATTCCCGCCAGCGGGTTCTTGATTTCGTGCGCCAGCATTCGGCCGAGGCCCACGATCGAGCGCAGGCCGCCGGCCACCTCCGCCCCGGTGCGCTCGGCCCCCAGGCCGGCCTTCACCGTGAGAGTGAGCAGCACAGCGCCGTCGCCCAACGGCGCCGCCGCGCCATCCGCCTCGAACGGCGGCAGCCCGAAGAGGGTGATCTGCACGCCGCGCTCGCGCACCGGCGCACCCTCGGCGAGCGCCCGGTTCAGCAGGGAAACGAGGGCGGAACCCGGCGGGAGGGCCGCGCTGAACCGGCCGCGGGCCAGCAGCCCCAATCCCTGCCCGAACAGCGCCTCGGCGGCCTCGTTCACCGCCACCAGCGCACCCTGCGCGTCCACGACGAGGGCAGGATCGGGGCTGAGGTCGAAGGCCGCGGCCTTCAGCGCAAGCACGTCGAGGCCGAGCGATTGTGGCAGGGAGCGGCCGTTCACGCCGCCAGCCTTTCGCCCGCGTCGGTCCATAGCGCGGTCAGACCGGCCTCGATCTCCTCCGCCTCCTCCAGGCGACAGAGGCGCCCGCGCGCCTCGCGGCGGGCGGGTGCGCTCGCCGGCCATGGCGCCTGCTCTACGTAGGCCGCCAGGTGCTTGCGGAAGACCTTCAGGCCCAGGCGGTCGCCATAGAAGCCCAGCGCGTCGCGGAAATGATCGAGGGCGATCGACAGCCGCGCCTCGGGGTCTGGCGACGCGAACGCCCGGCCGTCCAGTTCGGCTTCGAGCTGGGCGGCGATCCAGGGGCGGCCATAGACCGCTCTGCCAACCATCAGGCCGTCGGCGCCGGAGGCGTCCAGGGCGGCTCTCGCGCTCGCCCCGTCGACGATGTCGCCGTTGACGATCACCGGGACCGAGACCGCCGCCTTCACCGCCCGGACCGCGGCCCAGTCGGCGGCGCCCTTGTAGAACTGGCAGCGGGTGCGGCCGTGCACGGTGATCGCCGCAGCGCCGAGAGCCTCGGCCGCCGCCGCGATCTGCGGCGCGTTCCTCGAGGCGTCATCCCAGCCCAGGCGCATCTTCACCGTTACCGGAACGTCCACTGCCTCGATGGCGGCGGCGACCAGTCGTTCAGCCAGTTCCGGCTCGCGCATCAGGGCGGAGCCGCACTGGGCGCCGGTCACTTCGCGGGCCGGGCAGCCGAAGTTGAGGTCGATGATTTGCGCGCCCGCAGCCTGCGCGAGCCTGGCTCCCTCGGCGATGTGGGCCGGGTCGCGGCCGACCAGCTGGACAACCATTAGCGGTAGCCCCTCGCCTACCGCGGCGCGCCGGACCACGTCCGAGCGGCCCTTCGCGAACTCCGCGCAGGCGACCATCTCCGTGGCGACATACGCCGCACCCAGGCGGCTCGCGGCGCGCCGGAACGGGAGGTCCGACACGCCGGTCATCGGCGCGATCCAGACGCGGCCGGGCACCTCGATGTCCCGGAGCTTGAGCGATTTGCTCATTTTCTAATCATCCCCACCGCCCGGTTTTTAGGCATTTTGTGCAGCGCAGTAAACCCCCCTCCAGCTGGACAAGCCCAGTCCCGAGCGTAAACACCGTGCAAAGGGTGTGGGCGTGGGTTTCGCGGCATGAGCTTCTCAGCGGTCGTGGTGGCGGCAGGCGAGGGTTTGCGGGCCGGGCCCGGCGAGCCCAAGGCCTGGCGTGACCTGGGCGGGCGTCCGCTCGTCCGCTGGTCGGTCGAGGGCCTCCTGTCGGGGGGCGCGCGGGAGGTCGTGGTCGTGGTCGCGCGCGACCGGCTGGCGCAGGTGGATGCGGCGCTCACAGGCTTAACGCGCTGGCGCGCCGTCACCGGCGGCAAGACCCGTGCGGATTCGGTCCAGGCGGGCCTGGCCGCGCTCACCTGCGGCAAGAACCAGCCTGTGCTCGTGCACGACGCGGCCCGGCCGTTTGTCACCCGCGCCCACGTCGACCGGCTGTTGGCCGCGCTCGACCTGGCCGATGGCTCCATCCCCGCCCTGCCCGTCCCCGACACCCTGAAGCGCGGCCAGGACCTGGTGGACGAGACGGTGAGCCGCGAGGGGCTCTGGCGGGCCCAGACGCCGCAGGCTTTCCGCTTCGGCAAGCTGAAGGCCGCCTATTCCCGCTGGCCGGCCAGCGAGGAGCCGACCGACGACGCGCGCGTACTGGAACGCGCCGGCGGCCATGTGGCGCTGGTGCCTGGCGACCCCATGCTGATGAAGCTGACCTATCCCGAAGACTTCCTGATGGCCGAGCAGCTCGCCGCCTCACGGCGGATCGTGCGGACCGGATTCGGGGTCGACGCGCACCGGTTCGGGCCAGGCAACGTGGTCTGGCTGGGCGGCATCCGGATCCAGCACGACCTGGGCCTGATCGGCCACTCGGATGCCGACGCCGGCCTGCATGCGCTCACCGACGCCGTGCTGGGCGCCATTGCCGAGGGCGACATCGGCCAGCATTTTCCGCCCTCCTCGCCCAAGTGGAAGGGCGCGTCCTCCGACCAGTTCCTGCTGCACGCAGTGAAGCTGGCGCAGGCCAAGGGCGGCCGCATCCTGTCCGCCGACCTGACGCTGATCTGCGAGCGGCCGAAGGTCGGGCCGCACCGCGACGCCATGCGCGCCCGCATCGCCGAGCTCCTGGGCCTTCCCATCGACCGGGTGAGCGTCAAGGCGACCACCACCGAGGGCATGGGCTTCACGGGCCGAGAGGAGGGCCTGATGGCCCAGGCCGTGGTCAGTGTCGAGACGCCCGCCTAGCGTCGATCCTTAGCCCTCGCTGTCGGGATCAAGCTTCTGCTTCAGGCGCCGGTAGAGCGCGCCCACCAGGTTCACGTAGTCGTCTGTCCAGGGCCGGACGAGCGTCGGGTCCGTCGGCTGCCACCGGTGGTCCTGGGCGAACCGGGAGAGACCTGCCGACGAGCGGGCCACGATCACCGCATCCTCCGGGGACGGCCAGCCGGCGAGGTCCTGCCCGGGCAGCGGCCGGTAGTGCTGGATCAGCGCCACGCCGCCGGCCGCTCTGGCGACAGCTTGCGCGGGGCCGTTAAGCTCGAGGTTGCGGTTGGAGAGGTGGAGGATGAGCACGCCGTCCGGCTTCAGCTTGGTGAGATATCCCCGCACCGCTTCCGTGGTGAGCAGGTGCGTCGGCACGGCGTCCGAGGAGAAGGCGTCGATCAGCAGGATGTCGAAGCGGCCGGGCGCCTGCTTGGCCAGCGTCAGGCGCGCGTCGCCCAGCACATAGCCCACGGGCCCCTGCGCGCAGCGGGTGGTGTAGGCGAAATGCGCCGGGTCCGTGGATATCCGGATCACCAAGGGGTCGATCTCGAAGAAGGTCAGCCGGTCGGAGGGCCGCACATAGGCCGCGACCGAACCCGTCCCCAGCCCGACCGCGCCGATGTCGAGGGCCGGGGTGGCGGCCGCCTTGGCCAGGAACACCTGACCGATCGGGCCTGAGCGGGCGTAGTAGACCAGTGGGTTGCAGGTCCAGGGCGGGGTGGTCGCCTCCGCCCCGTGCATGGTGGTGCCGTGGGCCAGCATGCGCACCGGCCCGCCGAGCGCCGGGACGACGGTCTGCGACTGCTTCAGCACGCCGAAGAAGCTGCGCCAGCTCTGGGTGGTGTTGGTCTTGTCGGCGGCCGCGTTGGCGCCGATCGAAAGCACGGCGACGACGCAGAAGAACAACAGCCCGCGTCCGCGCAGCAGGAAGGCCGAGATGGCCGCGGCGCCGAGGAACACCTTCACCAGCGTCTCGAAGAGGTCGACCTGGGTCATGCCGCCGATCAGCGGTCTAGCGAACACGTGCGGCGCCACGAAGGTGTTGACGATCGGGCTCATGACGCCGGCCAGCACGCCCAGGATGAGCAGCGCCCAGGTCATCCGGTCGATCTTCGCCTCGGCGTTCCAGGGCCGCACCAGGCAGGAGAGCGCCAGGACCAGCGGATACTCCCAGACGTTGTCGAAGATCACCGGCGCCAGGAAGGCGTTGAAGGAGCCGCCGACCACCCCGCCCAGCGACATCCAGAAATAGAACTCGGTGAGCCGCCCCGGCGCAGGCCGCCGGGCGACCAGCGCCTGATGGCACATCAGGGCGGTGAGGAAGAACGCCGCCAGGTGGACCGGCAGCTGGAGGACGAAGCTGTTGACCGCGAACGGCAGGATGGTGGCGCAGGCGGCGACCGCGAATCCCTGCAGCACCAGGGTCACATCGCTAGGGATCGCCGGCTTCGTCTGAAAGGCGATGATGAAGGTCGCCAGATAGAGCGCCAGCGGCAGCACCCACAGGAACGGGGCGGAGGCCACATCGGTGGTCAGGTAGCTGGTCACCCCCAGCATCAGGCTGGAGGGGACCGCGGCCAGCCAGACCCAGGTCAGCCGCTCGCGCCAGCTCGGCGCCGGGCCGCGGTCGGCGGCGCGAGCCGCGCCGTCCCCGGCATGGGCGCGGATCAGCGTCACGGCGAGGCCCGACATAAGGAAGATGAAGGCGAGGTACCCGCCGCTCCAGGCAAGCCGCTGTGTATGCAGGGTGAGCCCGGGCTCGACCGCTAGCGGATAGGCCAGCAGGGCAAGCAGGCTGCCGAGATTGCTGGCCGCATAGAGGGCGTACGGCTCGCGCCCGTCGCGGGCGCCCAGCGTGCGGGCGTGCCAGGCCTGCACCAGCGGCGCGGTGGCCGAGAGCACGGCGAAGGGCGCCCCGATCGAGACGGCGAGCACGCCCAGCAGCCACAGCGTCGGATGCGTCGAGGACGGCGCCCCGACCGCGTCGTTGATCCGCAGCGGCAGGGCGACCGCTGCGGCGAGCAGCGCGAGACCATGCACGGCCGCCTGGGCCTTCAGCGACTTCACCCGCTGCAGCGCGTGCGCGTAGCCGTAGCCCGCCAGCAGGGCGACCTGGAAGAAGGCGAGGCTGGTGTTCCACACCGAAGGCCCGCCGCCCAGCATCGGCAGCACCAGCTTGGCGATCATCGGCTCGACGAGGAACACCAGCGCGGCGCTCGCGAAGACGGTCGCGACGAACAAGCCAGCAGGCGGATGGCTCAAGGCGGGCGCATCGGTTGCCAAGGTGGTCATGAACTCGAATCGCCTTGATAGGAGTGCCGGCGCGATGCTCTGTTCCCGCCAGCTTATGAGCCGTTAAGAGGGGCGTTGCGGATGTTTTCGCTGGAGATCGTCACGCTGGCCCGGCTGCTCGTGGACGAGGCCCGCGAGCGCTCGCTGCGGATCGTCACGGCGGAGAGCTGCACGGGCGGCCTTGTGGCCGGGGCGATCTGCCAGGTGGCCGGGGCCTCCGACGTCTTCGAACGCGGCTACGTCACCTACTCCAACCGCGCCAAGCAGGAGCTGCTGGGCATTCCGGGCGATTTGATCGCCGACCTGGGCGCGGTCTCCGAGCCGGTGGCGCGGATGATGGCGGAAGGCGCGCTCGAGAATTCCAACGCCCATGTCGCCGTGGCGATCACCGGCGTTGCGGGACCCGGCGGCGGCACCCCGCTAAAGCCCGTCGGCACGGTTCACATCGCCACGGCGCGCACCAATCACGGCCTCAGCCACCGCCAGGAGTTCTTCGAAGTCGAGGATCGCCAGGGCATCCAGCTGGCCGCGGTGCAATCGGCGCTGGAGATGCTGCGCGAGCGGATGACCTAAGCGGATCGCTGGGCGGCGTGGGCGGCCCGGCGCGCGGCGATCTCCGCCAGCTGGTCGGGCGGCAGCGGCGCCCTCTCGCGCAGGTGCGGCGGTGACATCAGCTTCAGCAGGCTCTCATCGCCATAGGCGTTGCGGTAGAGCGCGATCAGCGGCGGAACGATCACCAGGCTGCCAAGCAGGCAGGCCCCGGCGGTCGCCATGAGGGTCACCGCCAGCGCATTCTGACTGCTCATCTGCCCCGTGACGCCGCCCAGAAAGGCCTGGAACTTCGCAATCGCGTTGCCGGAGAGGACGGCGTTGCCGATCGCCAGCGGCCGCCAGAAGACCGAGGCGAACAGCAGGACCTTCCAGCCGTGCTTGGGCAGGGTCAGGTGCCGATAGGCCGCGGACCACAGCCCCACGACCGCAACGGGCGTGAAGATGAGCATGTCGACCCACTGAATGATCGACATCGACGCAGCTCGGCTGGGTGCGAGGGCGATGCCCTCAAGGAACAGCACGAGGTACGCGACCGCGTAGACCCTCAGAAACAACAGCACCAAGCGCTCCTAACGACCCATGGAATTGCGCGGAGTCTTGGCGCATCGGGTTGCAGAGCCGCTAACAAGCAGGATGAACGTCGCGTACATCAATAACCGGCGCTAACCTAGGCGGTCCTGGACCTGGCCTCGCCGATGGTGTCGGCGGGGCGGTAGAGCCTCTCCGCGCGCGCCTCGAAGCAGCCCATCAGCCGGTCGACGGCGTGATGGAAATTGGCCGCCAACAGCGCGTCCAGCAGCCGCGACTTGAACTGGAAGTCGATGTCGAACTCGACGCGGGTCCCGCCTGCGCCGTCGTCCTCGAAGCGCCAGCGGTTGGCGAGCCGGCGAAAGGGGCCCGACAGCAGGTCGACGTCGATCTGGCGGGCCGGTGCGTTACGCGTCACCCGGGTGGAGAACCGCTCCTTGAGGAACGAGAATCCGACTTTCGCCTCTGCATCCACCGTATCGATCCCCTCCCCCAACGACCGTGGGTTCCAGGTCCGCATGGCGGTGATCCAGGGCACGAACTCGGGATAGGCGTCGATCCCGCCGACCAGGCTGAACAGCTGGTCCGGCGTATACGGCAGCCGTTTGGTGACGTGGTGCTGCACGCCCGCGCCTAGGCCGCCGCGTTCCCGGCCCGCCCTTCGAGGGCGTTCCGCGCCGCCTGCAGGCGGGCGAAGTCCTCGCCGGCGTGGTGTGAGGAGCGGGTGAGCGGGCTCGCCGCGACCATCAGGAAGCCCTTGGCGCGGGCGATCTCCTCGTAGGCGCGGAACTCGTCGGGATGCACGAAGCGGTCGATCGGCGCGTGCCGCCGGGTGGGCTGCAGGTACTGGCCGATGGTGATGAAGTCCACGCCGGCGGAGCGCATGTCGTCCATCACCTGCATGACCTCTTCCTTGCTCTCGCCGAGTCCGACCATCACGCCTGACTTGGTGAACTGGCCCGGATCGCGCTCCTTCACCCGCTCCAGGAGACGCAGGGAGTGGAAATAGCGGGCGCCCGGCCGGATCGAGAGATAGAGCCGCGGCACGGTCTCCAGGTTGTGGTTGAAGACGTCGGGCCTGGAGTCGATCACCTCGTGGGCGGCGCTGACCGGCTTGCGCAGGAAATCGGGCGTCAGGATCTCGACCGTCGTGCCCGGCGCGGCGGCGCGGATCGCCCGGACGACGGCGGCGAAGTGCCCGGCCCCGCCGTCGGCCAGGTCGTCGCGGTCCACCGAGGTGATGACCACATGGTTCAGGCCCATCTTGGCCACAGCGTCGGCGACCCGCGCGGGCTCGGTCGGGTCGAGCGGGTTCGGCTTGCCGGTCGCCACGTTGCAGAAGGCGCAGGCCCGCGTGCAGGTCTCGCCCATGATCATCATGGTGGCGTGGCTCTTGGTCCAACACTCGCCGATGTTGGGACAGGCGGCCTCCTCGCAGACCGTCACCAGCCCGTGCGCCTTCACGATCTCGCGGGTGGCGTTGTAGCCGGCGGAGCCCGGCGCGCGCACGCGCAGCCAGTCCGGCTTGCGCAGGAGCGGCGTCTGGGGGTTCGCCTGCTTCTCCGGGTGGCGGGGCCGCTTGGCTCCAACCGTATCGATGACCACGGCCATGGGCCCTAGATCGTCGGTCCGGCGCTTCGGATCAAGCCACGGCGCGCGGGAGCCGCAACTTCACGCCTTGTAACCAATCTTTTCATCGCCCACCCCCGGCGATAGGCTTCGGGCAACGATAACGGATTGGGAGGTGGTGGCTCGTGTCGCGTTCATTCGACGCCCGCCAGGCGAAGACGACCCTGTTCGACGCCCTGGTGGACGCGAGCCGGACCTATGGCCTGAAGAAACCGATCCTGGAGGACCAGGAGCGCAATCCCCTCACCTACCTCGACCTGATCCGCGGCAGCTTCGCGCTGGGCCGCAAGATCGCGGCCTTCACCAAGCCTGGGGAGCGCGTGGGCGTCATGCTGCCGGCGAGCTCTGCCGCCGTGGTCACCTTCTTCGCCCTGCACGCCATCGGCCGGACGCCGACGATGCTCAACTTCACCGCCGGCATCCGCAACATCCGCGCGGCCTGCGAGCTGGCCGGGGTCAAGCGGGTGCTGACCGCCCACCGGTTCATCGAGCAGGGCAAGCTGCACGACATCGTCGACGCGCTGGAGACCATCGGCGCGGTGACGTACCTCGAGGACGTCCGCGCGAGCGTAGGCGTGGCGGACAAGCTCTACGCGGCCGCGGCCGGCGCCTTGCCCAGGCAGTTCCGTGCGCCCAGCAGACCCACCGACGCCGGGGTGATCCTGTTCACCTCCGGCAGTTTCGGCGCGCCGCGCGGGGTGATGCTGAGCCAGGAGAACCTGATCGCCAACGTCCAGCAGGTGGCCGCGCACATCGACCTCGACCCCAGCTGGGTGATGTTCAACCCGCTGCCGACCTTCCACTGCTTCGGCCTGACCGGCGGGGTGCTGCTGCCGCTGCTCACCGGCATGAAGGCGTTCGAATATCCTTCGCCGCTGCACACCAAGCAGATTCCGCCGCTGATCAAGGACACCAGGGCCTCGATCCTGCTCGCCACCGACACCTTCGTGAACCAGTACGCGCGCTCGGCCGCGCCGGATGAGCTGGCCGGCCTACAGTTCATCGTCTGCGGCGCCGAAAAGGTGCGCGACGAGACCCACAACCTGATCGCCGAGCGGTTCGGCGCGATCCCGGTGCTGGAGGGCTACGGCGCCACCGAGGCCGCACCCGTGATTGCGGTCAACAAGCCCACCGACAACCGTCGCGGCACGGTGGGCGGCCTGCTGCCGGGCATCGAGGTCAAGCTGGAGCCAGTGGAGGGCATTCCCGGCGGCGGCAAGCTCTACGTCCGGGGACCCAATATCATGGCGGGCTACCTGGCGGCCGGGGGTGGTATCGAGCCGCCATACGAGGGCTGGCACGACACCGGCGACGTCGTCGACATCACCGAAGACCAGTGGATCAGGATCAAGGGCCGGGTGAAGCGCTTCGCCAAGGTCGCCGGCGAGATGGTCTCGCTGACCGCCGCCGAGGACCTGGCCTGCGCCGTGTGGCCCGACGCGCGCCACGCCGTGATCGCCACGCCCGACCCCAAGAAGGGGGAACGGCTTATCCTGGTCACCGACCGCCGCGACGCCGACGTGGCGCCGCTGATCGCCCATGCCCAGGCGATCCAGGCGCCGGAGATCGCCGTGCCGCGCAAGATCATCCGGGTGCCGGAGATCCCGGTCCTCGGCACCGGCAAGACCGACTATGTGGCGCTGGGCCGGATCGTCGATGCGGAGCTGCGCCGGGCCGCCTAGGCGCCGTCGGGTGTTTGAGTGCGCTTTAGTGCCGCGTTCGTCCAAACGGGAGACGCCAAATGCCCAACCTCGCCGCCTGGTCACCCAGGGTGCTGTCGATCCTTCGGATCATCTCAGGCCTGCTCTTCATCGAGCATGGGCTCATGAAGCAGTTCCATTTCCCCGTCGCGCAGCCGGGGGCGCCGGACCCGCTGCCGACAATTCTGGTGGCCGCCGCCTGGATCGAGATCGTCGGCGGGGCGCTGATCGCGCTTGGTCTCTTCACCCGCATCACCGCTTTCATCTGCTCGGGCGAGATGGCCATCGGCTACTTCATGGCGCACGCCTCGAAGAGCTTCTGGCCCGGCGTGAACATGGGCGGCGAGGCGATCCTCTACACCTTCGTCTTCCTCTATCTCGCCTTCGCCGGGGGCGGGATCTGGAGCCTGGACGCCCTAGTGCGAAAGCGGCCCTGATGCCCGCGCGTCGCCATGCCCCATCGTACTTTGGTCACAGACTCGGACTAAGAGGCGTGCGTCCCCCCGGAGCTTCGATGACTATCGCCCAAGACCTGAGTGGCCTGCGCCAGACGCTGGCCCGCTACCAGCGCCCCAGCCACAGGCGCAGCATCCTCGAGATCGTGATCACCGCTGTGCCGTTCCTGGCGCTGTGGGGATTGGCTGTCTTCCTCGTCGGGCGGCATTGGTGGTGGGGCGCGGCCCTGACGATCCCGGCCGCGGCCTTCATGGTGCGGCTCTTCATGATCCAGCACGACTGCGGCCACTGGTCGTTCTTCCGATCGGGCAAGGCCAACGACTGGACCGGCCGGGTGATCGGCGTGCTGACGCTGACGCCTTACTCGTACTGGCGCCGCACGCACGCGATCCACCACGCGACCTCCGGCAACCTAGATCGTCGCGAGTTGGGCGCGGTCGAGATGCTCACCGTCGAGGAGTATCGGGCCAAGTCGTGGTTCGGGCGGCTCGCCTATCAGCTCTACCGCAACCCGCTGGTGATGTTCGGCCTGGGCCCGGGCTACATGTTCGTCCTACAGCATCGCCTGCCCATCGGGCTGATGCGCGAGGGCCGCGCCTGGCTCAGCGTGCTCGGCAACAGCGCCGGCATCGCGCTCCTGATCCTGCCGCAGGTCCTGCTGGGCGGCGTGCAGGCCCTTTGGATGGTCTACCTGCCGATGGTGCTGATGGCCGCCTCGATCGGCGTCTGGTTGTTCTATGTCCAGCACCAGTTCGAGGGCGCCTACTGGGCGCGCGCCGGGGCCTGGAAGAAAGACGTGGCTGCGCTGCAGGGCAGTTCGCATCTGGTCCTGCCGCCGGTGCTCCGTTGGTTCACCGCCAACATCGGCGCCCACCACGTCCATCACGCGGGATCGAAGATACCCTTCTACCGCTTGCCGCAGGTGCTGCGCGACCACCCCGAAGTGCAGGCGATGAACCGCGTCACCCTGCTCGACGCGTTCCGCACCGTCCGGCTGGCGCTCTGGGACGAGGCCAAGGGCCGGCTGGTGACCTTCCGCGAGGCGCGCGCCAGCTGAATCAGATGTGCAGGACCATACCGTAGGCGTCGAGGCTGGCTTCGTGCATGGCCTCGCTCATCGTGGGGTGCGGGAACACGGTCGCCTGCAGCTCGGCTTCGGTAGCCTCCAGGGTCATGGCCAGCGCGAAGCCCTGGATCATCTCGGTGACCTCGGCGCCAATCATGTGGGCGCCGATCAGCGCCCCGGTCTCGCCGTCGAACACCGTCTTCACGAAGCCTTCGGTTTCCCCCGCGGCGATCGCCTTGCCGTTCACCCGGAACGGGAAGCGCCCGACTTTGGGCTCCCGCCCCTGTTCCTTGGCCTGAGCCTCGGTCAGGCCGACGGAGGCCACCTGCGGCGTCGAATAGGTGCAGCCGGGGATCGGCGCGTCTAGGTTGCTGGGCCTCAACCCCGCGATGTGCTCGACGCAGTGGACGCCCTCGTGGCTGGCCTTGTGCGCCAGCCAGGGCGGACCGGCGACGTCGCCGATGGCGTAGAGGCCCGGCACGTTGGTCGCCGCATGGCCGTCGGTGACGATGTGCGTGCGCTCGACCTTCACGCCCAGCGCCTCCAGCCCGATATCCTCGACGTTGCCGACGATGCCTACGGCCACGATGGCCACGTCGGCCTGCAGGGTCTCGGCCTTGCCGCCCGCCTCGATCTCGACGGACACGCCTGACTTCGATTTCGTCAGCTTCTTCACGTTGGCCGGGACGCGGAACTTCAGGCCGCGTTTTTCGAAGGCCTTGTGGGCGGCCTTGGAAACCTCCTCATCCTCCACCGGCAGGATGCGCGGCAGCATCTCTACGACCGTAACTTCCGAGCCCAGGGCGCGGAAAAAGCTCGCGAACTCGATGCCGATGGCGCCGGAGCCGATCACCACCAATGACTTCGGCGCGGATTTCGGGACCAGCGCCTCGCGATAGGTCCAGACCCGCTCGCCATCCGGCTCCAGCCCGATATCGGGGAAGGTCCTGGCCCGTGCGCCGGTGGCCAGGATCACGTGCTTGGCGCTCAGCGACCGCGAGCCGCCCTTCTTGAGCGCCACGAGCACCTTGGGGGTCCCCGGTGCCTTCTCCACCCGCGCAGTCCCTTCGACCACCTCGACCTTGTGCTTCTTCATGAGGAAGGCGACGCCGGCGTTGAGCTGCGCCGAGACCTTGCGCGAGCGCTCCACCACCTTGCCGAAGTCGAAGGCGCGGTTCTCGGCCGAGAGGCCGTAGTCGCCAAGGTGGCCCAGCTGCTCGTAGACCTCGCCGGACTTCAGGAGCGCCTTGGTCGGGATGCAGCCCCAGTTCAAACAGATCCCGCCCAGCAGCTCGCGCTCGACGATGGCGGTCTTCAGCCCCAGCTGGCTCGCCCGGATCGCGGTGACGTAGCCGCCCGGACCGGATCCCACGATGATGACGTCGAATTCGTCGGCCACGCTGCCCGCTCCGCCTCAGACGATCATCGTGATGGGGTCTTCGAGCAGCGGCTTCAGGGCGGCCAGGAACCGCGCGCCCGTGGCGCCGTCGACCACCCGGTGATCGCAGGTGAGCGTCAGGCTCATGACGCTGGCGGTCGCGAGTTGGTCGCCGCGGACCACCGGCCGCTTCTCGCCGACGCCGACCGAGAGGATCGCGCCCTGCGGCTCGTTGATGATCGAGGCGAAAGACTTGATCCCGAACATCCCGAGATTGGAGATCGAGAAGGTGCCGCCCAGGTATTCGTCGGGCTTCAGCTTTTTGTTCCGTGCGCGCTCGGCGAGGTCCTTGGCCTCCTTGGCGATCTGGGCCAGGCCCTTGGTCTCGGCGGCGCGGATGATCGGCGTGATCAGGCCGTGCGGCACCGCCACCGCCATCGCGATGTCAGCGTGGTGGTGCATGGCGATGCCTTCGGGCGTGTAAGAGGCGTTGGCCTCGGGCACCTGCATCAGGGCCACGGCGGCGGCCTTGATCACCATGTCGTTGACGCTGACCTTGCCGCCTGATTTTTCCAGCATGGCGTTGATCTTGACGCGCGCCGCCAGCAGCGCATCGATCTCGACGTCGATGTTGAGCGGGAAGTGCGGCACGTCGCGGAAGCTGTCGGTCATCCGCCGGGCCACCGTCTTGCGCATGCCGTCGAGCGGGATCAGGTCGTAGCTGCCGGGGGGAATGCCCTGCTGCTCCAGGCTCTGGACCTGGCGCGGAGCGGCGGGTTGCGGCTGACCCGCCGGGGCGGCGGGCGCCCCAACCGGCTTAGAGGGAGCCTGCCCGGCTTGGACCTGCTCCACGTCCGCCTTGACGATCCGCCCGTGCGGCCCGGAGCCCTTCAGCGTCGAGAGATCCAGACCCCTCTGCTCGGCGATCCGCCGCGCCAGCGGCGAGGCGAAGACGCGTGCGCCGTCCGCGCTTTTCGCGGGCGCCGGCGCGGCCTTGGCTTCCGGAGCCGGCGCAGGCTTGGCGGGCTCGGGCTTGGCGGCTTCCGCTTTCGGAGCTTCGGCCCTCGGCGCAGGCGGCGCACTGGCTCCCGCGTCATCCCCGCTCAGCCGCGCGATCGGGGCGTTGACCTTCACACCCTCCGTGCCTTCCGGCACGAGGATCGCTTCGACCGTGCCCTCGTCGACGGCTTCGACTTCCATGGTCGCCTTGTCGGTCTCGATCTCGGCGATCACGTCGCCGGACTTCACGCTGTCGCCCTGTTTCACGTGCCATTTGGCGAGCGTGCCCTCCTCCATTGTGGGCGACAGGGCGGGCATGAGGACGTCGATGGACATGGGCTCAGGCGCTCGGGCTGGTTTCAACGAGCACGGTCGGCGTCCAGCGCGCCTTGCGCCGGGCGAGCCGCTGCTCGTCGGTTTCATCGTCGTAGGTTGCGGGCTGGGCAACGCGGCCCGCGAAACCGTCCAGGGCCACGCCCGTCACGTTAAGCGTGGAAAGGCGGTGGCCCTGCGCCTCGATCGTCGAGGCGACATAGACCCCGCACTCGTCGCACAGCAGCACGTCCACGGCCCGGCGACCGAACCGGTACCAGTTGATCGATCCCGGCGTCGCCTCGATGTGCAGCCGGCTATCCGGATGGCTCGTCGTCGCTGCGCCGTGCCGTCGACAGAATCCGCACTGGCAGGCGCGCAATGGCAGCTCGCCTACCGCCAGCCCCGGCTCCAGGGTTACGTGGATCGCGCCGCAGTGGCAGTGACCGGAGAGCGGCAAAGTCATGCCGGCTCCCTTGAGAGATGCGCCAACCCATCGGCGTTGGCTTCCCAGTTCTGGCCGTCGAACGCTTCGATGCGGAGGTCCAGGCCGTCGGTCGAGTCCAGGCAATGCGCATTGACGCTCCAGCCGTCGGGGTTCGACCTCGGCCGGTAGAAGCCCTTGATCCCGCACTCGGCGCAGAAAAGGTGCTTCGCCACCCGGGTGTTGAACGTGTACTCGGCCAGCCGCTCGGCGCCCTTGGTGATCCGGAATCGGCTCTCCGGCACGATGATGTGCACGAAGCCGGTCTTGGCGCACATCGAGCAGTTGCAGCTCTGCGCCTCGACGACCTCGGGCAAGGCCACCTCGAACCGCACCCCGCCGCAATGGCAACCGCCGGCCCGCCAGGTGAAAGGACTGTCGGTCACTTGTAGCTCACGGCCTTTGCCGCCTGCACGATCTTCGCCACCGACGGCAGCGAAAGCGCCTCGAGATTGGCAGCGTAGGGCAGTGGCACGTCCTCTTGGTGCACCCGCATGGGCGGCGCATCCAGGTAATCGAACGCCAGTTCCACCACCTTGGCCGCGACCTCGGCGCCGACCCCCATCGGGCCCCAGCCCTCCTCGACGGTGACCAGCCGGTTGGTTTTCTTGACGCTTTCCACAACCGTACCGATGTCCATGGGCCGGATGGTGCGCAGGTCGATGACCTCAGCCTCGATTCCGTCCGCCGCCAGTTCTTCCGCCGCCTGCAGGCAGAAGCCGACCATGCGCGAATAGGACACCAGCGTCACGCCGTTCCCCTCGCGGCGCACCTTGGCCTTGCCGATCGGCAGCACCCAGTCGATGCCGTCCGGCACATCGAATTCCTGGCCGTAAAGCATCTCGTTTTCGAGGAAGACGACCGGGTTAGGATCGCGGATCGCGGCCTTCAGCAGGCCCTTGGCGTCGGCCGCATCGTAGGGCGCGATCACCTTCAGGCCGGGCACGTGGCCGTACCAGCTCGAATAGTCCTGGCTGTGCTGGGCGCCGACTCGGGCCGCCGCGCCATTGGGCCCGCGGAACACCACCGAGGTCTTGATCTGGCCGCCCGACATGTAGAGCGTCTTCGCGGCTGAATTAATAATGTGATCAATTGCTTGCATGGCGAAGTTGAAGGTCATGAACTCGACGATCGGCTTCAGGCCGGCCATGGCAGCCCCGACGCCGAGGCCGGTGAAGCCGTATTCCGTGATCGGGGTGTCGACCACCCGGCGGTCGCCGAACTCCTCCAGCAGGCCACGGCTGACCTTGTACGCCCCCTGGTATTGCGCCACCTCCTCGCCCATCAGGAAGACGTCACCATCGCGGCGCATCTCTTCGGCCATGGCGTCGCGCAGGGCGTCGCGCACCGTGACCTTCACCAGCTTCACGGCCTCCGGGAGCTCGGGGTCCTTCAGCGGCTCCGCCGGCGTCACCGGCGCGGCCGCCTCTCCCTGCGGCTTCGGCTTGGCCGTTTCCGGCGGCTTCTTCTCGGGATCGCCTGCAGAAGCTTCGCCTTCACCTTGTCCGCCGCCAGCGTCGGCCTTGGGCCCAGACGGCTGCGGCGCCGGCGGCGCGGCGCCGGCCTCGCCGGACAGCCGCGCGATCGGCGTGTTGACCTTAACCTCCTCGGCGCCCTCGGGCACCAGCAGGGCCTCGACGGTCCCTTCGTCAACCGCCTCCACCTCCATGGTGGCCTTGTCCGTCTCGATCTCGGCGATCACGTCGCCGGACTTTACGGTGTCGCCGACCTTCACGTGCCACTTGGCGAGGGTCCCCTCCTCCATGGTGGGCGACAGCGCGGGCATCAGGACGTCGGTCATGCGGCGGCCCCAGCCTCGGTATAGACGTCCGTGTAAAGCTCCTTCGGATCGGGCTCGGGCGAGGTCCGCGCGAACTCGGCGGCGTCGGCCACGATGCGCTTGACTTCGGCGTCAATGGCCTTCAGCGCCGCCTCGTCGGCCCAGCCCTTCTTTTCGAGCATCTCCTCGACATGGTCGATGGGGTCGCGGGTCTTGCGGATCTCGTCCACCTCGTCGCGGGTGCGGTACTTGGCCGGGTCGCTCATCGAGTGGCCGCGGTAGCGGTAGGTCTTCATCTCCAGGATGTATGGGCCCTTGCCGGAGCGGGCGTGCTCGGCGGCCTTGCCGGCGGCGGCCTTCACCGCCAGCACGTCCATGCCGTCCACCTCCTCGCCCGGGATGCGGAACGAGGCGCCGCGCTTGTAGAGGTGGGTCTCCGACGACGAGCGGTCGATGGAGGTCCCCATGGCGTACTGGTTGTTCTCGATCACATAGACGACCGGCAGGCGCCAGAGCTCGGCCATGTTGAAGCTCTCGTAGACCTGGCCCTGGTTGGCCGCGCCGTCGCCGAAGTAGGTGAAGGCGACCTTGCCGTTCTCGCGATAACGGTTAGCCATGGCCAGGCCCGTGCCAAGGCTGACCTGCGCGCCGACGATCCCGTGGCCGCCATAGAAGTCCTCGGCGGTCGAGAACATGTGCATCGACCCGCCCTTGCCGTGGGACGAGCCGGTCGCGCGTCCGGTAAGCTCGGCCATTACCTCGCGAGGGTCCATGCCGCAGGCGAGCATGTGGCCATGCTCCCGGTAGCCGGTGATGACCTGGTCGCCCTTCTGCTTCACCGCCTGGACGCCCACTGCGATGGCTTCCTGGCCGATGTAGAGGTGGCAGAACCCTCCGATCAGCCCCATGCCGTAGAGTTGCCCCGCCCGCTCCTCGAACCGGCGGATCAGCAGCATGTCGCGATAGTACTTGAGTACGTCGTCCTTCTTGGCGTCGTCCCCCGGATGGGCGTCGGCGCCGTTGGCTTTTCGCCGACCGGCCGCGCCGGTCTGCTCACGCGCCATGCGTATCTCCGTGATGTCGCAAGTCCCTGTAGAACCGTCGAGACGGCCCTAAGGCTTCATGCGGATCACATAGTCCCTTGGATCGGCGAAGCCTAGCAGGGAGCGCGCCCTTTCCTCCAGCAGGTCCCGGGAAAGCGAGGTGTCGCGCAGTAGGCGAGCGCGCATCTCCAGGTTCTGCCTTTGGCTGCGCACCTGCGCCAGTTCGCGGGTCCGAGCGGTGAGCGCCGCGTCGCGCTGATTGGAGGACAACAACCCGCGCTCGCCGGTCAGCGCGTTCATCGCGAAATAGACGATCAGCAGGACCAGGAGCACGGTCGGCAGGTACGGACGAACGTGGGCGAGCAAGACTTGGAATCCCCAGGCGATTCCTGCACTTTCCCTCAGCATGCTTAATGGGCGCTAAACCAGCTGCGCCTTGCGTTCTTCAAGTGCGGCGCAGACCCGGGCGATCACCGGATCCCAGGCCTCGCCTGGCGCCTGGCGGAAAAGCCGAACGGTGTCGTACCACGGGGAGTCCTCGCGGTCCTGCAACCACCGCCAGTCCTGCTGATACCAGGGCAACAGTACCCAGCACGGTTTGCCGAGCGCCCCCGCCAGGTGCGCCAGCGCCGTGTCGACGGTCACGACGAGGTCCAGCTGTTCGACGATCGCCGCCAGGTCCGCGAAATCCCCGGCTCCGCCGCTCAGGTCGACGACGCTGAAGCCCTGGGCTTCCAGTGGCCCCGAGAGCGTTCGCGCGGAGGCCAGCGACCGGTGGGCGTCGTTCGGGTGCGTTGGCCGCCCCCGCCAAGCGATACCGATCGCCCCGGGCGGCGCATGCGCGGCCAGGCGTTCCCGCCGGTCGCTCGGCGCATTGAAATAGGCCGCGCCCGAGATGTCCGCGAGCGACAGGCCGAGCCGTCCGGGAACTGACATCACCAAGGTCCAGTGGTCGCAAACCGGCAGGGTCGTGGAACCAGCCTGTTCGACGACGCGAACCGGCAGCTGACGCAAGAGGTCCGCAAGCTCCGGCGGGCAGACCAGGGTCACATCGGCCCCGGCCGCCTGTAGCATCGGCGCGAAGCGGGCGAACTGGATCTGGTCGCCGAACCCCTGCTCGGGCCAGATCAGCAGGCTCTTACCGGCGAGCGGCTCGCCCTGCCACTCGTTGGGCAGCGGCAAGCGCGGACTGCCATGGCTCGCCACGTCCTTGCGGCTCTCGTACAGCGGCCAGCCGCGCGCGAAGTCGCCAAGGCCCAGTACCAGGTGGCCGTAGTCCGTGCGCACGTTCGGATCGTCTGGCGCGAGCCTCAGCGCATTGGCGAGGACCGGCTCGGCCTCGCGCCAGCGACCCAGCCGTTGCAGCAGTCCCGCCAGGCTCCTGTTGGCCCAGAGCGCGTCGGGCCGCCGAGCCAGTGCGTCCCGGTAGGCGGCTTCGGCTTGGTCGTAACGTTCCATCGCGGCCAACGAGCGGCCGAGGTTGTGCCAGGCTTCGGCGCTGGCCGGCGCCGCCTCGGCGATTTCGCGCCATAGCGCCGCCGCCCCCGCGTGGTTCCCCGCCGCCGCCAGCGCCGCCGCCTGCTGGAAGGCGGCCATGATGGTTTCGCGGGAGAGCCGCACGGGCGGCCTCAGCGGCGCAGGGCGCCCCGCCCAGCGTAGACCGCCTGGTCGCCCAGCTCCTCCTCGATACGCAGCAGCTGGTTGTACTTGGCCGTGCGGTCGGAGCGCGAGAGCGAGCCGGTCTTGATCTGCCCGCAATTGGTGGCGACGGCGAGGTCGGCGATGGTCGAGTCCTCGGTCTCCCCCGAGCGGTGGCTCATCACCGCCGTGTAGGCCGACCGGTGAGCCAGGTCGACGGCGTCCAGTGTCTCGGACAGGGTGCCGATCTGGTTGACCTTGACCAGGATCGAGTTGGCCAGGCCCTTCTCGACGCCCATCGCCAAGCGCGCCGAATTGGTCACGAAGAGATCGTCGCCGACGAGCTGCACCTTCGCCCCCAGTTTGTCGGTCAGCAGCTTCCAGCCGTCGAGATCGTCTTCCGCGCAGCCGTCCTCGATCGTGACGATCGGGAACTTGCCGGCCAAGCCTGCCAGGTAGTCGACCATGCCCGCCGGATCGAGCGTCTTGCCTTCGCCTTCCATCACGTACTTGCCGTTCTTGAAGAACTCGGTGGAGGCGGCGTCCAGGCCCAGCACGAAGTCGCGCTCAGCCTTGTAGCCGGCCTTCTCGCCGGCCTGCATGATGAAGCTGAGCGCCTCCTCGGCCGAGCCGATATTGGGCGCAAAGCCGCCCTCGTCGCCGACGTTGGTGTTGTGGCCGGCCGCGTGGAGCTGTGCCTTCAGGGCGTGGAAGATCTCCGAGCCCATGCGCAGGGCCTCGGCGAACGTCGCCGCGCCGGTCGGCAGGACCATGAACTCCTGGATGTCGATCGGATTGTCGGCATGCGCCCCGCCGTTGATGATGTTCATCATCGGGGTCGGCAGCACCCGGGCCGAAACGCCGCCCACGTACTTGTAGAGCGGCAGGGCGGCCGAGCTCGCCGCCGCCTTGGCCGTCGCCAGGCTCACGCCTAGGATCGCGTTCGCCCCCAAGCGGCCCTTGTTCGGCGTGCCGTCGAGGTCGATCAGCAGCCGGTCGACGCGCCGCTGGTCCTCGGCGTCCGAGCCGGAGAGCGCGTCGAAGATCTCGCCGTTGACTGCCTCGACGGCCTGGGAGACGCCCTTGCCGCCATATCGCTTCTTGTCGCCGTCGCGCTTCTCCACCGCCTCGTGCGCACCGGTCGAGGCGCCGGAGGGCACGGCCGCACGGCCCATCGAGCCGTCCTCAAGGACCACGTCCACCTCGATCGTAGGATTGCCGCGGCTGTCGAGGATCTCGCGGGCGATGATGTCGACGATCTCGGTCATGGGTTCTCAGGCGGCCTCGGGTTTCGTGGGCGAGCCCGGCTTAGCCAGCTTCTCCCGATGGGGCAACGATGGCCCTATCCTGGAATCAGAAACGCCGGCCGAGGGTCGCGGCCGGTGCATCGATAGAGGCGAAGCTGCACGCTTCGGCGCGCGGCCTTAGTCTTCCTTCGGCGTCAGGACCTGGCGGCCCTTGTACATGCCGGTCTTCAGGTCGACGTGGTGCGGCCGCTTCAGCTCGCCCGTCTCCTTGTCCTCGACGAAGGAGTTGGCGGGAAGCGCATGGTGCGAGCGCCGCATGTTGCGCCGGGACGGCGAGGTTTTT
>JBJMQX010000105.1:0-22351 GCA_045802455.1 Phenylobacterium sp. | reverse complement strand
TTCGGGCTGATCGAGCCCAAGTCCACAGTCGACGTGCTGATGGTCGCGCCCAAGGGGCCCGGTCACACGGTGCGGGGCGAGTACCAGAGGGGCGGCGGCGTGCCCTGCCTGATCGCGATCCACAAGGACCCTTCCGGCAACGCCCACGACCTCGGCCTCAGCTACGCCTCGGCGATCGGCGGCGGCCGCGCCGGCATCATCGAAACCTCGTTCAAGGAAGAATGCGAGACCGACCTGTTCGGCGAGCAGGTGGTGCTGTGCGGCGGCCTGGTCGAACTGATCAAGGGCGGCTACGAGACGCTGGTCGAAGCCGGCTACGCGCCGGAGATGGCCTACTTCGAATGCCTGCACGAGGTGAAGCTGATCGTCGACCTGATCTACGAAGGCGGCATCGCCAACATGAACTACTCGATCTCCAACACCGCGGAGTACGGCGAGTACGTGTCTGGGCCGCGGATCGTGACGCCGGCCACCAAAGCCGAGATGAAGGCGATCCTCGACGACATCCAGTCCGGCCGCTTCGTGCGCGACTGGATGAACGAGAATGCGGCGGGGCAGGCGAGCTTCAAGGCCACGCGCCGCCGCGCCGCCGAGCATCCCATCGAGGAGGTCGGCCAGCGCCTGCGCGCCATGATGCCGTGGATCACCAAGAACAAGCTGGTCGACACCGCGCGGAACTGACCGCGAAGCGAGCCATCCCCGCGAAAGCGGAGATCCATTCGACGTCTGAATTCCCCGCCCGTTAGCTCGCGTGCTATCCTCATCGCGAGGTCCGTGGGTTACGACCCTGCGGCGCGCCACAGGGCCTCAGACGTCGCCGCAAGGCCGTGCTCTGGACCGTTGGTCCTGGGAGACACGCGTATGGCGTCCGAAAACCACGTCGAAAACCCGTTCGAATATGTCCTCGAGAAGCTGGCCTGGGGCGTCTCCGGCGCCGGCCGGGCGCTCACCTTCAATCCGGCGCGCCACGCCGGCCAGCCCGTGCCGCAGGTGCGCAGGATCACCACCCACGACCTGATGGACGCCCTGCGCCATGGTCTCGACGACACCGGGGCGCTGCGCGACGACATCCTGTTCATCGGGATCATCTATCCGGTCGCGGGCCTCGTGCTGGCCAGCCTGGCGGCGAGCTACGACCTCCTGCCGATGCTGTTCCCACTGGCCTCCGGTTTCGCCCTCCTGGGTCCCGTCGCCGCCATCGGCCTCTACGAGATGAGCCGGCGGCGCGAGCAGGGCGCGCGGACCACCTGGGCCGACGCCTTCGCGGTCTTCCGCTCGCCGGCCATCGGCTCGATCCTGGGTCTCGGCGCCGTCTTCCTGCTGCTCTTCCTGCTCTGGCTGGGCGTGGCCGGTGAGATCTACATCGCCACCCTCGGCCCCGAGCCGCCGCAGTCGCTGGCGGCGTTCGAGCGGGGCCTGTTCCAAACGCCGGAAGGCGGCCTGCTGATCGCCGCCGGCATCGGCGCGGGCTTCCTCTTCGCCGTGGCCGCCTTCGTGATCGGCGTGGTCTCCTTCCCGCTGCTGCTCGACCGCGACGTCGGCATGTGGGTGGCGGTGAGGACCTCCATCAAGGCGGTCGCCGCCAACCCGGGCGTCATGGCGACCTGGGGCGCGATCGTCGCCGGGCTGCTGGTGCTGGGGTCGCTGCCGGCGCTGGTCGGCCTGATCTTCATCATGCCGGTCCTGGGCCATGCGAGCTGGCATCTCTACCGGCGGGTGGTCGCCTAACCCCGCACCGCCTCGGCGGCCTGCAGGACAAGGTCGATGCGGCTGTCCCAGGTGTGGCCGGCGAGCGTCAGGGCCTTGGCCGACCGGGCATAGTTGAACGCGCGCTCGGGATCGCCGGACAGCGCCTCCAGCTGTCCCATGCCGCCCGCCAGGTCCCGCCAGCGGTAGAGCTCGATGTTGCTCCCGGGCTCGAACACCTGGCCGTAGTAGCGCGAGTAGTCCGAGAACGTCGCCGCACCGGCCAGCGAGGCGGAGAACGGCCGCTCGTGCGAGCCCGCGCCGAAGTTGCCGTTGGTGTTGAGCACGATGCGGGCGCTGCGCATCAGCTCGGCCATCCGGGTCATCTCGACCGCGCCCTCGTAGGTGGCGTTCTTGAACCGGTAGAGCTGCTTCTCCCAGCCGGCGCCCACGATGTGCAGCGGCAGGCCGGTCTTGGCGACCGCCTTCAGGAACTCGAACCGCCGGGTCATCCGCACCTCGGTGTCGACCATCGAGGCGGCCTCGCGGGCGCCGCGCAGCTCGGGGTTCGCAAGGTCCAGCCCGCGGGACGCCAGCACCGTGTCCATCGCCTCGTGCGGCGGCATCCACTCGACGCTCAGCGCCAGGTCCAGCGCGTCCTGCAGGATCTGCCGGGCCGCGCCGGTCGCCCCCTGCCAGGGCGCCTCCGGCTTCTGGAAACCGCCGGACCAGAGGATGCCGATCGGCCGCCGCTCGACGAACTCGGCCGGCGTGGCGTCGTCGGGCGCCGGCTCGCCCGCCGCGGGGTGCGGGAAGAACCCCAGATGGTCGAAGCGGTCCTCGCCGTAGACGGCCCGCACTGCATCGACCTGGGTGGGATCGACCATCAGGAGCGCGGTGTCCTTCGGCGTCTCGCGCACGCGGTCGGCTTTGCCCAGGATGTAGTCGGTGTGCCAGACCACGTGCGGGCAGCCATAGAGGTCGCGGATCCTGCGGCCTTGGCTGTCCTTGAATTCGCCCGCGATATTGATCGTGAACACCAGGCCGAAGCCCGAGGCGCCGGGTGCGTGTTGCAGCACCATCATGCCCGCCTGGTCGCTCTGGCCGAAGTCCAGCACCTCGACGTCATGGCCCCGCCGCGCGAGGGCCGCAGCCGCCAGGTCGGCGAACAGCCGCGTGCCGCCGTACTGCGACTGGCCCTTCATCATCAGGATGCGCATGCGGCCCGCAGGATAGGCGGATTCGCCGCCGCCCGAGGGGTTAGCCGCCCGGATCGCGTTTGGTCCGCATGTGCGCCTTGGCCGACTTGTGGATGGCGATCCAGCGGCGGCGTTCCGCCTCTCGGGCGATCGGGTCCTGCTTGCGGGCCTCGTGCGCCAGCTCCCGCTGCAGCTTGCCGTAGCTGCGCCAGCGCTCGGCATCCAGCGCGCCGTCGGCCAGCGCCGCCTGCACGGCGCAGCCGGGCTCGCGTTCGTGGCGGCAGTCGCGGAACCGGCAGCCTTCCGCCAGCCGCTCCACGTCGGCGGTGACGTCGGCGAAGGCCTGCTCCACGCCGCCGCCCGCGTCCCAGAGCCCGAGCTCGCGCATGCCCGGCGTGTCGAGGATCAGAGCGCCGGAGGGCAACAGGATCAGCTCGCGGTGCGTGGTCGTATGCCGCCCGCGCGCGTCGTCCTCGCGGATCGCCCGGGTGACCATCAGGTCCTGGCCGGCGAGCGCGTTGACCAGTGTGGACTTGCCGACCCCCGACGAGCCCAGCAGCACCGCCGTGCGGCCCTGCGCCAGCAGGGCGTCCAGCGCAATCAGTCCCTCGCCGGTGGCGGCCGAGACCGCGAGCACCGGGACGCCGAAGGCGATCGCCTGCACCGCCTCGACGCCGGCTGCTACGTCGGCGCAGAGGTCGGCCTTGGTCAGCACGATCACCGGCTCGGCGCCGCTCTCGTAGGCGGTGGCGAGATAGCGTTCCAGCCGGCGCAGGTTGAGGTCGGCGTTGAGCGAGGCGGCGATCAGCGCCGTATCCACATTGGCCGCCACCACCTGCAGTCCGCCTGCCGGCCCGGCCTCCCGCCGCTCGAAGACCGTGCGCCGGGGCAGCACGGCGTGGATCACGGCCCTGTCGCCCCCGGCCCCGCTCGTGGCTTCCACCGCCACCCAGTCGCCCGTGACGGGGTAGCCGCCGTCCGCCGCCTCATGGGCGAAGCGGCCGGCGATGTGGGCCCAGGCCTCGCCGGATCCGGCCGCGATCCGGTACTGGCCGCGTTGCTGGACGATCACGCGGGCGGCCGCGAGCCCCCGCGCGGCGAACGGTTCGAAATCGTTCTGGAGCGCATCGCTCCAGCCATAGGAGATGAGCACGTCGGGATTTCCTTTGAATGAGGTCGCGCAGAGCCGTGGCGCGCCTGTCGCGGAAGTCCCGTCTCGTGGAGAGAGGATGGCCCTCTAGAGGGCTCGCGTACCGGCGCGCGGAAGGGCTGTGGCGGCAATGGGCGTATGCATCACATCCTCCTTCGCGGGCGGTTCGCGTCGGACGGGAGCTTGGCCTCGCCTCGCCGCCGGGTCAAGAAGGAGCCGAAGGAGCCTTGCGTATGGCCGAGACGCCGCCCGCCACCTCGCCGGTCGTGATGAACCCGGCCACCCACCGCTTCGAGGCCGCCCTCGGCGATGACGTCGCCTTCGCCGAGTATAGCCTGCTGCACGACGCCATCGTCCTGCCGCACACCGTCGTGCCCGAGGCCTTCGCCGGCCGCGGCGTGGCGAGCGCGCTGGCGGTCGCGGCGCTGACCTACGCCCGCGACCACGGCCTGACGGTCAAGCCGATCTGCCCGTTCATGGCCGGCTACATCAGGAAGCATCCCGAGTGGCAGGACCTTGTGCACAAGGACTTCCGGGCCGAGCTCGGGCTCCCCGCCTAGCTCCACTCCAGCGCCGCACGGCCCCGCAGGATGGCCTCCGCCTCGGGGGTGTGCTTGCCGCCGTCGCGTGCGTGCAGGACGAGGGGCGGCAGGAGGCGCAGCGGCGCCTTGCCGGTCTTCACCGCCCGCACCAGCACGCGCTTGGCCGGTTCGTCGACGAAGGGGTGGACCGGGCGCATCTGGCAGGAGCCCGCCTTGGGCGCCAACAGCGCCAGGATGTCGCCCAGCCGGTCGGCGCGGTGGATGAGCGTGATCGTCCCGCCCTCGCGCACCGCCTTGGTCAGGAACCCGATCCAGGCGGCGAGCCCGTCGTCGGCCATCCAGGCGCCGCGCCGCTCGGCGGCCGGCCCGCGCAGGGCGTCGGCGTCGTCGAAGAACGGGGGATTGGCCATCGCCGCGTCGAACGGCTCAAGTCCCAGCCCCGAGAACCGCAGGCCCACGTCGCCGGCCAGCACCTCGACGCGGTCGGAGAGCCCATTCAGCGCGATGTTCTGGGCGGCCAGAGCCAGCGCGGCGGGGTCGCGCTCGACGCCGGTGAACCGCGCGCCCTCGCGCCGCGCGGCGGCCGCCAGCAGGGCCGCGCCCGCGCCGCAGCCGGCCTCCAGAACCCGCTCGTCGGGGCGGGCGTCGCAGGCGGCCGCCAGCAGCGCCGCGTCCAGCCCGGCGCGATAACCGCGGGCCGGCTGCGTCAGCCGCACCCGCCCATCGAGCACGGCGTCTTCGGTGGTTTCGCGGGTCATCCGTGAGCTGGCGTAGCTGGGTCCGGCAGCGGGGTTCGCTTGACCGTGCCCTATCGCGTCACCATTGTCCCTCGCGAAAGGCGGCGCCTCCCCAGCGGCCGCTTACCCCCGAGGTCCGCTTGGCGTTCGTCAGTCCCGCCATCGCCGAAAAGCCGCCGTCGCTGGAGGGCCTGATGGCGCTCGCCGGGCCCGACATGGCCGCGGTGGACGCGCTGATCCGCCGCCACATGGATTCGCCCGTGCCGGTGATCCCGGCGCTCGCCGACCACCTGATCGCGGGCTCGGCCAAGCGTCTGCGCCCGCTGCTCACCATCGCCGCCGCGCGCATCTGCGGCGCCCGCGACGACGCCTGCCTGAAGCTGGCCGCCGCCGTGGAGTTCATCCACACCGCCACCCTGCTGCACGACGACGTCGTCGACTCCTCCCAGCTGCGCCGCGGCCGCGTCGCCGCCCACCTGATCTGGGGCGCACCGTCCAGCGTGCTGGTCGGCGACTTCCTGTTCGCCCGCGCCTTCGAGCTGATGGTCGGCGCAGGCTCGATGCCGGCGCTGGAGATCCTGGCCCGCGCCTCGCGCGTGATCGCCGAGGGCGAGGTGCTGCAGCTCACCCGCGCCCACGACCTCGACCTCTCCCAGGACGTCTACCTGGAGATCATCCGCGCCAAGACCGCCGAGCTGTTCGCCGCCGCCGCGGAGTCAGGGGCGGTCTCCGCCGGGGCGGCGCCCGAGCGCTGCCGGGCGCTGCGCAAGTATGGCCAGGACCTGGGGCTCGCCTTCCAGCTGGTCGACGACGCGCTCGACTATTCCGGCGACAGCGAGACGCTCGGCAAGAACCCCGGCGACGACTTCCGCGAAGGCAAGGCGACGCTGCCGCTGCTGCTGGCCATGGCGCGCACCGGTTCCTCGGAGCGGGAGTTCTGGATCCGCACCGTCGATCGCCGGGAACAGACCGACGCCGATTTCGATCGCGCCTGCCAACTGATGCGCCAGACGCAGGCCCTCGACTCCACCCTGGACCTGGCCGCCGCCTATGCACGCAGCGCCAAGGCCGCGCTCGAAGGCTTCGGCGCCAATCCCTGGCGGCCGGCCCTGGAAGACCTCGCCGACGTGGCCGTCAGCCGGCTGGCCTAGGCGGGCAGCGGCGCGCGGGCCCCCGGCCAGGCCCTCAGCGCGAGCAGCGCCAGCGCCGCCAGGATCGCGATCACCGAATAGTGGGGCAGGGCGCACAGGCAGACGACGCCCGCCACGACGGTCGCCAGCCACCGCGGCTCGTCGGTCCGCGCGAGATAGGCCGCCGCGGCCGGAGCGAACAGAGCGGCCTCGTAGTTCATCGCGTAGGGCGCCACGAGCAGGGCGCCGGCGAACACGGCCATCGAGCGGTCGGCGACGTCGGCGGTGCGCCGGAACGTCGACCAGCTCAGCCAGACTGCAAAGGGCGCCAGCAGGAACGCCCAGGCCCCGCTCATCCCATGGGCGAACAAGACGCTGTACGGGGAGATGAGATCGGCCACGATCCTGGGCCCGGAAAAGATGATCGCCTGGAACCGCGGCAGCGCCGCAAGCCAGCCGAACCACGGGTCGATGCCCCAGGCCATGACCGAGGCGCTCACCAGCAGGGCCCCGGTTGCGCCAGCGGCGGCCACCGTCCGCCAGCTTCCCGCGGCGGCGAGCCCTATCGGAACCAGCATCAGCAGCTGTGGCTTCACCGCGGCTGCGGCGCCCAGCAGCACGCCCGCCAGCACCGGTCTTCGCGACTGCAGCGCCAGGCCCCCCACGGCGAGGCCGCCGATCAGCATCGTGACCTGCCCGCAGTACATGACCAGCACCACCGGCGGCGTCAGCATGAACCACCAGGGCGCTCCGGCCTTGCGGCCCGCCCACAGGAACAGGCCGCCGGTCGCGATCACCCAGAGCGCATAGGCTGCCCAGTAGGGCGGTATCGCCAACGGCAGGAAGACGAAGATGGCCGACGGCGGATAGATGAAGGGGCGCAGGGAGGCCGGGCCCAGCGGCCAGCCCTGCAGCTCGGTGATGTAGCGGAAGTCATAGAGGCGCGCGGCCCCATGCGCGGCGATGGTCTTCGCGCCGGCCCAGAAGCAGGAAAAGTCCGCGCCGGCGGCCTGGGGCCTGAAGAGCTGCACGACGGCGTAGCTGGCGAAGGCCAGGGCCGCGACCACCGTGGCCAGCAGCAAGGTCCGCCCGACCGGCTTGTCCGCGGCTTCGGATTGCAACGCCACCATCGGCCGAACCTAGCGCCGGCCGGCTTGATAACCGGCTAACACGGCGCAGCCAGTCAGGCCGGCCGGCTAGCCCGGCCCGAGCATGTCCTCGGGGCGCACCCAGGCGTCGAACTCCTCGTTGGTCACATAGCCGCCGCCGACCGCTTCCTCGCGCAGCGTCGTGCCGTTCTTGTGGGCGGCCTTGGCGATGGCGGCGGCCTTGTCGTAGCCGATGTGCTCCTTGAGCGAGGTGACCAGCATCAGGCTGCGCTCCAGGTTCGCCTTAATGTTGTCCTCGCGCGCCTCGATGCCCACCACCATGTTGTCGGTGAAGCTGATCGCGGCGTCGGCCAGCAGGCGGCAGGACTGCAGGAAGTTGTAGGCCATCACCGGGTTGTAGACGTTGAGCTCGAACTGGCCTTGTGAGCCCGCGAACCCGATCGCCGACTGGTTGCCCATCACATGCGCGCAGACCATGGTCAGGGCTTCGGCCTGGGTGGGGTTCACCTTGCCCGGCATGATGGATGAGCCCGGCTCGTTCTCCGGAAGCGACAGCTCGCCCAGCCCGGCGCGGGGCCCTGAGCCCAGGTAACGGATGTCGTTGGCGATCTTGAACAACGCCGCCGCGGCCGCGGTCAGCGCCCCGTGGCTGAACACCATGGCGTCGTGCGCCGCCAGCGCCTCGAACTTGTTGGGCGCGGTCACGAACGGCAGCCGGGTGATCGCCGCGATCCGCTCGGCCACCTTCTCGGCGAAGCCCACCGGGGCGGTCAGGCCGGTGCCGACGGCCGTCCCGCCCTGCGCCAGCTCGTAGAGGCCGTAGAGCGTGTCCTTCAGCCGCCGGACCGACATCGCCGTCTGGTGGGCATAGCCGCCGAACTCCTGGCCCAGCGTCAGCGGGGTGGCGTCCTGGGTGTGGGTGCGGCCGATCTTGATGATGTGGGCGAAGGCCTTGGACTTGGCGGTCAGCGCCTGGTGCAGGTGCTCCAGCGCCGGGTTCACGCGGCGCGCGATCTCGTCGGCGCAGGCGATGTGCATGGCCGTCGGATAGGTGTCGTTCGACGACTGGCTCATGTTGACGTGGTCGTTGGGATGCACCGGGCTCTTCGAGCCCATCTGGCCGCCCAGCATCTCGATGGCGCGGTTCGAGATCACCTCGTTGGCGTTCATGTTCGACTGGGTGCCCGAGCCGGTCTGCCAGACCACCAGCGGGAAATGGTCGTCGAGCTTGCCGTCGATCACCTCCTGGGCGGCCGCGACGATCGCCTCGCCGATCTTGGGATCGAGCTTGCCCAGCGCCATGTTGGCCTCGGCCGCCGCGCGCTTCACCACGCCCAGCGCCCTGACCACCGGGATCGGCTGCTTCTCCCAGCCGATCTTGAAGTTCTGCAGGCTGCGCTGGGTCTGGGCCCCCCAGTACCGGTCGGCGGGGACCTCGACGGGCCCGAAGGTGTCGGTCTCGGTGCGGGTGGCGCTCATCGGGCTTCCGTCTCGGGGGGCTTCAGTCTCAGGCGGGCGACGCTGCCGGGGGTCTAGCGGGCGCCCATCCATACTGCAACGGGCCCGCCGCAACGCCGCCGTGGCGCGGGTTCCGGCCCGGCGATATAGGAAAGGACGCGAAGCGGGAGGGATCCATGATCGTCGCCACCACCAACGACCTGCCAGGCTACACCGTCACCGCGCACCTCGGCCTCGTGCGCGGCATCACCGTCCGCTCGCGCAGCGTGCTGGGCAACCTCGGCGGCGCGCTGCAGTCGGTGTTCGGCGGCAACCTGTCGATCTACACCGAGCTCGCCGAGCGGGCCCGCCAGGAAGCCTACGACCTGATGTGCGACCACGCCCGGCACGTCGGAGCCGATGCGGTGATCGCCATGCGCTACGACGCCAACGAGATCATGGAGGGGATCACCGAGGTGCTGGCCTACGGCACGGCCGTGAAGGCGACCCGCACCTGACGTCCGCCGTGGCCGATGCCTGGACCCAGCACGGCAAGGTCCGCGCCCGCGAGGCCCCAGGCGCGATGGTCGTCGAGGTCGATGGCCTCACCACTCAGGCGAAGTACTACAAGCCGCTGATCTACGAGTTCTTCCGCAAGGCCTGGCGTGGCTCCCGGCCTTCATGGGGCGAGTTCGCCGTCGAGATCCGCATGGAATATGTGGGCGAGCCGCCCTGGCTGGACCTCGACAACCTGGCCAAGGCGATCCTCGACGCGATCAAGGGCTACGCCTTCCACGACGACGCCCAGGTCGCCCGCCTGCTGGTCGAGCGCGCGCCGGGCGAGCGGGAACGCATCGTGGTCTCGGTCAGCAAGCTTTCCGACGGCGGCCGCGGCGCGCCGTTCCATGCGCCGGGCAAGGGCGCATGATCGAGATCCTCGAGACCTCGGACCCGGTTCGCCTGAGCTTCCTGCGCGCCATCCTGGAAGAAGCCGACCTGCACCCCTTCGTGATGGGGGCCTCGCCCTATCCCGGCGTCCTGCCGAGCCGCCTGATGGTTCCCGACAGCGAGGAAGAACTCGCCCGTCGGCTGATCTCCGAGGCCGAAGCGTCCCTCGACCCTTAGCCCGGCGCTCCGGCAATCACCCGATGTTCGGCCCCGCCGTATTGGCGAAGAGTTTGGATGGCACGTTGAGGAAACGCCCGATGCCATTGGACACCACACCCGCGACCTCTGAAGCCGAGGCTGGCCACTCTATCGATCCGCGCCGCTACGCTTTCGCCGATAAGCCCGCGGCCAAGCGATCGCTCGGGGAGCGTATGGCCGCCGGAAAGGCGTTGCGGGAGGCGCTGCCCCGAGCGCGCCAGGCGAAGTGGAAGCGTCCCGACGGCCGGGCCGACCCGATCGCCATACTGCAGGCGGGCGATGCGGGCCGGGTCGAGGAGCTGGTGCCCATCCGCTACGGGCGGATGCTGCACTCGCCCTTCGCCTTCTACCGGGGCTCGGCCGCGATCATGGCCGCGGACCTGGGAGCCCAGCCGACCAGCGGGCCTCGCGTGCAGGCCTGCGGCGACTGCCACCTGATGAACTTCGGCGGCTTCGCCACCCCGGAGCGGCGGGTGCTGTTCGACATCAACGACTTTGACGAGACCCTACCGGCCCCCTGGGAATGGGACCTCAAGCGCCTCGCCACCTCTTTCGTGCTGGCGGCCCGGTCCCTCGGCTTTTCAGAGGCCAAGGCGCGCGAGGTCGCCGTCGCCTGCGCCCAAAGCTACCGCAAGCGCGTGCGCGAGTACGCCGCCATGCACCCGCTTGACGTCTGGTACGCGCGGATCACCGACGAACACTTCCTCGCCGCCCTTCCCGCGGGCCGCAAGTCGCAACTGAAAGCCCGCATCGAGAAGGCCGCCAGCCAGTCCGGCTCCGACGTCGACTTCCCGAAGCTGACCGACATGGTCGGCGGGCGCCTGGGCATCCGCGACACCCCGCCGCTGATTTTCCACCCGCAGGTGTCGCGCGCCCAGGACTTCGAGGCGAGCGTCAGGGGCGTGCTGTCCTCCTATCGCGAGAGCCTGGCGGAGGACCGCCGCGCCCTGCTCGACGAGTACGAGCCCGTGGACGCGGCGCTGAAGGTGGTCGGGGTCGGCAGCGTCGGCCGCAAATGCTGGGTCGTGCTGATGATGTCGGCCTCCAACGACCCCCTGTTCCTGCAGCTCAAGGAGGCGGTCCCCTCGGTGCTGGAGCCGTTCGCGGGCGCGAGCGCCTTCGACCACCACGGCCAGCGCGTGGTCATCGGGCAGCGGCTGAGCCAGCCGGCGTCGGACCTTTTCCTCGGCTGGGTCACCGGGGATGCGGGCGTGCACTACTACGTTCGCCAGCTGCGCGACGTGAAGATAAAGCCCCTGGTGGAGACCTTCGACGCCGACGCGCTGATGGTCTACGCGAAGATGTGCGGCTGGGTGCTGGCGCGGGCCCACTCAAAGGCCGGCGATGGCGCCATGATCGCCGGCTATCTGGGCGACAGCGACTGCTTCGACGAGGCGATCGGCCGATTCGGCGTCGCCTACGCGGACCAGGCGGAACGCGACCACGCGGCGCTGAAGGCGGCCGTTCGCAAGGGCGCTGTCACCGTGTTCGAGGAGTCGTGAGTGGCTCGCGCGCGCCCTTCGACAAGCCCGCAAGACGGAAGCGGCCGCGCCCGGGTGAGGAGCGCGGCCGCGACTTTGCGAGCCATCCCTGGGGGATGAGGGGCTGGCTCAGCGATACTGCTGCAGGCGGGTGGTGCGAAGGCCTGCCAGGCCATGGCGGTCGATCGAGCGCTGCCAGGCCAGGAATTCTTCCGACGTCAGCCGATAGCGCTCCAGGGCGTCTTCCAGGCTGAGCAGTCCGCCGCGCACCGCGGCGACGACCTCGGCCTTGCGCCGGATCACCCAACGGCCCGTGTCGGTCGGCGGCAGGTCCCTCAGCGTCAACGGCGCGCCCGTGGGTCCTATGACATAGGACTCCCCACGGCTGTTGGTGCGCGTCTGCTGTTGCTGCAACATGGCTATCTAGCCCTTCCCACCAATCACTGTTGACGGGGAAGATACGCCTCCGCTCCTAACACCGGCTGAATCGGTAGAGTGAACAAACTGATAATTAGACATTTCCCCGTGTCCTACTTTGGTACAGTTTATCTATATTCAGAAGTTAAACTGCATTAAGACCTAGATTTACCGGATGATATTAATGAGTTCATCCAACATCTGATCAGCAGTCGTGATGATCTTTGACGATGCTGAGTAAGCTTTTTGAGTCGTGATCAGGCCGGTGAACTCGGACGAGAGGTCGACCGTCGAAGCTTCGAGGCTCGAGGCCGCGATCTTGCCCGCGCCGCCGGCGCCCGGCGACTTCAGCGTCATCTGTCCGGCCGCCAGGTTCGACTGGTAGGCGTTGCCGCTGGTCGGCTGCAGGCCGTTGGAGTTCGGGAAGGTGGCGATGGCCACCTGGGCGATCTTGCGGACCTGGCTGTTGTCGTACAGCGCCGAGACCACCCCGTCGTTGCTGACCTGGACGCCGATGATGTTGCCGGCGCTGGCTCCGTTGGAGGTCACCGAGTTGACCGTGGACGCCGACGCCAGCTGGGTCAGCTGGTTGAGGTCGATCGTGAGGGCGCTCGCCGCGATGCCGAGGCTGGCGGCCCAGGCCGGCGCCGCCGCGCCCGAGGCGGCGAGCGAGATCGTCGCCGGAGACGGGGCGGCCGGCGGCGCCGTGGCCGGACCGAACAGGGTCGAGGTGTTCAGGTTGATCGAGCCGTCGGTGTTGAAGTTGAGGAGGCCCGCCTTGATCTGGCCCGAGGGTCCGGCCGTGACGTCCGTGGCCGGAACGGCGTAGATTTCGGCGTTCCAGCTGTTCGGGGTCGTCGTCCGGCACAGCGCCAGGGCCAGCTTGTGCGAGCCGCCCATGGAATCGACCACCGTGAACTCGATCGGCGGGGCGTCGGGCGGGGTGCCGCCGGCGACACCCGCGGCGGCGGCGGCCATGCTCGCCGTGGCCGCGTTGTAGGTCGAAGCGGCCGGGATAGGGGTCGTCTGGTCGAGGTTGGCGCTGACGCCGACGTTGGTGGTCTCCTGGACCGCCGCGCCCAGGTTCTTGACGTTGATCGGCGAGATCGAGTTCAGGTCCGACGGATTGATGTTGAACGTGCCGTTCGCCTGCACCGGCCAACCCTGCAGGTAGAAGCCCGCGTCGTTGACCAGGAAGCCGTTGGCGTCGGGCTCGAAGGCCCCGGCGCGGGTGAACATCCGTGAGTCCGCAGGCGTCAGGCCCGCGCCCTTCTGGGTCACCACGAAGAAGCCGTCGCCGGAGATCGCCAGCGAGGTCGCCGAGGACGAGCTCTGGATCAGGCCCTGCTGGCTGATGAAGGACTTGGTCACGCCCTGCACGCCGCCGGCCGAGTACTCGCCCTTCACCGCCTGCGAGGTCACCAGGGTCGAGAAGTCCACCTGGCTGCGCTTATAGGCCGTCGTGTTGACGTTGGAGATGTTGTCCGAGATCGCCGCCAGGGCCGAGGAGTTGGCCACCAGGCCCGAAACGCCGGCCAGCAGGGCTGAATTGATGCTCATAGGGTTTCCGTTCTTTCCAAGTTGGCCGCCTGCTGCGGAGGCCGGGCGGCGTTCAGCCGCCGGGGTTCAAGGAGGAAGCGCCGGCGGCTCATGAGCCGGCCGGCGGGTTGCTGAGGGCGTTGGTCACCGCGTCGACCACCGAGGTCGTCGCCGTGCTCTGGGCCGGGGTAGGTGCGGCCGGCAGGGTGATGCCGGTCACCTTCGACCAGTCCACCTGGCCGCCGTTGATGGTGATCAGCGTCGCGCCGTTCGCCTGTTCGACGCCCGTGACCACGCCGCGGACGTAGGTGGTGCTCGCAATCTGCGCGCCCGAGGCGTCCAGCGCCAGGACCCGCAGGGTGTAGGGTCCGCCGTCGGCGAGCTGCCGGCCGGTCTGGTCCTTGCCGTTCCAGGTGAAGTCATGGTCGCCGGCGGACGTCCCGCTGGGCGCCTCGACGTGCACGACCGCGCCGCTGGGATCGACGACCTGCACCTTCACCGAGGCGGCGGCGGCGGGCAGGTTGTAGGTCCACTGCGCCTTGCCGCCAGAGATGCTGGCGGTGTCGCTCACCGCCTTGACGTCCTTGCCGATCAGGCTGACCGCGGTGGCCACGCCGCCGGAGGTGTTTGAGACCAGCTGCTTCAAGAGATCGTTGGTGTTGATCTGCTGCTCGACGCCGGTCATCTGGACCAGCTGCTGGGTGAACTGGTTGGAATCCAGCGGCGACAGCGGGTCCTGGTTCTTCAGTTGCGTCGTCAGCAGCGCCAGGAAGGTGTTGAAATTCGACGCCAGGTCGACGCGGCCCAGCGCGGTCTTATCCTTGGCCGCCGGGGTCGCGGCGGCCGGCGCTGGGGCGGGCGTGGCGGGCGTTGTGCTGGTGACGGTCATGGCGGCCTAGATCCGGATGTCCACGCCCGTGGCGGAGCCGCGGCGCAGGTAGGATTGGGTGAGGGCCGAAGCGTCCGCCTCGCCGTCGAGCACGGCCTGGAAGGCGCGGCCGCGGAAGGCCGGCGGGTTGTCGGCGTTCTGGCCCGGCGCGCGGCCATCCTGGCCGGCCACGTCGAACGAGAGCCCGCCCGACAGATCGAACCCGGCCTGCTCGAGCGCCCGGTGCAGCTCGCCGGCCCGGGACTTGAGCTCGTTGGCCGCCTGCTGGTTGTCGAAGGCCATCGCCGCGCTCATCTTGCCGGCGGCGTCGATCTCGACGCGCACGTCCACCTTGCCGAGACCGGCGGGCTCGAGCTGCACGTCGAACCGCGTCGAGCGGCCGTCGAGCTTCTTGGCGATCTGGGCGGCCAGGTTGGCGACCGTCTGCGGAGAGCCTCGTACGGCCGCGGCATGGGCCAGGGACGTGGCGCTGTTCGCCTGGGCCGCGGCGTTGGTCGCCACGTTGAAATCGTTGGCCGACGGGGCCGGTGCGCCGTCCTTCGCCTCAGGCGCGGGCGGGGCGTTCGGATCGCGCTCGTCCGCGCCGGCGTCCTTGCCGCTGATGTCGGCCGGCGCCAGCGGGTCGACGGCCTTGGCGCCCGGCGCGACGGCCGCGAGATCGACGCGAACGCCCTCGACCCGCGGGGCCTTGGGCCCCTGGACCTTCTCCTTGGCGACCGCCGCGCGGGCCGTGTCGGAGGCCTGGGCCGGCAAGGGAAGCGCCGGCGGGGGATCGCCCTGAAGCGTGGACAGGGCGGCGGTCGGCGCGTCCGCGGCCAGGACCGGCGCAGCGTCCGGCAGGACCGGTTCCTGCAGGTTGCTCTCGCCGGCGGGCGGCGTGGTGGCCACGGCGGCAGGGGGCGTGGCGGGCTGATCCGGCTTGCCGCTGACTTGCCCCTGCGTTGGCGGCCCAACGTTGGCGGCGGCCTTCGCGAGCGCGATGGCGGCCTTGGAGCCGCGGGCCTCCGCGGCGGCGGCCAGTTCGGCGAGCCGCGCCGGAGCGGCCGACTTGGCCGCGAGCCCGTTCGGCGCGCCGTCGCCGGCGTCGGTATCGATGTCGGGGCCGCCGCTGGACACGGCGGCCGCCGGTTGCAGCGGGATCACCGGCGCGGCCAGCAGCGCCGAGGCGTCGAGCGCCGCGCCCGCGGTTGCGTCGGCTTGAGTCGTGTCGGTCGCGCCGTCGGGCTTGCCGTCGCCGGTCGCGCCCGCCGCCTTGTCCTTGGAGTCCTTGCCATCGCCCGCGGCCGGGCCCTTGCCGGCCAGCGCCAGTGCGCCCTGGACAGCGGCGGCGGCCTGTCCCGGTGCGGAGGCGGCGGCGGAGGGATCGGTCGTCCCCTGGTCGCCGAAGAAGGCGGCCAGCAGGGCTTCGAAGCCGGCGAGCGGGCCCTTGGCCTGCCCGGCCTGCGCGGCCTGGGCGCCAATGCCCTGGCTCGCGCCGGGCTGGGCGCCGGCGCCGGGCAGTGCGGCGAGATTGAGCAGGGACGCGGACATGCGCAGACGAAAGCCTTCAGGACTGGGAAGGGATGACGCCTGCTGCGTCGGGACTATTCGGCAGGGATCAGAGCAACCTTTGCGCCAACCGGCGATATCGCTGTTTTTGCTCGGGAAAGGGTCGATCCGCCGGCGTGAAGACCGGCCGGTCAGGGCGGAAATTGCCGGGCCGCCGGCGCTCCGATGGGGCGTTACCTGCCGCCCCCTGCCGCACCGCCCGCACTCACCTGGCCGGACTGGCGCCGGTCTTGCGCTCTCCAATCCCAGATCAACGGCCCCTGAACGGGACCACATTGAAAGACAACAGGTTTTCCGGCGCTACGCGTGCGTGTTCACCAGACCCCCGGCAGAATCCGCCGGGCCGACGCGCCAGACTTGCCGGGTGAGGAGTAGGCGATGTCGCTGACCGTCGCGCTGTCGAACGCCGCTTCCGGCCTGCAGGCCGCCCAGGCCAGCCTGCGCGCGGTCTCGGACAACATCGCCAACGTCAACACCCCCGGCTATGTCCGCAAGGTCGTCGACACCCAGCAGCGGGTCGTGGTCGGCGCCGGCCAGGGCGTCGACGTCACCGGCGTGCGCCGCATCACCGACCAATACCTGCAGCTCGCCAGCATGTCGGCGGCGTCCGACGTCAGCCGTTTCGACATCACCGCCCAGTTCCTCGACAACGCCCAGAGCCTGTTCGGCGACCCCTCCGGCCAGGACTTCTTCTTCAACCTCCCGGACGACATCTCGACCGCCTTCGCAGGCGCCGCCAACGACCCGTCGTCGACCCTGCTGCGCAACCAGGCGCTCAACACCGTCGACAATTTCCTGGGCCAGGCGGACCGCATCAACACCCAGATCGCAGCGCTGCGCACCACGGTCGACGGCTCGCTGCAGGACGACGTCACCAAGGCCAACGCCCTGCTCAGCCAGATCGACAGCCTGAACGGCGACATCCAGGCCGCCAGGCTCTCCGGCGGCGACGCGACCGGCTCGGAAAACATCCAGGGCCAGCTGCTCGACGAGCTCTCCGCGCTGATGAACGTGCGCGTGATGGCGCGCAGCGGCGGCGGCGTGACCATCCGCTCCTCCGAGGGCGTCGAGCTGGCCGGCGATGGCCCTGCGACCCTGACCTACAACCGCACGGCTTCCACCAAGGGCTACATCACCGCCGCGACTTTCGGCGCCAACTCCGGCCCGCAGGCGATCACGCTCTCCAGCGGCGAGCTGCGCGGGCTGCTGGACCTGCGGGACCAGAAGCTGTCCGGGATGGCCGACCAGCTTGGCGAACTCGTGTCGCGCACGGTCCAGGGGCTGAACGCCGCCCACAACGGCTCGACCGCCGACCCGCCGCCGGCCACGCTCAGCGGCCGCAACACCGGCCTCGACCTGCCGACCGCCCTGAACGGCTTTTCCGGCTCGACCACCGTGGCCCTCCTGAACGGCTCGGGCGTGGTCCAGAAGACCATCGCCATCGACTTCACGGGCGGCACGATGAGCGTCAACGGCGGTGCGACCAGCCCGTTCACGCCCGCCACCTTCCTGGCGTCGCTGAACACCGCGCTCGGCGCCTCGGGCTCGGCCAGCTTCGCCAACGGCGCGCTGTCGATCTCGGCTGCCGGCGGCGCCGGCGTGGCCATCGACGAGGGCACGTCGTCGAAGATCGGCCAGGGCTTCTCGACCTTCTTCGGCCTCAACGACCTGGTCCGCACCAACGCCTTCACCACCTTCGACACCGGGCTGACGGCCGGCGACGCCAACGGCTTCACGCCGGGCGGCCAGATCACCTTCGCCCTTTCCAAGCCTGACGGCAGCCCGATCAAGAACGTCACGGTCACGGTTCCCGGCGCCGGCACGCCGTTGATGAGCGACCTGCTGAGCGCGCTGAATTCCCCGGCCACCGGCGTCGGCCTCTACGGGCAGTTCGCGCTGGACGCCCAGGGCGCGCTGACCTTCAGCGGCGCCGCGCCGTTCAACGCCCAGCTGTCCGTCGCCGCCGACAATACCCAGCGCGGGGTGGGCGGCCCCTCGATCAGCCAGCTGTTCGGCCTGGGCTCGACGCCGCGCCTGCCGCGCGCCGGGAACTATTCCCTCGACCCGGTGATCGCCGCCGACCCCACCAAGCTGGCCTTTGGCAAGCTCGATCTTTCTGTCGCGCCCGGACAGCCGGCGGTCGCGCCCGGCGACGGCTCCGGAGCGATCGCGCTTTCCCAGGCCGGCGAGCAGGTCACCGGGTTCAAGGCCGCCGGCGCGCTCGGCGCCGTCAGCATGACGCTCTCCCAGTACGGGGCCGAGCTCGGCGGCTCGATCGGCCGCGACGCGGCCACAGCCGACAACCAGAAGAGCGCCTCGGCCGCCGTGAAGACCGAGGCCGACACCCGCCGCCAGTCTGTCGAGGGCGTCAACATCGACGAGGAACTGGTCGCGCTGACCACCTACCAGCAGGCCTACAGCGCCAACGCCCGCATGATTTCAGCCGTCAAGGATCTGTTCGACATCCTTTCGAACATGATCAGCTAAGGACCCGACCATGGTGACCCGCGTCTCGACCGCCGGAAACTACGCCGCGATCCTCGCCAACCTGATGGCCGCCGAGAACCGCCAGGTGGACGCCGAGAAGCGCGTCTCGAGCCAGAAGAACGGCTCGAGCCTGAAGGACTACGCCAAGAAGGCCGAGACGCTGACGGCGATGAAGACCGTCGAGCGGCGGCTCGCCGGCTACCAGGAGCAGAACGGCCAGATCTCCGCCAAGCTGGCGACCCAGGACCAGGCCCTGACCTCGGTGGCCGACGCCGCCCAGGAAGTCCGCCAGGCGATCGCCGACGCGCTGGCCGTCGACAATGCCGACTCCCTGATGCAGCGCCTGTCCGGCCAGTTCCAGACGGCGGTCAATGGGCTCAACGCCAAGTTCGACGGCAAGTACCTGTTCGCCGGCGGCCAGATCGCCACCCTGCCGGTGACCGCAACCCAGCTCTCCGACCTGACCGCCGGCCCGCCGATTTCCAGCTTCTTCCAGAACGACCAGTACCAGGTCCAGGCCAAGCTCGACGACTCGACGACCGCCAACACCGGCCAGCTCGCCAGCAACCTCGGCACGAACATGCTGACCGCCTTCCAGGCGCTGCAGGCGTTCGACACCGGCGGCTCGGGTCCGCTGAACGGGCCGCTGACCGCCGCCCAGCGCACCTTCCTTGAGAACCAGCTCGCCACCTGGGACGGCGTGCGCACCTCGCTGACCACCGCTGCGGCCCAGAACGGCCTGGTGCAGCAGCAGGTCGATCAGGTGAAGTCCAGCCTGGTCACCCAGAAGGACACCCTGACCGGCATGATCGGCGACATCACCGACGCCGACATGCCCCAGGCGGCCACTGACCTCTCCAGCGCCCAGATCGCCGTGCAGGCCTCGGCCCAGGTGCTGGTCGCGATGAAGGAAAGCTCGCTGCTTAACCTGCTGCGATAGCGCCGCCCTCGAAAAACCGGGCTCCAGGCGCTAGATAGCGGCGATGAACGCCCCGGTCCTCACGCCCGGAACCCTGAGCGACGGCCTGATCGCGGCCGCGCGCGAGGCCGTGCGCCTGCCCGCCGGGGCGCGGCTGGTGGCCGCCATGTCGGGTGGCGTGGACTCGACGGTGACCGCGGCCCTGCTCGCCCGCGCCGGCTACGACGTGGTCGGCGTCACCCTGCAGCTCTACGACCACGGCGCGGCGATCCAGAAGAAGGGCGCCTGCTGCGCCGGCCAGGACATCCACGATGCGCGCACCGCCGCCGAGGGCCTGGGCATCGCCCACTACGTGCTCGACTACGAGAGCCGCTTCCGCGATCAGGTGATGGAGGACTTCGCCGACGCCTATCTGCGGGGCGAGACGCCGATCCCCTGCGTGCGCTGCAACCAGACGGTCAAGTTCCGCGACCTGCTGGACGTCGCGCGCGACCTCGGCGCCGAAGCCATGGCCACCGGCCACTACGTCCGCCGCGAGGTCGGCCCCGCCGGGCCCGAGCTGCACCGCGCCGCCGACCCGGCCCGCGACCAGTCCTACTTCCTGTTCGCCACCACGGCGGAACAGCTCGACTACCTGCGCTTCCCGCTGGGGGCCTTGCCCAAGCCGGCGGTCCGCGCCGCCGCCGCCGAGCTTGGCCTGGCCGTCGCCGACAAGCCGGACAGCCAGGACATCTGCTTCGTGCCCGAAGGCCGCTACACGACCGTGATCGACCGGCTGCGGCCGCAGGGCGCGCTGCCCGGCGACATCGTCCACCTGGACGGCCGCGTGCTGGGCCGCCACGAGGGCGTCACCCGCTACACCATCGGCCAGCGCCGCGGGCTGAACGTCGCGGTGGGCGACCCGCTCTACGTGGTGAAGATCGACGCCGCGGCGCGCCAGGTCGTCGTCGGCCCGCGCGAGGCGCTGCTGACCCAGGCGCTGACGCTGAAGGAGACCAACTGGATCGGCGATGCGCCCAGCCTGGCCGCGGCCTGCGAGGCCGGCCGCCCGGTGCTGGCCCGCGTGCGCTCCACCCGCGAGCCGGTGGCGGGCGCGCTCGCCCTGCTCGACGGCCAGCCCGGCGTGCTCTTCGCGGCGCCCGAGGAAGGCGTCGCGCCGGGCCAGGCCTGCGCCCTCTACGCCCCAGAAGCCCCCACCCGCGTCCTCGGCGGCGGCTTCATCGCGGGCGCGACGCGGGCCGAATAATTCACCGTCATCCCACGGTCAGCCGCAGGCTGATCCGGGGGACCCAAGCTGGATCGCAGAATGTGGCGCCGCCGCTTGGGTCCCCCGGATCGTGTCTTCGCACCACCGGGGGATGACGACGCTTGGGGTGAACCGTCGATCCGCTTTGAAGGTTTGGTCCCCGAAAGGAGCCCGGCCATGGCTGAAAAGAAGAAGAAGTGGATCGCCGGCGCGACCAAGAAGAAGGGCGCGCTGCACGAGGCCCTGCATGTCCCCAAGGACGAGAAGATCCCTGCCGCCAAGCTGCACGCCGCAGCCAGGAAGGGCGGCAAGGTCGGCAAGGAGGCCCGGCTGGCCGAGACCCTGAAGGGACTCAATCACAAGTGACACCCCAACGGTGTCATCCCGGTTTCGGCGCAGCCGAAGACCGGGACCCATAGACGTCATCGTTGCAGGCCGAGAACAGCGGCGCCGCTTTCGCAATCCAGGTGAGCGCCGGCGCGTATGGGTCCCGGATAAGCGCGTGCTGCGCTTTCCGGGATGACACCGCGTGAATATATGGGGCCCATGAGCACCTCCGCCGCCGACCCCGTCGTCATCGCCAGCTACGCCCGCACGCCGATGGGCGGCTTCCAGGGCGTCTTCGCGCCCGTCAAGGCCACCGAGCTCGGCGCCGCGGCCGTCCGCGCCGCGGTGGAACGCGCCGGCCTCCAGCCCGACGCCGTCGAGCAGATCGTGATGGGCTGCGTGCTGCCCGCGGGCCTCGGCCAGGCGCCGGCCCGCCAGGCCGCCATCGGCGCGGGCCTGCCGACCTCGGTCGAGGCGACCACCGTCAACAAGATGTGCGGCTCGGGCATGCAGGCCGCGATCCTGGCGCACGACGCGCTGGCCGCCGGCTCGGCCGACGTGATCGTCGCCGGCGGCATGGAGAGCATGACCAACGCGCCCTACCTCCTGAAACAGCACCGCGGCGGGGCCCGCATCGGCCACGACACCGCCTACGACCACATGTACCTGGACGGCCTGGAGGACGCCTATGAGCCCGGCCGGCTGATGGGCTCCTTCGCCGAGGAGACGGCGAAGCAGTACCAGTTCACCCGTGAGGCGATGGACGAGTTCGCCATCGGCTCGCTGACCCGGGCCAAGGCCGCCACCGAGTCCGGCGCCTTCCAGAAGGAGATCGTCCCCTACGAGGTGGTCACGCGGAAGGGCGCGATCCTGATCGTCGACGACGAGCAGCCGGCCAAGGCCGACCCCGCCAAGATCCCCACCCTGAAGCCCGCCTTCGCCAAGGACGGCGCGATCACCGCCGCCAACGCCTCCTCGATCAGCGACGGCGCCGCGGCGCTCGTGCTGACCCGCGAGAGCGTCGCCCGCAGGCTCGGCATGAGCATCGTCGCCCGCATCGCCGGCCACGCCGCCCACGCCCACGAGCCGGGCCTCTTCACCACCGCCCCGGTCCCGGCGATCCAGAAGGCGCTGACGTGCGCCGGCTGGTCGGTGGCCGACGTCGACCTCTTCGAGGTCAACGAAGCCTTTGCCGTCGTCGCCATGATCGCCGAGCGCGACCTGGGCATCGACCGCGCCAGGCTGAACGTCAACGGCGGCGCGTGTGCGCTCGGCCACCCGATCGGAGCCTCGGGCGCCCGCATCCTCGCCACCCTGCTCAGCGCCCTGGAAGCCCGCGGCGGCAAGAAGGGCGTCGCCTCC
>JBJMQX010000104.1:0-5047 GCA_045802455.1 Phenylobacterium sp. | reverse complement strand
TCGGGCAGGATGCGGGCCATGTAGTAGCGGGCGAGCGCCAGCTTGCGCTCCAGGAACGCGTCGCCCGGGTCGGCCGCGGTCAGCGCCAGGGCGGCCTTGGCCTGCAGCGCCCACATGTAGGCGAGCGCCGTGAGCCCGAAGAGATGCAGGTAGTCGGTGGAGGCAGCCCCGGCGTTGTCGGGATTGGCGAGGCCGTTCTGCATCAGCCACATGGTGGCTTCCTGCAGCTCGGCCTTGGCCTTGGCGAGCGGGGCGGTGAACGCCTTCAGCCCCGCGTCGGCCTCGTTCTCGCCGACGAAGCCGTCCACCTCGGCGAAGAAGCTCATCACCGCGCGGCCGCCGTCCGCCGCCAGCTTGCGGCCGACGAGATCGAGCGCCTGGACGCCGTTGGTGCCCTCGTAGATCAGGGCGATGCGCACGTCGCGCAGGTACTGGCTGACCGGGAAGTGCTCGGTGAAGCCGGAACCGCCGTGGATCTGCATGGCGTCGGAGCAGACCAGGAAGCCGCGGTCGGTGAGGAAGGCCTTCACCACCGGGGTCAGCAGGGCCATGTAGTCGCGGCCCTTCTGCTGCACCGCCTCGTCGGGACTCGCATGGGCGAGATCCCCGTGCAGGGCGGTCCAGAACAGGAAGGCGCGGCCGCCCTCGATGATCGCCCGGGCGTCCATCAGCATGCGGCGCACGTCCGGGTGGACGATGATCGGATCGGCCGGCCCGTCGGGGTTCTTCGGCCCGGTGAGCGAGCGGCCCTGCAGGCGGTCCTTGGCGAAGGCGGCGGCGGCCTGGTAGGCGGCCTCGGCCTGGGCCAGGCCCTGCATGCCGACGCCGAGCCGGGCCTCGTTCATCATCACGAACATGATGGCCAGGCCGCGGTTCTCCTCGCCGATCAGCCAGCCGGTCGCCTCCTCGTGGCTGATCACGCAGGTGGCGTTGCCGTGGATGCCCATCTTCTCTTCCAGGCCCAGGCACTTGACCGCGTTCCGCTCGCCGGGATTGCCCTGCGCGTCCGGGATGAACTTCGGCACGATGAACAGGCTGATGCCTCTTGTGCCCTGCGGCGCGCCTTCGATCCGGGCCAGCACCAGGTGGATGATGTTCTCCGTCAGGTCCTGCTCGCCCCCCGAAATCCAGATCTTCTGGCCCGAGATTCGGTAGGTCCCGTCAGCCTGCGGAACGGCCTTGGTGCGGATCAGGCCCAGGTCCGTGCCGCACTGCGGCTCGGTCAGGTTCATCGTGCCGCCCCACTGGAAGGACGCGAGCTTCGGCAGGTAGAGCTCTTTCTGCTCGTCGGAGCCGCCGGCCAGGATCGCGGAATAGGCGCCGTGCGTCAGGCCCGGGTACATGGAAAAGGCCATGTTCGCCGCCGAGCTCATCTCGGAGAAGGCGAGGTTGACCACGTGTGGCAGGCCCTGCCCGCCATAGGCCGGGTCGACGCCCAGCGCCGGCCAGCCGCCCTCGACCAGCTGCGCGTAGGCCGCCTTGAAGCCGCTCGGCGTCTTCACCGTGAAGTCGGCCTGCCAGTGGCAGCCCTCCTTGTCGCCGACGCTGTTCAGCGGGGCCAGCACCTCGCCTGTGAAGCGGCCGGCTTCCTCCAGGATCTGGTCGACCGTGTCCATCGACGCGTCGGCGAACGCCGGCAGGTTGGCGTAGCGCTCGAGCTCGAGCACGTCGCGCAGCAGGAAGGCGTAGTCGCGGACAGGCGGCTTGTAGGGCATCGCGGGTTAGTCTCCGGCCGCGACGCGGAAGCGCGGCTATTTCGCTTCGCTATGTTCGACGCCGTCGAGCCTGCGGCGCAACACCTGATCGTAGGCCTCGGCGCGGGGCAGGAGGTCGGGGCGGGTCTCGGAGAGCCGCTTCTCCATCGCCTCGCAGCCCACCTTCAGCTGCTCGATGGCGCCGTCGATGTCGAGCTTCTGGCTTTCCAGGGCCATGATCCGTTCGCGGAACTTGCGCAGGCATTTGGCCGCCTGCTGGGCGCCGCCGTCGTCCACCTCGTAGAGGTCGAGGATCTCGCCGATCTCGGCCAGCGCCAGGCCGACGCGCTTGCCCTGCAGGATCATCTGCAGCCGCGCCCGGTCCTTGTAGGAATAGACCCGGTTCATGCCGTCGCGGGCCGGGGCCAGCAGGCCCTTGTCCTCATAGAAGCGCAGGGCGCGGGGCGTGCATTTGAACTCTTGGCACAGCTGCCGGATGGTGAAGGTGCGGTGGGGCCGGCGCAGGTCCGTGGGCATGGGGTCCTCCCTGGACGCGAGTTGTTCCCTGACACCGTAAAGCGACGTTTCCGTTTACGTCAAGGTGATCGGCGATCACTTTGCGTAACCCGGTGATCCGGACCCCTGCGGAACGCCTACTGCTGGTCGGAACGGCGGACGTTCACGTCGGCGAAGGCGAACATGGCCGGCAGGGCGCGGATCGAGGAGTGGCCGAAACCGACCTTGCCATCGAAGCGCTGCGGGTTCTCGTAGCTGCCGAACAGCATGTCCCAGAGCACGATGTCGCCCCCGTAATTGCGCGCATGCACGTCGCGCTCGTGGTGCAGGCAGTGCTGCTCCGGCCGTTGCACGACATAGCCAAGCCAGCGCGGCGTCGGCACGTTCCAGTGCTCCACCATGTTCAAGACCGTGCTCACCGTTCCCGCCAGCGCCGCAGCCACGGGGTCGATACCGAAAACGAACATGGGGACGAGCGTGGTGATCGCCGTGAAGACCAGGCCTTCCAGCGGATGGCCGACCGCCCAGCCCGGCATGTCCACGCGCTCGATCGAATGGTGCATCTGGTGCAGGCCGCGCCACATCGCGTCGAAGCGATGCTCGCAGCGGTGGAACCAGTAGGAGACGAGGCTGCCCAGCAGGAACGCGGGCACGGCCCCCCAAAGGCCCAGCCGGGTCATGTCCATCAGCCGATGGCTGGCGATCCACTCCGGCGGCAGCCACAGCGGCGCGGTCACATTGATCGTCATGGTGACCAGGAAGAAGCCGACGCCCACCAGCACCCAGCCGCCGACCTTCTCGAACGGACGGCCGCCGCCCAGCCGGTTCACCAGCACCTCGCTTGCCCAGAAGGTGAAGAAGGCCACCGGCACGGCGAATGGCAACAGGTCCTCGAGCTTCATCGCGGCGTCCCCCCTGGCGATACCGACACGGTGCCGCCTGGCGAACGGATGCGCAAGTCGCCGAACGGCGTTCATCATCCTTGGTTGGGGCAGGCAGGGGCGGCCGGAGGACGGGCGCATGCGGGGGCAAGGTGGTGTGTTCCCCGGATTCCCACGCCATGGCGGCCATGCAAGCTCCGGGGCCTCAAACCCGTGAGGAAGCCATGCGTACGGTGTTCTTGATGGTCCTGGCCGCGCTGCTGGCGGGATGCCGCGACAGCGCCCGGGAGGCCGCCGACCGCGCCGACCGGGCCGTCGCCCAGGTCGCGGAACTGCAGGGCAAGGTGGCCGACCTGGAGATCGAGGTCGCAGACCTCGGCGACCAGCTGGACCAGCTCGATCCAGAGGGGATCGACGACGGGGTCGAAGTTCCCGACGAGGGGCGGGCGCGCTACGCCTCCACGAGGTCTCCGGCCAGGGCCTTCTCGATCAGGGCGACGGTGCGCTCCACGCCGAAGATCGCAACGAACGAGCCGAACCGCGGCCCCGTCGGCTGCCCCAGCAGCACTTCGTACAGGGCTGCGAACCACGCCCGCAAAGGCTCGAAGCCGGCGTCCTTGCCGACCTCGAACACCACGTTCTGGATCGCCTCGGCGTCGGCGCCTTGCGGCAAGCCGCGCAGCTTCGCCGCCAGCGCGTCCATCGCCGCGCGCTCCTGCGCGGTTGGCGCGCGGAAGCGCTTCGCGGGCCGCACGAAGTCCTCGTAGTAGTTGATCGCATAGCCCGCCAATCGGTCGAGCAGCGGTTCGCTCCCAGGAGTCGCGCCCGGCAGGTAGCGCGATAGGAACCCCCAGAGGATGTCCTTGGTCGAAGCGTCCGCCGCCGACACCAGGTTCAGGAGCAGCGAGAAGCTGACCGGCGAGCCCTTCGCAGGCGGCGCGCCGCCGTGCACGTGCCAGGCGGGGTTGTCGATCGCCGGCGCATTGCCGCCATCCGCCCGCGCCCGGTTGAACGCGTCCAGCTGCTGCAGGTACTCGTCCGTGGCCTTCGGGATCACGTCGAAATAGAGCCGCTTCGCCGACTTCGGCGACTGGTACATGTAGTAGGCCAGGCTCTCCGGCGTGCCGTAGCGCAGCCACTCCTCCATGCTCAGGCCGTTGCCCTTGGACTTGGAGATCTTCTGGTTCAGCTCGTCCATGAAGAGCTCGTAGTGGAACACCTCCGGCGGCTCGCCGCCCAGCGCCTTCACGATGCGGCTGGAGACCCGCACGCTGTCGATCAGGTCCTTGCCGGAGGCCTCGAAGTCGACCTCCAGCGCCGTCCAGCGCGCCGCCCAGTCAGGACGCCACTGCAGCTTCACGTGGCCCCCGGTCACCGGGACCTCGGTCGGCGTCCCGTCCTCGTCGGGGAAGACGATCGTGCCCCGGTCGAGATGGCGCTCCAGGGTGGGCGCCTGCAGCACGCGGCCGGTCTTCGGGCTGATCGGCAGGAACGGCGAATAGGTCGCCCGCCGCTCTTCGCCCAGCGTCGGCAGCATGATCGCCTGGACCTGGTCGAACCGCTCCAGGATGCGCAGCAGCACCGTGTCGAACCGGCCCGACCTGTAGGTCTCGGTCGAGGACATGAAGGTGTAGTCGAAGCCGAAGCCGTCCAGGAAGGCGCGCATCATGGCGTTGTTGTGCGCCCCGAAGCTCTCGTGCTCGCCGTAGGGGTCGCGCACGCTGGTGACCGGCTTGTCGCGGTCCTCCTCCAGCATCTCGCGGTTGGGCACGTTCTCGGGGATTTTCCTGAGCCCGTCCATGTCGTCGGAGAACACGATCAGCTGGGTCGGGATGGCGTCCTCGGTCAGGGAGCGGAAGGCGTTGCGCACGATGGTCGGCCGCGTCGCCTCGCCGAAGGTGCCCAGGTGCGGCAGGCCCGACGCGCCGTACCCGCACTGGAAGACGACCGGCTTCC
>JBJMQX010000103.1:0-6057 GCA_045802455.1 Phenylobacterium sp. | reverse complement strand
GCCGCCCTCGAGGCCCGCGGCCTGAAGAAGGGCGTCGCCAGCCTCTGCATCGGCGGCGGCGAAGCCACCGCCATGGCGGTCGAGCTGGCTTAGGCTACCTCCCCCATCGCGGCAGCGATGGCGGGAGGGGGACCGCTCGCCATAGAGCGAGTGGTGGAGGGGGCAGGCCCCATCAACTGATTCAGCAACGACGATCGATCGGCCGAGCCTGAGGCTCGCCCCCTCCACCACGCCCTCTGCGGGGCGCGGTCCCCCTCCCGCCGCTTCGCGGGGGAGGTTGGCGCGGACCGCTCAGCGCCCTACTTCGCCTCGCCCTTCATCGACTTGGCCATTTCCATCGCCTGGGCGCGCATCCTGGCGATGTCGGCCTGGCTGGGCGGATGGTTGGCGTCGAACTTGGTGACGATCGATGTGGAGGTGGAACTCCCGGCCGGCCCGGCGCCGCCCGTGCTGATCCGCATGCCGCCCGGCATCTCCATGTCCCCCGGCTTCATGCCGGCCGGGCAGGGCCCTTTCCAGGCGCTGTCGATGGCCATCTTGTGCGCCCCGTTGGCCTGCGGCATCGGCGAGCCCGTGGTCACCGCGGTCATCTCCACGTGGTAGTGGCCGCCGAAGTCGCCGGTCGCCGAGCCGTCGGTGGCGATCTTCGTCCCGTCCGGCCCTTGGCACACCGCATGGATGTCCCAGCCGCCGCCGACCCGGGGCGTCACCCGCTGCTCGGCGCAGTCCGAATGGCGCGCGTCGCCGCCCCACCACTTGGCCTTCTGCTCGGCCGGCTCGCCCAGGCACATCTTCATCGTCTGGTGCATCTGGTCAGACGCGATGGTCTGCTCCCAGAGGCCGGCCTTGGGCGCCGGCGGGCCGGCCGGAGCCACAGCCGCCGCCGGCGTGGCCGCGCTGCCCGCGGCCGGAGCGCCGGACGCCGCCTTGTCCGCCGGTTTCGAGCACCCCGCGAGCGCCAATGCCGCCCCACTCAGAAGCACGCCACAAACCAGGATCCTGCGTCCCATCTTGAACCCTCCCGTCGAATGCGCAGTTGTACAGGGAGCGAGGCTAGACCATCGGCCGCGCGACGCGAAGGAGAGGCTTGAGCATGGGCGAATTGCGCGACACCGGCCAACGCTACGAGATGGACGAGCAGGGCCAGACCTCCTGGGCCGACTACCGCCGCTCAGGTGGGCGCCTCTACATCGACCACGTCGAAAGCCCGCCCGCCCTGCGCGGCTCCGGCGCCGCCGGGCGCCTGATGGCCGCGCTCGCCGCCGACGCCCGCGCCAGGCAGCTCCGCATCACCCCCATCTGCGGCTACGCCGCCGCCTGGCTGAAGCGCTCGAAGGAGTTCGGGGATCTGGTGGGGTAGGCCCGACGAATGCGAAGCCTACGCGGCCCAGCAGTTCGGCGGTGTTCGTCCCGTTCGTGGCTCATATCGTCCCAACGCCTGAGGGCCCTTTGCCGCCTCGTCCCAAGCGACGAGCCGGCCGCCCCGATCAACCTACCCGCAGGGGCGCCGTGCCAGAGCCGGCACGCAGGTATCCTGTGGCGGCTCAGCTAGAACCAACAAATGTTGGCAGTCGTCTGGGTTAACGGGCGTAACCTGACCCTGTCATGCCGGGGGACTACCGCGACCGCCTGAAAGAGGTTGAGGGCTGGATAGCCCGAGCCCGCACGCCCGAGGAGCGTGAGGCGTATGAGGCCATTGCCCGCATCTGGCGAGACCTGGCTTCGCGGCAGCCCAGCCCGCTGGACCTCCCTCCTGCACACAAGGCGTCTTAGCCCAGCATGGGCATGAAGGACTGTTGGCTGCCGACCTCGTGTACTCGACGGACGCGCCGGGCGACGGACCGGAAAGCGACATCTTGGACTTCCGACAAGGGTGGCTTGCGGACATGACAACGCCACCGACCTTGGGGCGGTGGCGCGTCAGGACTAACAGTGCTCAGGCCTTAGCGCGGGGGCGTTGTGCCTGCGCCGACGGCGGCGCCCGCGCCACCACCCACAGCGGCCCCCGTCGCCGCGCCGGGCGCGCACCCGATGGGCAGCGTCACAAGACACCCGATGGCCGCGCCGACGCCGGCGCCCGTCAGTCCGCCCTTCACAGCCCGGGCGGCCGGATCTGAGCGCCAATGGCCCTCCCGATCGTAATACCCGCGATCGTTGGTGGGATCGGGGAGCCAGTGCACATGTTCGTCTGTCCGGTGGGTGTCATACCAATCGGAATTGTAATAGGTGATCGGCGCCGAAGGTCCGTAGGCGTACACGTCATGCACTCTCCAGCACTCGCCGTACTGGTTGCATGCCACGTAGCTGTGCTCGACCGGTTGGGCGCTTGCCGCGGTCGGCGCCACGGCGCTACCGGCCACAGCCCCAAGAAGTGAAGTCACTGCGAACGCTGTGGTGAGAGTCTTCATAGGTACCTCCAAGTGTGGCCGCAGGCCCAGGGCATCCAAACGGGGCCTGAAGAACCTAGTTCCGGCATCGAATGAGGTAGCGGCCGAGGAGGCGGTGTAGTGGCCCTGAGCGTCAGCAAGGGGCGGATGTCGTCGATAGCTGACGACCGCCGTTGCCGACGCATCCTGACAGGCGAGTCTTCTTGACGACGGACGCCACCCGTTAACCGTGGCCATAGTGTTCCGTCGCGCGGGGGCGCCCATGGCTCTCTACACCTTCTACTTCTGTAACCGGGACGGCACGTCGGCCAGCTTCGAGACCTTCGAGCTTGCCGACGACCTTGAGGCCGCTGGTCGCGCCGCCACCTTGCTCAATGAACATCTGAGCTGCGCGTACGTCGCCATCTGGTGCGGGGAGCGGATCGTGGGCCGGCGCGAACGCGAAAGGCCATTGTTGGCTGCGGATCGGGACTGAGGACGCCCCACGGCCTCAGGTGCGACGACAGGCCGCCGCCGATGTTTCACCGACGATAACGCCGTAACTCAAGGCCGCTGTGCCTTCGGTCCCGAAAGCGACGTGGGCCTGAACGATCGGAAGAAGTGAACGCGCCAACGCGCGCCTGGAGCTGCCGGCCGGCCCCGCGGGGCCGGCCGCAGTCTCGCCGTCCGCCTCAGGTGCGGGCGACGATGGCTTCCAGCGTCTGGACGCGGGCTTCGCAGTCTTCGACGAAGCGGCGGGCCAGGTCGCGCACGCCCGGGGGATAGGCGTCGCCGCCCTCGGCGATCTCGGCGGCCATCTGCTCGACGTTGATCATCGCCTCGGTCAGCGAATGGATGTGGTCCTTGGCCAGTTGCTTGGCCTCGGCCTGCAGCCGGCGCACGCGCTCGGCCACGGTTTCGGACTTGCCGCTCGTGGCGGTGTGGAGGTCGTTGTCAGCCACCACGCTCAGTGACGGGCTCATACGGTGATACCTCAAGTTGGTCGCCCCAGCTTATTCGGGACCCCCGCAAGGTCACTATGACCCTGCAGACGGGAGGCCTCGGTTCCCTGGCGCTGTATCGGTTACGTACAACCGACAGCCCAGGTTCCACCCCCGATGCACGAACGGCGCCGGATGCCGGGACAGTGGTGCGCGGCGGACACGGTGCAGGGTTAACCGGGGGGGCGTTCCGTCCCAACATGACACATCCCTAATTTGACCCACCGGCGTTCGCGGGCGCAGCCTCGCGCCCGGACAATCATGGGAGACGCGCATGTCGCTGGGCATGACGGCGTTCGAGGGGCGCACCGAGGATCTGGAGCCGATCGGCGTGGCGCGGCGCGCGGCGCTGCTGCTCTGGGAGCGGCTGCGGGTGATCTGGCCCTATGTGCTGGCGCTGGCCATCGTGGAGTCCGCCGTCAGGACCGTGGCCTGGCGCTACGGCTTCGCCATGGGCGAGGGCTATGAGTTCCACGGCGGCGAGAGCCTGGCCGACTTCGGCCGGCACGGCGCGTGGCTCTGCGCGCGGGCGCTGGCCGACGGCCTGGTGCTGGGCATGCTGCTGCGCGCCTTGATCGGCTACGGCGCGCCCGCCTGGCGGCCGGACCGCGGCCTCCTGGGCTTCACCGCCATCTACCTGGCGGCCTCGGCCGCGCCGCTGGCGCTCTTCGCCCCGACGGTGCTGGCCTGGGAGGTCCGCGGCGACATTCCGCTGGTGGTGGCGACCGCGCTGGGCGGCGTCTGCGCGCTGGTGGCGCTCTGTTACTTCTACCTGCGTCTGCTGATCTGGCCGGCGGGCGTGGCGGTGCAGGACCCGCAGATGAGCGCCGGCCGCGCCTGGAACGCGATGATGGGCGCCAGGATCGCCTGGCTGTTCGCCGGCATCCTGCTGATGCTGCCGCTGATCTTCGGCGCGGCCCTGGCCGCCGACATCGCGCTCGGCATCTACGGCCTGCACAGCCCGGTGGCGGGTCCCTGGGGCGCGCCGATGCACGCGCTGGGCAGCGTCCTCTGGCTGGCCGTCACCGCCACCGTCTACCGTCTCCGCGCGGGACTGGAGGAGTAGGGCCCGGCTCCGGCTCAGATCACCTCGATCGGATAGACGTCGGTCGCCGGCTCCTCGTAGGGATGCGCCTGGCGGATCGCGTCGAGCACGGGGCGCAGCACGTCGGCCTCGCAGACCGTCTCGATCCGCTCCTCGGCGACCGCCTCCAGCCCGCCCACCTCGCCCACCGCCGGCTTCGCGCCCGCCTCGGGGCGGAAGCGGCCCGTCCCGCGTACCGTGAACGTGCAGTGGGTGTAGTTTCCGATCCGCCCGGCGCCGGCGCCGCCCATCGCCTCGCGCACCGCATCCGCGTGCGTCTCGGGCACATAGACCACCAGCTTGTAACGCTTGCTCATGCCGCCATCCGGAAGTGGAAGGCGCGAACGGATGCGGCGTTCCGCATTGGGTGTGCGGCCCAGCTTGTTCTTATCATAAGTTAAATTTGACTCGCCGCCGGATCGCCCGCGGCGTAAGCCTGAGGCCTCATGCGTACGCCGAGTGAGCTTCGGGACGGGGCAGCAGACGCCGAGCGGCTGGCGCGCCGCGCCGCCTCGCACGCCGACCGCGCCCAGCTCCTGGAGATCGCCCGCGCCTGGCAGTCCCTGGCCGAGTCCGCCGAAAGGGCCGCCGCCCACGCCGAGCCCGCCGCGCCGCCCGACCAGCTCTAGCGGACCACCCTCGCGGACCTACGGGGCTGCTCCTGAAGCCCTGCCATTTTTCGGTCGATAGTCTGCGAGGGTCCGCCGAGCGGCGTGCTACCGTGGACAAACCAGGAACACCGGTCTTTCACAAGTGAATAGGGTTGGAGCGGGCGAACCCAGCTGCACAACCAATTCCGCGCGCATAAGAAGCTCTCAGCTCTAAGAAGAACTGGATTGCGCGCTACGGCCCCTAGCGCCGGCGTCCCAGCCGCGCCTTGCGGAAGCGCTCGTCGGCTTCGGCCTTGGCTTCGGCGCGCACGCGCTTCGGCGCGGAGCGGTCGACCTGCTGGCCCTCGCCGGTCAGCAGCTCGTTGGCGAACTCGAGGTCGAGCATCTTCAGCCGCTTGATCTCGTCGCGCAGCCGGGCGGCCTCCTCGAACTCCAGGTTCGACGCCGCCGCGCGCATGCGGCCTTCGAGGTCCTTGAGGGTGGCCTTGAAGTTGTCGCCCAGGAACGGCTTGCCGCCGTCCTCCGCGACGCCGGCCGGCACGGTGACGCGGTCCTTCTCGTAGGGGCTCGCCAGGATGTCCTTGATCCGGCTCTTGACGCTCTCCGGCGTGATCCCGTGCGCGGCGTTCCAGATCTCCTGCTTCTCGCGCCGGCGCTTGGTCTCGGCCATCGCGCGCTCCATCGAGCCGGTGACGGTGTCGGCATAGAGGATCACCCGGCCATCGACGTTGCGCGCCGCCCGGCCGATCGTCTGGATCAGCGAGGTCTCCGAGCGCAGGAAGCCCTCCTTGTCGGCGTCGAGGATCGCGACCAGCCCGCACTCGGGGATGTCCAGGCCCTCGCGCAGCAGGTTGATGCCGACCAGCGCATCGAAGGCGCCGAGCCGCAGGTCGCGAATGATCTCGATCCGCTCCAGGGTGTCGACGTCGGAGTGCATGTAGCGGACCCGCAGGCCCTGCTCGTGCATGTACTCGGTCAGGTCCTCGGCCATCTTC
>JBJMQX010000102.1:0-13351 GCA_045802455.1 Phenylobacterium sp. | reverse complement strand
GGCCAAGCTGCAGCTGAACATGTTCTAATGGCCGACGACCTGAACATCACCCAACAACCCCGCACGCGGCGCCCCCGGCCGAAGGTGATCACGCTCAGCGAGCGCGCCGCCGAGCGGGTGCGCGAGATCATGGGCAAGGCGGAGAAGCCCTACGCGGGCCTGCGCGTCGGCGTGAAGAACGGCGGCTGCGCGGGTCAGGAGTACGTCCTCGAGTATGCCGAGGCCGCCGGCCCGCTGGACGAGGTTGTCGAAGACAAGGGCGTCACCATCCTCGTCGAGCCCAAGGCGGTGCTGTTCCTGATCGGCACGGAGATCGATTACGAGACGACGCGGCTGGCTGCGAAGTTCGTGTTCCGCAACCCGAACGAGACCGACGCCTGCGGCTGTGGCGAGAGCGTCACTATCGAGCCCGCGACGCCGCTCTGATCACGGACGCCGGTCGCGCCCCGTTCGCCTTCGCGGCGTCGCCAGCCTATGCTGCCGGCGGATCGGGAGGGATCATGACCGACGATGTGGACCTGCGCCGCCGCGCCGAGCGCCGCGCCGACCTCAAGCTGAGCTTCCGCGCCCATGTGATCGCCTATGTGCTGGTCAACGCCGGCCTGGTGGCGATCAACCTCATACAGACGCCGAACGGCTACTTCTGGGCTATCTGGCCGATCATCGGCTGGGGCCTGGGCCTCGCGGCGCATTTCGTGGCCGTCTACCACTTCGCCGGGGACGTTCGCGAGCGTGCGGTGGAGACCGAGCTGCGGCGGTTGCGCGAGGGCCGCTAAACCGACCGGTGGCGATACCAGTCGATCGCCAGCGCCAGGAAGGCCAGGATCAGCGGCAGCAGGTAGAAGGCCAGCCGATAGCCCAGGAAGGCCGCGGCCAGCGCGGCGGCGTCCACGCCGGGCAGCAGGGCGGCCATCGCGCTCTCGAAGACACCCGCGCCGCCCGGTACTGAAGAGATCAGGCCGGCGATGCAGGCCACGGCGTAGGCCCCCACGAAGGTCACGTAACTGGGGCCGGCCGCCGGCAGCAGGATCCACAGGATCGCCGCGGCGATGGCGTTGTCGACGAGGCCCAGCACGAGCTGGGCAATGGCGTCGCGCACGCGGGGCAGGGTGAGGCTGCGCCCGAAGGCGGTGAAGGGCCGCCGGCGTAGGGCGCAGAGGGCGATGTAGCCCAGCGACGCCGCCACCAGCGCCGCCCCGCCGGCCCGGGCGACCAGTGGCGTGATGGCGGTGGCGTCGAGCTCGGCCGGCGAAGCAAGCAGCAAGCCCCCACCTGAAAGCGCAGCCAGGCCCACGCCGAACGAAACGGCGGCGAATACGGTCGCGCCTGCCACCTGCGTCAGGCTTACCCCGTAGCGGTCATAGGTGCGCGCGCGTATGGCGCCGGAGATCAGCATGTTCGCGCCCAGGGCGTGGGCGATGGCGTTGGCCAGGAAGGAGCCCAGGGCCACGGCGCGGAGCGGAGCGTCGGCGCCCGTCCAGCGAAGGCCGACCCACTCGATGACGCCCATAAGTATGAAGCTCGCGGCCGAGAGCAGCAGGGCGAGCACGATGGCCGTCACGCCCCAGCCGGCGATCGAATGCATCACGTCGGCGAACGAGAGCTTGTGGAACTCGCGCCAAAGCACCCAGCCGGCGGCGATGAGCAGCAACACCGGGATTACCCGGAAGGCGGCGCGGCGGACGCGCGCGAGCCGCCCCGAGCCCCGCGGAATCGATGCGGCCAGCTCGGCTTCGACAGGTTCTGGGGGCGCGGTCTCGTCGGCGTCGGGCACGGCGGGCGAGCTTTCCTTGAGTCGGACCCGCGAGACAGGCCGCGAAGGTGTCGCGGGTTCCCTGGCTCATGCGGGAACCGAAGTCCACGGCGAAGGTTCTGCGCCCGTGGCCCAATGAACGGGACCCACTGGCATCAAGGAGGCGGATCATGGCCCGGGAAGACTGGCAGGACCGCGAGGACGAGCGCCGCCGCGAGCGGCTGGCCGACCGCGACGACTTCGGACAGGCCGACTATTCAGAGGCCTACGCCTACGACTCGCGCCGGCGGACCGGCTACCGGGCCGAGGAGGATATCCGCCCTCGCACTGAAGACTACGGTCAGGCCGACTATTCCAGCGACTATGGCTACGACCGAGGCGAGCGGCGCGCCTACCGCCGCTATTCCGAGGACGACCGAGAGTACGCACGGCGGATGGACGAAGGCGATTATCGGCGCGACGAGCAGCCGCGTTCCTGGATGGACCGGGCGGGCGACTTCTTCGGCGCCCACCCGCGTCACGACCGGGTCGAGACCCGCCACCAGCGCCGGCGGCGCGGACCCTCGGACCGGGTGCTCTGGGCGGTGATCGTCGAGCGGCTGGAGGACGAGCGTGGTCTTGACCTGCGCGACGTGGACGTCATCGTCGAGGATGGCGAGGTGACGCTGAACGGCACGGTCCGGCACAAGGCCGACAAGCGCCGCATCGAGGACGTCGCCGACATGGACGGCATCCGGCACGTCCAGAACAACCTCAGGGTCCGCGACCGCGGCCACGGCCATTGGACCTTCCTCTAGCCGCGTCGGGATCCAGCAGGGTGACCTGCGGAGCTCTCGCCGGAACCTGCTCCTCGTCTGTGGTCGTTCTGCAACCATGAGCCAGCCCGTCACCGTGACCATTCCGCATCAGTTGGGGGCCGCCGAGGCGCGGCGGCGCATCGACCAGGGGTTCGCCGACTTCGCGCGTCACCTGGGCAACGCCGCGGGGGCGGTCGAGCGCAGTTGGCAGGGGGACAAGCTGAACTTTTCGCTCACCTCTTTCGGCCAGGCGGTCTCCGGCTACGTCACCGCAGGCGAGACGCAGGTGACCGTCGAGGTGTTGCTGCCCGGCTTCCTGGCGATGCTCGCGAACAAGGTCAAAGGCACGCTGAAGCGCGAGGGCCAGCTCCTGCTGGAGAAGAAATAGCTGGCAACCGAAGCCTCGCCTTGCGGGTTTTCAAATGACAACCGAGAGGAAGCCCACCATGGCCCGCCCGCAGAGCGAAGACGAAGCCAAACGCGCCTTCACCCACGGGTGCAGCGGCGCCACCGCCGACATGGCCGTCGAGGCCGCGCCGGTGGCTGAGGACCGCCATATCGAGGTCCCGCACGCCCGAGAGGCCGAACCGCTGAAGGACGGCGAGAAGCACGACCATATGGCCGAGAAGGAGAAGAAAGCGGGCGACCGCCAGGAGGCCCTGCTGGACGAAGCCCTGGAGGAGACCTTCCCCGGCTCGGACCCGATCAGCCCCAAGCACATCACCTGACGTCCGTCAGGACGAGGCGGTCAGCGCCTCGTAGGCTTCCTGTGCGGCCAGCCACTCCTGTTCGGCGGCCTCGACGGCGCGCTGCGCCGCCTGCCGCCGCTGGCCCAGCTCCGCAGCCTTCGCCGGCGATTTCGCGAAGACAACGGGGTCGGTGAGCGCCCGGTCGATGTCGGCCAGCGCCGCCGTGGCGCGGGCGAGTGCGGCCTCGGCGGCCTCTGCACGGCGCCGGGCCGGCCCGGTCGGAACCTTAGCCCGCACGGGGGGAGGCGGCGTGGGCTTCGCGGGCTCCGGCGTTGCGACCTGGCTGGGCGCGCGAGCGGCCATCCGCGCGCGGTCGAGCACGAAACGGGCGTAGTCCTCCAGGTCGCCATCGAACGGCGTTATGGTCCCGTCAGCCGCCAGCCACAGCCGGTCGGCCACCAGCTCCATCAGGGAGCGGTCGTGGGTGATCAGGATCACCGCGCCCTCGTAGTCGTTGAGCGCGTCCAGCAGCGCGCGCCGCGAGTCGATATCCAGGTGGTTGGTCGGCTCATCGAGGATCAGCAGGTGCGGCGCCTCCATGGCGACGAGGTTGAGCAGCAGACGTGCGCGCTCGCCGCCGGAGAGGTTGGCGACTGTGGTCTCGACCTTCTCGTAGCCCAATCCGAACTGGGCGAGCTTAGAGCGCCGCTGGGCTTCGCTGGCCTCCGGCAGCGCCCGGCGGATGATCTCCAGCGGCGTGTCGGTTGGGTCCATGGCCTCGATCTGGTGCTGGTGGAACCAGCCTACGCGCAGCCGGCCGCTGCGGTGCAGGTGGCCGGTCTCGAGCCCGAGCGCGCCCGCCACCAGCTTGGCGAAGGTTGACTTGCCGGCCCCGTTGACGCCGAGCAGGCCGATGCGGTCGTCGATGTCCAGCCGCAGGTTCAGTTTCTTCAGGATCGGCGGCCCGCCGTAACCCACCGCGGCCTCTTCGAGGCGGATGAGCGGGGGTGGCAGGGGCCGTTCGGGCGAGGGCAGGGTGAAGGGCGTCACCCGCTCCTCGATCACCGCGGCCACCGGCGGGAGCTTGGCGATCATCTTGAGCCGGGACTGCGCCTGGACGGCCTTGGACGCCTTGTAGCGGAAGCGGTCGACGAACGACTGCATGTGAGCCCGCCGGGCCTCGATCTTGACGCGCATGGCCTCCTGCAGCCGCAGCTTCTCGGTCAGCTGCATCTCGAAGCTGTCGTAGCCGCCCGGATAGAGGTCGAGGCGCCCGTCCTTCAGGTGGAGGATGTGGTCGACCGAGTTGTTCAGGAGCTCACGGTCGTGGCTGATGACGATGGCCGTATGCGGGTACTTGCGCAGCCGCGCCTCCAGCCAGAGCGCGCCCTCGAGGTCCAGATAGTTGGTCGGCTCGTCCAGCAGCAGCAGGTCGGGCTCGGCGAACAGCGATGCGGCCAGCGCGACGCGCATGCGCCAGCCGCCTGAGAACTCCGCCATCGGCCGCCCGAGGTCGGCGTTCGAAAACCCCAGGCCGGCCAGGATTTCGGCCGCACGCGATGGCGCCCGGTCCGCATCGATCTCGATCAGGCGGTCGTAGATCTCGCCCATATGCTCGGGGTCGGCGTCCTCCAGCCGCGCCAGCAGCGAGGCGCGCTCGACGTCGGCGGCAAGGACGGTGTCGAGCAGCGGGACCGGCGTCGCCGGATGCTCCTGGTCCACCGAGCCGATGCGCGCCGCGCGCGGCAGGCCGATCTCGCCCGAGCCGTGCACGAGCTCGCCCAGGATCAGCTTGAAAAACGTAGACTTCCCGACGCCATTGCGGCCGACCAGGCCCACCTTCGCGTCCTTGGGCAGGGTGACCGTCGCTCGGTCGAAGAACCGGCGGCCCCAGGCGTCGAAAACGAGGTCTTTGATCTGAAGCATGGAAACGAGCGGGAAGGGCGCGGACCAGCGCTCGCCGGACCTGCGATTGAAGGGAATGATCAGGGCTGAATTTTGAGCCGCGCCGACGCCTGACCGGCGCGCTCCATAGCAGAGCGCCTTGGCGAGCGCAAAAGGTGCGGCTATAGAGCCGGTCCCCTCGCGGTGCGCCGCGCGGCTCCCCACTTATCGAGACCTCCAGAGAGACCACAGGCCCTCATGAACGAACGCACCTTCTCGATCATCAAGCCGGACGCCACAAAGCGTAACCTCACCGGCAAGATCAATGCGGTGATCGAGGACGCCGGCCTGCGCATCGTGGCGCAGCGGCGCATCCGCATGACCGACGCGCAGGCGCGCAAGTTCTACGAAGTCCACGCTGAGCGGCCGTTCTACGGCGAACTGGTGGAGTTCATGACCTCGGGCCCGGTGGTGGTGCAGGTGCTGGAGGGGGACAACGCCGTCGCGAAGTACCGCGAGGTGATGGGCGCGACGAACCCGGAGCAGGCCGCGCCGGGTACGATCCGCAAGCTTTACGCCAACAACGTCGGCGAGAATTCGGTGCACGGCTCGGACAGCGCCGAGAACGCCGCCATCGAAATCGCGCAATTCTTCAACGAGAGCGACATCGTCGGCTGATCGCCGGCAACCCAAGACCGCCGGGCGGGTTCTCCTCGCCTGACGATTTCCCGACAGACCCCTATTCGAAAGTCGTGATGAGAGAGACCAAGATCGGGGGCTTCAGCGAACGGCTGGAAGCCCAGGCTGAAGCCCGCAAAGCCCTGCTCGAGAAGTTCAAGCCCAAGCCCACCGTGAAGCCGGAGGTGTTCGAGACTCGCGCGCAACGCAAGGCGCGTGAGATCGAGGAGGTCCGGGCCAAGCGCGCCGCAGCCAAGGAAGCCGCGCGCCTGCGCGCCGAAGCCGAGGCCGAATCCAAGCGGCTCGCCTTCGAGAACGACGAGCAGGCTCAGCTGGAGCTGAAGCGCCAGGAGCGCAAGGATCGCAAGTCGGCCGCCAAGGCCGAAGCCCGCGCCAAGCGCGAGGCGAAGGCGGCGATGCGGCGCAGCTAGGCCTCAGTCGGCTAGTCGTCAGCCGCGCCGCCGGTCACCTTGCGGGTCATGTCGCCGTAGTAACCCTGGATGAGCAGTTCCACGGTCTCGCCGCGCTCTTCGGCGTCGAAGGCCAGGTCCTTGGCCCGCTGGATCGCGGCCGAGCGGGTCAGGGCGTGCTCCAGCGGAGCGCCATCCTTGAAAACGGTCCAGTCACCGTCCTTCAGCGTCACCGCGTATTGAACCATTCCACCGTTCCCTGGCGTGTCGCAGCTTGAGCGTGAAAACGCGCCAAAAGTTCCCTTGAAGGCACGTTCGGTCGACGGAATGCGCTAGAGTTCCACAGGCCGACCGTGTGGGGTGCGCGCGTAGGCGGCGGCCCAGGCGCGCTTGCGCTCGTCGAGCGCTGTGGCGTCGGCCATCTGCTTGCCGGTGACCAGGTCCTCCAGCGCCGCCAGCCAGTGGTCGTAGTAGTGCGCGCCATCGTCCTTCGGGCCAGCCGCGGCCAGCCGCAGCGAGAGCGCCGCGGCCCATTCCGGCCACGTGAAGGCGCCCTGTTCGTGAAGCTGCAAAGCCAGCGCGAAAGCCTGCGCCTGCCAGGGCTCGGCGAACACAGGGCCCTCGGCATCGCGCGGCAGGCGGGGCAATGAGGACAGGTCAGGCGCGCTCAAGATAAGGCTCCCAGAGGTCCAGCGAGACGCTGTCGCGCGGGTTCGCATTCGGTCCCCAGAGTTCGCGGGCCGTGAACCTGACCGTATAGAGCGGCTGTGGGTCCTCGCCGCGAAAATGGGCATTCGTATCGGGGAAGACGTGGATCCCGCGAAAGGCCTCGATGACGCCCTTGCGGCCGCGGACGTAGCGCGCGAGGCGCGTGTGTCCCGCCGGGTTGAGATTGCGCGCCCGCACCCTATCGCCGACCGCGAACCGAGGAGCCGGTCCATCGCGCAGGTACGAGCCCGGTCGGCTCATGATGCCGGGAATATCCGCCGGACCTACTGTCGGCGTGGCCTTCGGCGCAGCGGGGTCGGCGCGGCCGGTCTCCAGCTCCCGGCGACTCACCACGCCCTGGTCCAACAGCCGCTCGGTGAAGCCGCGCAGCCATTTCTCGTAGTAGCTCATCGCCAGGTACTCGGCGGCCGGGATCAGCTCACGCTGATGGCGGCCGGCGTCGATGTTGCTGCGGGGGATTGGCGTGGCGGCGGTCAGGGCATGCACCCGGCCTTCCCAGGCGTGGTGGAAGACGGGCTCGTCGGCCTCCGGCGCGATCGGCCCCATGCCGGCCATGCCGCCCATGTCGTGGATGCTGTTCACAGACGTGCGGTCCCGATCATCCCGTCGCGGGTGACGAGCGCGGCCAGTGCGTCTTCGTCGAGACCTTCGGTCCCGGGCGGCCGTTCCGGGATAACCAGGTAGCGTATCTCGGCTGTGGAATCCCACACGCGGACCTCGATCTCGTCAGGAAGCTCGGTCCCGAATTCGGCGAGCACGCCGCGCGGGTCGATCACCGCCCGCGAGCGGTAGGGCGCGGATTTGTACCAGACCGGCGGCAGGCCCAGCACCGGCCACGGGTAGCAGGAGCAAAGGGTGCAGACGACGATGTTGTGGGCCTGCGGCGTGTTCTCGACCGCGACCATGTGTTCGCCCTGCCGGCCCATGTAGCCGAGCTCGGCGATGGCCGCCGTCGCGTCGGCCATCAGCCGCTCGCGATAGGCCGGGTCCGCCCAGGCCTTGGCGACCACCCGCGCGCCGTTGCGGGGGCCGACCTTGTGTTCGAAGTGGTCGACGATGGCGTCCAGCGCAGCCGGATCGACGAGGCCCTTCTCGACCAGCACGGACTCCAGGGCCTTGACCCTGAGCGCCGTGTCCGAGGGCGGCTCCTGGCCATGGTCGTGATGGTCATCGTGCTCGGAATGATCGTGCGGCATGGGCGGTATTTGGCCCGCCTGAGCGGAAAGGTGAAGCGCCAGGTGGTGACCGCGCGTTCTCCACCTGCAATGCTGACGCGCGGAGGTTCGCGATGGCCACGCCCCACCTGATCTACTTCTCGGACCCGATGTGCTCCTGGTGCTACGGCTTCTCGCCGGTCATCGAGCAGATCCGCACGACCTTCGGCGGAGCCCTTCCGATCCGCGTGGTGATGGGCGGGCTGCGCCCAGGCACGGAGGAGTCGATGACCGAGGAGGCCAAGCTCGAGGTCGGCGACCACTGGACACACGTCCACGAGGCGACCGGCTTGCCGTTCAACGGCGCCGGTATGTCCGCGCCGGGCTTCGTCTACGACACCGATCCGGCGGCCCGCGCGGTGATCGTGGCCCGGCGCGACAGCGAGGAGATGGCCGCCGCCTTCCTCGGCCGCACCCAGCGCGCCTTCTACGCCGAGGGCCGGGACGTGACGCGCGCCGAGACCCTGGGCGAGATCGCCGAGGAGTTGGGCCTGGACCGTGAGCCGTTCTTGGAAGCGTGGAACACCGAGGAGGCCAAGCAGGAGACCTGGCGCGACTACGCCATTTCCCAGCGCGCCGGCGTCACCGGTTTCCCGACCCTGGTCGCCGGCCCTAACGAGGACGGCGTCTATGGCGTGGTCACCCGCGGCTATGCACCCGGGGAACAGGTGGTCGGCGTGCTCAAGGAGTGGCTGGAGCGGATCGCGGCCTGACCGCGTGGCCGCTCACTTCAACCGAGGCGGCGGCTGGTGGCCGAGCTCCTGGATCAGCTTGGTGAGCAGGTATAGCCGCGGCGTCAGCGAGCCAAGCAGCAGGTATTCGGTGTCGGCGTGGAAACCGCCCGCGGCCGGCCCGAGGCCGTCCAGCGCCGGGATGCCGCCCTCATAGGCCAGCGCCGACTCCGACGCGCCGCCGTTGCCGCCGCGGGTGATGGTCTTGCCGATGCCCGCGTAGATCGCCTCGGCGCGGGCGGCCAGCGCATCGGTGCCCGGGTTGCTGGCGAGCGGCGGAAAGAACGGCTCCTGATGCCAGACCTTGACCGTGGTGTCCGGCACCGCCGTCGTCTGCGCGTTCTTCTCCAGCACCGACATCACCTTCGGCAGGTCGGACTTTTCGCGGATGCGCAGGCTGTAGGTGGCCGAGGCGCCTTCCGGAATGATGTTGTCCCGCGTTCCGGCCTCCAGACGCGTCAGGTTGAAGGTGATCCCGTCGCCGGTCTTCGGGAACACGTCGTCCGCGGCGATCTGGTGGATCAGCTCGGTGGCGGCGTTGCGGCCCTCCTGAGGGGCGATGCCGGCGTGGGCGGCGCGGCCGCGCACGTCGATATGCGTGGCGACCGCCCCCTTGCGCCAGACGGTCAGCACGTCGGGCGTGTCGCCGGGCTCCAGGTTCAGCTCCACGTCCGCATCGGCCACGAGCTTCTTGATCAGCCCCTGCGATCCTGGCGAGCCGCCCTCCTCGGAGGTCTCGATCAGGAAGACGATCTGCTTGAAGTCGGTGAAGCCGAGGTCGTGCAGGATCTGCAGCGCATAGACCCCCTCGACCACGCCCCCCTTCTCGTCCGACACGCCAGGGCCATAGGCGCGCTCCGGGTCCATGCGGAACGGCCGCTTCGCCACTGTGCCCGGACCGAACACGGTGTCGATGTGGCCGATCACCAGGATGCGGCCCTTGCCGGTCCCCCCTCAGCGTCGCGACCGTGTTGTCGGGCAGGTCCGGCGCCTCGGCCTTCACGCTCTCGACCGTGCAGCCCATGGCCCTCAGCCGCTCGGCGAGGATCGCGGCGACCTTGCGGCCGCCCTCGATGTCGCGGGTTCCGGAATCGATGTTCACCACCTGCTCCAGCAGCTTCAGCTGGGCGGGACGCGCCGCCTCGGCCGCAGCCCAGACCCTGGCGTCCTTCGCCTCTGGCTTGGCCGGAGCCGCCGACGCCGAAGAAGCGGCCAGGACTGCGAGGGCTGCAAACGCGATCGATTTCAGGCTCATGACGCCTCCATTTCCCGGCCCGCACCATGGCGGTCCGGCAACCCTGATCAAGCGGCAATCGGCGCGTGGCCTCAGGTCACCTTGCGCCGCGGCGCGGGGCACGCGATATCCAGGGCGGCGGGCTTTCGGCAGGCCCGCGCGAATTCTATACAAGGACCTCCCCAATGCGTGACCCTGTCACCACCGCGCTTGGCCTCGTGCCGATGGTCGTCGAGCAGACGAGCCGCGGCGAGCGCGCCTACGACATCTTCTCCCGGCTCCTGAAGGACCGGATCGTGTTCCTGGCCGGCTCGGTCGAGGACGGCATGGCGGCGCTGATCTGCGCCCAGCTGCTGCACCTGGAGGCGGAGAACCCGAAGAAGGAGATCCAGATGTACATCAACTCGCCGGGCGGCATCGTCACCAGCGGCCTCGCGATCTACGACACCATGCAGTACATCAAGAGCCCGGTGATCACGCTCTGCCTAGGCATGGCGGCCTCGATGGGCTCGTTCCTGCTGATGGCCGGCGAGAAGGGCCAGCGGATCGCGCTGCCGAACTCGCGCATCATGGTCCACCAGCCCTCAGGCGGCTTCTCGGGCAAGGCCAGCGACATCGAGCGGCACGCCGAGGACATCATCAAGACCAAGAAGCGGCTGAACGAGATCTACGCCAAACACACCGGCCAGCCGATCGAGGTGGTCGAGGAGACGCTGGACCGCGACTACTTCATGACCGCCGACGAGGCCAAGGAGTGGGGCATCGTCGACCACGTCTGGGAAAAGCGCGACACCGAGTAGTCCGATGGCCGGGCGCGGTCCGCACTTCCTGGTGGTGGGCGGGTCCGGAATGCTGGCGCCGGTTTGCGAGGCGCTGGCCGAGGAGGGCGGACGGCTCAGTCTCCTGTCGCGCCACGCCAAACGGTTCTGGCTCGCTGGAGCCCGTCCCTACGACTGCAACTACTACGACGATGCGGCATTCGGCGAAGCTCTGGCGCAGGCCGTCGAGGATTCCGGGCCCGTGGACCTGGCCATCGCCTGGTTCCACACCCTGAAGATCCCCGCGGTGCGCCGACTGGCCGAACGGGTCGGACGCCCCCGGCGCGCGGGGCGTCTCTTCCAGGTGCTTGGCAGCGCCACCGCCGACCCGGCCAGGCCCGAGCGCCTGCAGGCCGCGGCGGCGACCGCCGAAGACCTGCCCAACTGCCGCCTGCGTCAGGTCGTGCTGGGCTTTCGGGTGGAGGCCGGCCGCTCGCGCTGGCTGAGCGACGCCGAGATCGCGGACGGCGTCCTCGAGGCCGTGCATGCGGACCGAACATTCTCCGTCGTCGGGCAGCTGGAGCCCTGGTCGGCTAGACCTTGAGGCGCAGCCTAACGGCCGTGATCAGAGCCGCCTGGCCAGCCTCGCTGGTCACGTCGATCCGCTCGTCGGGGTCGCTGAGGTCGGCGAACATGCCTTTCGGATTTTCGTGGAAGTGCAGGAAGGACTTGGATTTTCGGTAGAAGACGCCGCGCTTCTTCTCGGCGAGGCCGGGCAGGGCGCGCACCCGGCCGAGCAGGGCCTCGATGCGGTCCAGGTCCTGGTCTCGAGCGTGCCTCATGCCGCCGGCTCCGCGTTGAACACCCGGTAGCCCTTGATCTCGGCCATGGCGATCATCTCGCGGTCCCCCGCGGTGTCGCCATAGGCGGCCTTCAGCTCGAAGTCGTCGCCGAACGCGGCCTTCAGCCGGGCGATCTTCTCCGGCCCGCGGCAGTTCGGCGTCAGGAACGCGCCGACGACGTGGTCCTGCTCATCGATGGCCAGCCGGGTGCCGATCAGCTCGTCGGCGCCCAGTTCGCGGGCGAAGGGGGCGACGATCACGTCGGGCGAGGCGGTGACGATCGCCAGCCACACATCGTCGTCTCGCCAGCGCTTCCAGGCCGCGACGGCGTCCGGCCGCAGGAGCTTGCGTGAGCACGCCGCCGCAAACGCGTTGGCTTCCGCCTCCAGGCTGGCGCGTGGCAGTCCCTTCAGGAACTCGGCCACGGCGGCGGCCTTGATCCGGCCCCGATCCCGGTGGAACAGGTAGGCAAGCGCGGCCGGCGCGAGCCTTGCGAGGCCCAAGATCCAGCGAAGCGGCGTGGTGCGCCATTTCAGGAAGGCCATGAAGCTGTCGTGGACCGTCAGGGTGCCGTCGAAGTCGAAAGCGACCACCGGGCGCGCCGCTCGGGTGTCGCCGCAATTTTCATCAGGGATCGGCGGGTCTTGTGACATTGGAGCCAAATCCCATCTAATATCGTCCAGCGCCCAGGATCCGGGCGCCGCGCCGCCAATTGTCGCTGCTTGGCGGCAAGGCTTGTGATCCCGGGCGGGATCGAGGAATGTCAAGACTTAGACAACCCGCGGCACGTATTCTGCATTGATGGGCGCCAGCGCCCCGTCGGGCGATACGGGACCGGTTGCAAGGGCCCCGGGTCGCCTAGAGAGTGAGAAAGATCGATGACCAAGGCCGCAAGCGGAGATTCGAAGAGCACGCTCTACTGCTCTTTCTGCGGCAAGAGCCAGCATGAGGTCCGCAAGCTGATCGCGGGCCCGACGGTGTTCATCTGCGATGAATGCGTCGAGCTGTGCATGGATATCATCCGCGAAGAACACAAGATTTCCTTTGTTAAATCAAAGGATGGCGTGCCGACTCCGAAGGAGATCCGTGAGGTCCTCGACGACTACGTGATCGGCCAGGACCACGCCAAGAAGGTGCTCTCGGTCGCGGTCCACAACCACTACAAGCGCCTCAACCACGCGACGAAGAACAACGACGTCGAACTGGGCAAGGCCAACATCCTGCTGATCGGCCCGACCGGCACCGGCAAGACCCTGCTGGCCCAGACCCTGGCCCGAATCATCGATGTGCCATTTACGGTCGCCGACGCCACGACGCTCACCGAAGCGGGCTATGTCGGCGAGGACGTCGAGAACATCATCCTGAAACTGCTGCAGTCGGCCGACTACAACGTCGAGCGCGCGCAGCGCGGCATCGTCTACATCGACGAGGTCGATAAGATTTCCCGCAAGTCGGACAACCCCTCGATCACCCGCGACGTGTCGGGCGAGGGCGTCCAGCAGGCGCTGCTCAAGATCATGGAAGGCACCGTCGCCTCCGTGCCGCCGCAGGGCGGGCGCAAGCATCCGCAGCAGGAGTTCCTGCAGGTCGACACCACCAACATCCTGTTCATCTGCGGCGGCGCCTTCGCCG